>NZ_JBSHAW010000058.1:0-43269 GCF_053611685.1 Streptomyces sp. NPDC054786 | reverse complement strand
GTCGGGGTCAGCGGGGCATTACGGTGGGACACGAGGGCCTCCTGAGAACCGGTGGAGATGTCGCAATCCACACCGATCCCAGAAGGCCCTCACCCGTTCAAGCACCAGCCATGGCGTGTCACCCGTCACCAACGTGCCGGGACAGCACACCTAGGGCCGGTCCGGCCCGCACTCCTCGGTCCCGCCCGGACTCCTCGGTCCGGCCCCGTTCACCCCGTCCGCCCGGCACCCCCGTAGTGCCGGGCCAGGGCGTGGAACGCTTCCTTCGGTTCCCAGGGCATATCGGGGTACGTGGTGCCGCGCTCCCCGTCCAGCACCTTGACGATCCCGTACGAGCCCAGGTCCACGTCCCTGAGCGGATCCTTCCGGTGCGGCAGCGCGTAGCACACGAAGCTGAACCAGAAGGCCGTGTCGACCCCCTCCTCCTCGAAGACCGGCAGCAAGTCGCCCATGTAGCGGACCTGTTCACCCTGGTCCCGTACGGTCCCGGGCGTGACCGTGCCGTCCGCCCCGACGACGAGCCAGCCGGCCGCGCCCATGTCGCCGGCCCCGCGGTAGGTGCAGCAGCCGGCCTCGGTGACCACGACCGGCTTGCCGTGCGCGAAGTACTCCCGCAGGTCCTCGCGATAGGTGGTGGCGTTGTGGGTGCTGCGGTACGCGTCGACGCCGACGAGGTCGAAGGGCGTCCAGTCGATGTGCTCGATGGGGACCGACGCGTAACTGAGCGGACCGCCGAACCGCGGCCGGACGGCCTCGGCGACCTCGGCGAGGAACGCGTTGAGCCGTTCCGGGATCACGGCGAGCGCCTGCTCACGCACTTCCGGTGCCGCGCGCAGCGTCTCCATCCGGTCGTTGAACGTCTCGCCGGGCAGATAGCCGCGGTTGAAGATGCTGATCTCGCAGCCGGTGGCCAGCACGACATCGGCCCCGGCGCGGCGCAGCTCCTCGGCGCGGTCCGCGCAGTCGACGAAGTACGGCAGGAGCTGTTCCTCCGTCATTTCGCAGGGGAACGGCGAGTACCAGACCGCGAGCCCGGCCTCCGCGGCGGCCTCGGCCGCCGCGCTGATCCGTGCGGGGTCACCGCCGGTGATGCGCACGGTGTTGCAGTGCAGGTCCCCGGCGATGATCCGCATGTCGCGTGCCGCGAGATCCGGGGTGAACGCCGGGTTCGTGGTCTCGCCGTTGGGATACGTCCCGGTGTCGTACTGCACGCCCTTGCCCCGCATGGCACACCCCTTAAGGTTTGTCGCGTATCTTATCTGCCAGGTAAGATACACGGCGTGCCTAAAGAAGCAAAGGGTGAACCACAGCCCTCGGGACGCCGGCGCAGGGGCGCCGTACTGGAGGCCGCGCTCCTCCAGGCCACCTGGGAAGAGCTCCTCGCCGTCGGCTATCAGGACCTGACGTACGAGGCCGTGGCGGCCCGCGCCCACACCAGCCGGACGGTGCTCTACCGCCGCTGGCCCCAGCGCCGCGACCTGGTCCTGGCCGCGCTGCGCCACCAGACGCCGCCGCTGCCCCCGCCCCCGCCCGACACCGGCGCGCTGCGCACCGACGTCCTCGCCCTGCTGGAGCAGGTCACCACCCGTCTGACGGAGATCGCGCCCGTCCTGCAGGTGCTCACCGACGGCCGGACGCGGGGCAGCGACCTCAGCGACTTCATGGCGGAACGCGCACGCCAGGACGGCGGGGGTGCGATGGCGGAGCTGCTCGACCGCGCGGCCCGGCGCGGTGAACTCGATCCCGCCCGCATTCCCGCCCGGGTCGCCACGCTCCCGGTCGCCCTCGTGGCCACCCAGGTGCTGATCACCCATCAGGCACCCACAAAGGCCGACGTCACCGGGGTCGTCGACGACATCTTCCTGCCACTGATCGCCCATCACGGCGGGCCCGACGGCCAGGCGGACGGGGACCGCTGACCGCCCACGGCGCGCCGCCTGGTTCCCGGCGGCGCGGGTGCGTGGTACACACAGGCGGGTCACGTCACCTGTCCGCCAACAGGGAGTTGCCCATGCCTGCGACACGACGTCAGATCCTGGCAAGAACCGGTGCGTTGGGGGCGGGAATCGCCTTCTCCGGAAGCCTCACGGAGCTCTTCACGGGGACCGCGGCCGCCCAGAGCATGGGACAGCGTGGCTACGGCCCGCTGGTCCCCGACCCGGACGGCCTGCTCGACCTTCCCCAGGGCTTCCGTTACAAGGTCCTCTCCCGGGAGGGCGACCCACTGCCCTCAGGCGAGGGCAAGGTGCCCAGCAACTGCGACGGGATGGCTGCCTTCCCCGGTTCTCCCGGCGGCCGCGGCGGCACGTGCCTCGTCCGTAACCACGAGAACCGTACGGGCTCCCGCTCGGCCGTCCCCCGGGTCCGCGATCTGACCTACGACCCCGGAGGCGAGGGCGGCTGTACGGCCCTGGAACTCGGCCCGGACAACGCGGTGCGCTCGGAGCGGGTCGCCATCGCCGGCACCTCCACCAACTGCGCGGGCGGCCACACCCCGTGGAACACCTGGCTGACCTGTGAGGAGACCGAGCTCCGGGCCGGCGAGGAGAACTACACCAAGGACCATGGCTTCATCTTCGAGGTCGATCCGTACGACCCGAGGCGTACCGGGGCCGTGCCGCTGACGGCGATGGGACGCTTTCAGCACGAGGCGATCGCCGTGGACCCCCGTACCGGCACGGTCTACGAGACCGAGGACGCCTTCGACAAGCCGTTCGGGCTGTTCTACCGCTTTCTGCCCAAGAAGCCGATGGGCGGCCGCGGTTCGCTCCGGGCCGGCGGGCGCCTCCAGGCGCTGCGGGTCCCCGGGGTGCCCGACCTCTCCACCATCCAGGAGCCCGGCGCCACCTTCGACCACGTCAGCTGGGTGGATGTGCCCGACCCGCTCGCCCGCGAGACCCCGATCCGCTTCCAGGACTTCGGCCCCGGCGGCATCACCCACGCCCAGAAGCTGGAGGGCTGCTACTGGGGCGGCTCCTGTGTCTACTTCATCTCCAGCTTCGCGCACCGCGCCGCCGGCTCGGCGGCCGACCACTACGGGCAGGTGTGGAAGTACGACCCGAAGAAGCGGCAGCTGACCCAGGTCGTCGTCTTCGGCCCGGACAGCGACCTCCAGCTGCCCGGCGAGTCCCCCGACAACATCTGCCTCGCGCCCAGCGGCGGCCTGATGGTCTGCGAGGACGGCGAGGGCGCCCAGCACGTCTTCGGCCTCACCCGGCGCGGCGAGGTCTACGCGATGGCGCGCGGCCGGCAGAACATCGGCACCCCGGAGAAGCCGGAGTGGGGCGAGTTCGCCGGGGTGACCTTCTCGCCCGACCACCGGACGATGTACGTCAACTGCTATACGCCGGGGACGACGTTCGCGGTGACGGGGCCCTGGCACCACTGACCCCACGGGGGCCCTCAGCACTGACCCCGCAGGGGCCCGTCAGCCGGAGCAGGCGGACCGCTGGGCCTCCTGCCATTCGCAGACCGGACAGAGCACGATCCCGGGCCGGTCGACGGGGTACTCGGTCGGCCGGCCGCATTGCAGACAGTCGGCGTGGGGGGTGGTGCCTGCGGGAGGGGCGGTGCCCGTGTGGGCAGTGGAACCCGCGGGAAGGGTAGTGCCCGCCTGGGCAGTGGAACCCGTGTGAGCAGTCAAACCCGCGGGTGGGGTGGTGGGGTGGTCGGCGGTGCCCGGCATGGTTTCGAGCGTACGCCTGACTCCCCCCACCCCCGAACCCACCCCCCGCCCCCTCCCCCGAAGGGGGAGAGGGGGAGGGGGCGGGGGAGAAACCCGAGCCCGGTCCCGGCCGGACCGCAGTACCCCGGCGCCATACCCCCACCCGTCCGCCCAGCCCCTCCCGGCAGGAGCCAGCGCCTCAACCCCGACGCGAGCAAACGCCTCAACCCGGCAGGAGCCAGACCCTCAACCCCAGCAGGAGCCAACGCCTCTACCCCGACACGAGCCAGACCCTCAACCCCGACGTGAGCTGAGGGCGCAGGCGACGGCGGTGGCGGCGGTCGCGATCAGGATGGTGGCGGCGAGCGGCAGCCACGGGGTAGTGATCGTGCCGTGGAGGGAGCCGGTGACCAGGCCCGAAAGGGCGGCGTTGGCGGGCGAGGCGCTCAGCACGAGCAGCAGCAGGGCGGCGAGCATGCCCACCGGGATGCTCCAGCCGGGACTGCGCAGCACCGGCCAGTTGCTCAGCGCGCCGATCGCGGTGCCCATCAACAGGCACGCCAGCGCGGCGAGCAACCCGGCGAGCACCGCGGGCAGGACCGGGACGGCCACCTGGTGGTCGGTGGAGTGCGGATCGGACAGCAGCGTGACCAGTGCGGTACCGAGGAGTCCGAGCAGCAGCGCGGTGCAGACCGCGGTCAGCACACCGGCGAGGTGGGCCCGGCCGGGCCCGGCGGCCGTCGCGGTGCAATTGCGGGCGGCCGGCGGCTCGTTGGTGACACAGACCCGGGTCAGCCATGCGGCGGCCGGCAGCAGGCCGCCGGCGGCATAGCCGAACCCGTCGAGGATCGGGCCACCGCTCCGGATGCCGATGGCCAGCCAGGCGGCATAGAGGATCACCGGCGGCAGCCAGCGGTGCGAGCCGACGAGCAGCGCCGCCTGATAGCGGAGGAGAGCGATCACGGGAGCGGAGCCTCGTCGGGTACGGGAGCGGGTACGGGGGCGTTGTCGGTTTCGGTGTTGGTGTCGGTGCCGTCGTCGGCTTCAGCTTCAGTGTCGCTGTCGCTGTCGCTGCCGCTTCCGGAACCGGTCTCGGCGCCGGCTCCGGTGCCTGGCACGTCATCCCGCCGTGGCCCGACGGCGGTGACCGAGCGGATGTGCCAGGGCGGATGTGCGGTGAGCAAGGTGCGCAGCAAGGCGTCGGAGTGGACGGCGGGGACCGTCAGCCGGGTCGCACCGTCCGGTCGCGGAACGATCTCCGGCCCGCCGGGCAGCCGTGGTGCTCCGGCGGGCGTACGCTCCGGCCCGCCGGGCAGCGCCGCTCCCGGTGCGCCCTCGGCCTCGATGATCACTCTGGGGCCGGGCACGGACCCCGCATCCCCCGCCGGGCCGCGCTCCTCGTGGGCCAGCAGCCGCCCGTCCGCGACCTGGTAGCGGGCGTCGGCCGCGCCCGCCAGCCGCTGCGGGTCATGGTCGACGAAGACGACGGTGCCGCCGTCCGCGACCCGCTCGGCCACCGCACGGTCGAGCACCTCCCGCGCGCCCTGGTCCAGACCGGTCCAGGCCTCGTCCAGGACCAGGAGTTCGGGGTCCGCGAGCAACGCCTGGGCGACCGCGACCTTCTGGCTCGTCCCCTTGGACAGCTCGGCCAGCCGGGTACGTTCATGCTCGGCCGCCCCGAAGCGTCCGAGCCACTCGGTGGCGCGGCGGGCCGGTTCGGGGCCGCGCAGACCGTGGATGCGGCCGAGGTGGGTGAGGTAGCCGACGGCGGTGAAGGGCAGCGCGGCCGGGAACCGTTCGGGCACGTAGGCGCTGCGCGGGCGGCCGGTGATACGTCCGGTACTGGGCCGGTCGATCCCGGCCAGCAGCCGCAGCAGGGTGGACTTGCCGCTGCCGTTGGTCCCCTCGATACGCAGCAGCGCGCCTTCGGGCACGTCGAGATGTACGTCCCGCAGCACCCAGGGGCCCCGCACCCCGTAGCGCCGCCCTACCCCGTCCAGCCTCATGCGTTCCGGCACCTCCACTGCCTCGCGGCGGCCCCGTCCGTTCCGCCGTCCCCGACGGTAGCCGGACCCGCTGACCGGTGCCTGCCCGAGGCCGCGGTGAGCCCCGTGCGTCCGGCAACCGGGCGCCGGGCAGGCGGCGTTGGCCTCACCGCCGTCGGCCGGTGGGCTCCCGGCGGGCAGGGCGGCGGCCGGGGCGGGGGCGCTGTCGGTGGCGGCTGGCAGACTGGGCGGGTGACCAGCCCAGAGACCGCCGGACAGCCCGGCAACGACTCCGGCAGCCCCGTGCGCCACGAAGAGACCGACCGGGACGCGGCACCGCAGTTCGTGCTGCCGCTCGTCGCACGGATGGAGCGGGCCGAGCCGCCGGCGCGTACGGACGCGCTGGAGACCGCGGCGCGGGCGGTGCTGGTGCTGCTGTCGGACGAGCGGTCGGCCGGGGACGGTGAGTGGGCCGCGGCGGTGCGGGACTGGCAGGACGCCCGGATCCGGAAGGTGGTGCGGCGGGCGCGCGGCGCGGAGTGGCGGCGGGCCGAGGCACTGCCCGGCATCACGGTCACCGGCCACCACGCCGAGGTGCGCGTCTTCCCGCCGGTGCCGCTGGACGGCTGGCCGAAGGACCTGGCGCGTCTGCAGGTCTCGGGCACGGAGCTGGACGATCCCGAGCCGCCCGGGGCGCCCGCCGCTGCCGCGCCGGTGCTGTGGCTCAGCCCCGAGCTGGAGATGTCGGCGGGCAAGGAGATGGCGCAGGCCGGACACGGCGCACAGCTGGCGTGGTGGGAGCTGTCCGAGGAGGAGCGGGCGGCCTGGCGCGCGGCCGGGTTCCCGCTGTCCGTACGGTCGGCCCGGGGCGCGGACTGGGCGGAGTTGACCCGCAGCGGTCTGCCCGTGGTGCGCGATGCCGGGTTCACCGAGATCGCACCGGGCTCCTGCACGGTCGTCGCCGACCACCCCGCGCTGCGCAGGGCGCTGCCGCGCACCCGTTGAGGGAGGGGTGGTGCCGGGCCGGCCCCGGGCCGGATCGGGCCACCGGCGGGGTTCTACGCGCCCGGGGCCCGGTGGGTCGCGACGACCGCCGTGCCGGGGCCACGACGGGCCCTGCGCCGTCGCGGAGGAAGCTCAAATCAACCTCTGAACTCGGCCGCTGCAGGGTTCGGTGCGTCGTGCCGCGGCCATGAGTACCCACACCACGGAGCGAGAGGGGGAGCCATGGAGCGCCTCGGAACGGGAATCGGCTGGCGGCCGGAAATCGCCACGGAGATAGCGGAGCTGCCGGGGGTGGACTGGGTCGAGGTGGTGGCGGAGAACATCTGCCCCGGCCATCTGCCCCACGCCCTGCAGGAATTGCGCGAGCGCGGCACGACCGTCGTCCCGCACGGGGTCTCCCTCGGCCTCGGCGGCGCCGACCGTCCGGACGCCGGCCGGCTGACCGCGCTCGCCGAACGCGCCGAGGCGCTGGGCGCACCGCTGGTCACCGAGCACATCGCCTTCGTACGGGCCGGCGGTCCGCTCACCGCCTCCCCGCGCATGGAGGCCGGGCATCTGCTGCCCGTACCGCGCACCCGTGACGCGCTGGACGTGCTGTGCGAGAACGTGCGCATCGCCCAGGACGCCCTGCCGGTGCCGCTGGCGCTGGAGAACATCGCCGCGCTCGTCAACTGGCCGGGCGAGGAGCTGACCGAGGGGCAGTTCCTGACCGAACTCGTCGAGCGGACCGGGGTGCGACTGCTCATCGATGTCGCCAACCTCCACACCAACCACATCAACCGGGGCGAGGACCCGGCGGTCGCCCTGGACGAACTGCCGGTGGAGGCCCTCGCGTACGTCCATGTCGCGGGCGGTGTGGAGCGGGACGGGGTGTGGCACGACAGCCATGCCCACCCGGTGACCCGGCCCGTGCTGGACGTCCTCGCCGAGTTGTGTGCCCGGATCACCCCGCCCGGTGTGCTGCTGGAGCGGGACGAGGACTTCCCCGAGGGCGGGGAGCTGGCCGGTGAACTCGATGCGATACGCACCGTGCTGAAGGAGGCCGGCCATGTCCGTGCGGCGTGACCCGATGCCGGTGCCCGCACCGGACGCCCGCACCCTGCCGGAGGCGAGGCCCGAGGCAGACGCGACTCCCGACGCCGGCACGACTCCCGGCGCGGAAGCGACGGCCGACGCGGAAACGACGCCCGGCGTGCGAACGGGCGGCGGCACCGGCAGCGGCAAGGACAGCGGCCTGGGCGCGGGCACCGACGCGGCGCGGCAGCGGCTGGCGCTGGCGCAGACCGCGCTGCTGTCCGCGCTGATCGCCGGGACGCCGACCCCCGAGGGCTTCGACGGTGTGCGGCTGCAGGTGCAGAGCCGGGCGCTGACCGCCAAGCGGGCCGCGGTCGTCGCCAAGGTCGCGCCCGAGCTGCCCGAGATCCTCGGCGCGGACTACCGGACCGCGTTCGTCGGCTATGCGCGGCACCGGCCCATGAGCGGCGGCTACCGCCAGGACGCGCTGGACTTCGCGGCGCATCTGCTGGCCCGGGGACGTCCCGAAGACCTGGCCGCGCGGCAGCAGTTGACGCACTGGTGGCGGGACCGCGCGGGCCCGAAGCCGCCGTCCGCCCGGCCCCTGGCCCGGCTGGTGCGCGCCGTGCGGCGCGCCCTGGACCGGAGGTGACGGCGATGTCCTTCGTCCCTTGGGTCTTCCTGGGAATCGGCGCCTCGTCGCTGGCGCTCCTCTTCGGCACGGTCCTGGTGCGTCTGCGGACGCCGTCCGTCCGCCGGGCGGACGCTCTGGCCCACGAGGTGTGGGAGACGGCATTCCTCGCCGGCGGCCCCGGGCGGGTGGTGGACGCCGCGATCGCCGGAATGCACGAGGACGGCCGGCTGGCCGTGGGCGGTCCGGGAGTGGTGACCGTACGCCAGGCCTTCGCGCACGACGCGGTCGAGGCGGCCGTACTGGACGCGATTGCCCGGACGCCTGGCGGTGCGCTGGCCGTGCTGCGCGCCACGGCGATGCGCAGCCCGGCGGTGCAAGAGGTCGGCGACCGGCTGGCGGCCCGCGGTCTGCTGCGCAGTCCGGAGCTCGGCCGGGGGTGGCGCCGGTTGGCGAGCGCCCAGATGACGGCCTGTGTGGTCCTCTTCTTCCTCGCGGTGCTGCTCTCCTTCGCCGGGAGCGGCGGGGACGGCCCGCCGCCGGTCAGTCCGACGATGCCCGCGCTGATCGGTGGGATCGTGGTGGGATCGCTGTGCAAGAAGGTGTTCACCCGCCGGATCACCAAGGCGGGGTCCGCAGCCCTGCGCTCCGCGCGGGCGGCCCACCCCCAAGGAGTTGGCGTGGGCGGCGCCTGGCAGCCCGCCGCGCTGGTGGTGGCAGTCGGCGGTACGGCGCTGATCGCGGACGAACTGCTGCGGCAGCAGTTCGACGAGGCGCAGCGTGCCACGGCCGCCGCCGCACCGGGCGGCGGATCCGGCGGCTCCTCGTCCGGTGACGCCGGGGGCGGCTCGGGGAGCGACGGCGGCTCCTGGTGCGGCTCCTCCGACGGCGGCTCCGGGTCGGGCTGCGGCAGCAGCGGCTCGTCCTGCGGCAGCGGCTCGTCGTGCGGGGGCGGTTCGAGCTGTGGGGGCGGGGGCTGCGGGGGCGGGGGCTGCGGCGGCGGCAGCTGAGGCCCGGCCCCGCTGTCGCCCGCATGATGAGAAAATTTGTGGCGGTATTTGTACTCATCCCGTAGAAACACGGCCATGTGGCTCCTCTTCTTCCTCCTCGCCTCGGCTGCTGCGGTGCTGTCCTGTGCGCTTCTCTGCCGTGCCGCGGTCGCCGCCGCGCGCACCGCCCGGCCGGCCCCGCGCCCGGCGCCCGGGACCGTCCCGGATCCGGCCGCCGCGGGCCACCGCCCCGGTCTGACCCTCTACGAGATGGCCTACCTCTCCGGCGGCCCGCACCGGCTCGCCGACCTGGTCCTGGTGCTGATGGCCCAGCAACGACGGCTGCTGCTCGCCGACACCGGCTGGGCCACCGTCGTCGACCCGGTCGGCAACGACGCTGTCGAGCGCGCCACCCTGACCGCCATAGGCCCCGGAGGGCAGTGCCGCATACCGGCGATACGGGACGCCCTCGCCGGGGATGACGCGGTGCGGGAGGTGGCCGACCGGCTGGTGACGGACGGGCTGGCGATGCCCGCCGCGGCCCGGCCGGGCATCGCCACGGCCGTCCGCCTGGTACAGGGCACCGCGCTCCTGGTGACGCTGTCCGCCGCCGCCTTCTCCTGGATGGCGCCGTCGGACACGGACAACGGGCCACTCCTGGTCTGGTTCGCGCTCCCGCTGATCCTCACCCTCGGCACCTGGGCCGTGGCCCGCTTCGAGCTCCACCCGTACAGCGACTGGGCCACCGACGCGGGCGAGCAGCAACTGCCCCGTACTTCCGGCTCCCCCGCCACCTCTTCCTCCCTCACCTCGTTCGCTCTCCGCGGCCCCACCGTCCTCACCGACCCCACCTTGCGCGCCGCGCTCCACTCTTCCGGGGCATAGCCTCCGACACCGGTGCCAGGTGCTTTACATCGACATTCAGCGCCCCAACTATCCCTTTTGTATGCACACACGAAGGGACGGCCAGTGAGAGCACTTGCGTTGTACGGCACCATCGGGTCGCTGATGGTGACCGCCCTCGCCACTGCCCCGGCAGGCGGCGCCACGGGGGCCGCCGCCGCGCCACCCGCCCCCGTTGCGCACCGCATCGACTTCGGCCGCTGCGCGCCGGTGGAGCATCTGCCGTCGTCCGTCGAGTGCGGCAAACTCACCGTTCCCCTCGACTACGCGCGCCCCGACGGCAAGAAGATCAGCCTCACCGTCAGCCGGGCCCGGGCCACCGCGCGCGGCGAGCGGCAGGGCTCCCTGGTCTTCAACCCCGGCGGCCCCGGCGCATCCAGCATGGAGTTCCCGCTCTACGGCGGGCTCCCCAAATGGAGCAAGCTGGCCCGCGCCTACGACTTCGTGGGCTATGCGCCGCGCGGTGTGGGCCGCTCGGCGCCGCTGTCGTGCCAGGACCCCAAGAAGTTCGCCAAGGCGCCCAGCGACAGCCGTACGCACCCCGATGCGGCCTTCAAGCGCCGGAAGGTGGCCGAGGCCAGGGCGTACGCGCGCGGCTGCGTCCGCCGGGCCGGCGGGGACCTGCCGTACTACAACTCCGTCAACAACGCCCGTGACCTGGACATGCTGCGGGCCGCGCTCGGCGAGAAGAAGCTGACGTTCATGGGCGCCTCGTACGGGACGTACTTCGCCGCGGTCTATGCGACGCTCTTCCCCGGCCACGTCCGGCGGATGCTCTTCGACAGCGTCGTCAACCCCGCGCCCCGCCAGATCTGGTACCGCAACAACCTCGACCAGGACGTCGCCTTCCAGCGCCGCTGGAACGACTGGCTGCGCTGGGCCGCCGGGCACCATGCCGACTACCACCTCGGCACGACCAGGAGAGCGGTACAGCACTCCTACGACACGGCCGCGAAGAAGCTGCGCCGCCATCCGCTCAACGGGAAGATCGGCGCCGGCCAGCTGCAGTCGGCCTTCCTCAAGACCGGCTACAACGACGCCTTCTGGCCGATGCGCGCCGAGGCGCTCTCGGGGTACCTGCACGGCGACCCCAAGCCGCTGATCGCCCAGGCCCTCCCGCGGTCCACCGGTGCCAAGGACGAGGAGAACGGCAACGCCGTCTACACCGCCGTGGAGTGCAATGACGCGCGCTGGCCGCACGACTGGCGGACCTGGAACCGGGACAACACCGAGACCGCCCGTATCGCACCGTTCGAGACCTGGGACAACGCCTGGATGAATCTGCCCTGCGCCTTCTGGCCCGACCGGTCGGAGACGGCCCGTGCCGAGCTCGACACCGCCGCGCGCCGGGTGGCCGGCCACTCCGGCGGACAGGACCTGGCCGACGCGGCCGGTCATGCGGCCTCGACCGAGTTCGACGAGGCGCTCCACGGGCGGCGCGGTCCACTCGACATCCACACGGAGCCCGGCGCGCTGCCGCCGGTGCTGCTGCTGGCGGCCGAGCGGGACGCGGCGACGCCGTACCGGGGTGCGCTGGAGCTGCAGCGGCGGCTGCCCGGTTCCTCGCTGGTCACCGAGAACGGGGCCGGCACGCACGGCATCGCGTTCGGCGACAACGCCTGTGTGAACCAGTACACCGAGGCATATCTGCTGCACGGGAAGATCCCGGCGCACAAGGTGTACTGCAGGCCGCGGGCGGAGCCGGCGCCGGGCCAGCAGGCGACCCGCGCGCAGCACGCGCTGCCGGGCAAGTAGCGGTCCGCACACAGCACCACGGGCCGTCCCCGAGGGGGCGGCCCGTGGTGCTGTGTGTGCGGCTGCTTCCGCCCGGGAACCCCGGCCGGACGCACCGCCCTTCCGGCTACGCCAGACCCGCGACCAGCTCGGAGACCGGCTTACGGCGCCCGGTGTAGAACGGGATCTCCTCGCGGACGTGCATCCGCGCCTCGGAGCCACGCAGATGACGCATCAGATCGACGATGCGGTAGAGCTCGTCGGCCTCGAACGCGAGCACCCACTCGTAGTCACCGAGCGAGAACGACGGCACGGTGTTGGCGCGCACGTCCGGGAAGCCGCGGGCCATCTTGCCGTGGTCGGCCAGCATCCGGCGGCGGTCCTCGTCGGGGAGGAGGTACCACTCGTAGGAGCGCACGAAGGGGTAGACGCTCACATAGGCGCGCGCCTGCTCGTCGGCCAGGAAGGCCGGGATGTGCGACTTGTTGAACTCGGCGGGGCGGTGCAGCGCCATGTTCGACCACACCGGCTCCAGCGCCCGGCCCAGGCGGGTGCGGCGGAAGAGGTTGTACGCCTCCTGGAGGGCGTCCGAGCTCTCCGAGTGCCACCAGATCATCACGTCGGCGTCGGCACGCAGGCCGGACACGTCGTAGGTGCCGCGCACCACCACGTCCTTGGCCGCGAGCTGCGCGAACAGCTCCTCGACCTCCTCGGCGTAGCCGCTGCGGTCCTCCGGGAGGACCTCGCGCAGCTTGAACACCGACCAGAGGGTGTAGCGGATGATCTCGTTGAGGTCCTTGGCCTTCTTGCCGGCGTGCGGAACCTTCTCGGGCGCCGCGGGCGCCTGCGGTGCGGAAGCGGGAGTGGAAGCGTCTGTCATGCCGTCCATTCTCACTCGGCGGGGACGGAGTCCGGGCGCAGGGTGCCCAGGATGTCGTCGGCGGCCGTACGGCCCGAGGCGATACAGGCCGGGATGCCGACGCCCGTGTAGAGCGCACCGCACACCCGAAGGCCCGGCAGCTGCGCCACGGCGTCACGGATGCGGGTGACCCGCTCCAGGTGGCCGACCGGGTACTGGGGCAGTCCGCCGTCCCAGCGGGTGACCCGCGAGGCGACCGGCGCGGCGGTCAGCCCGACCGCCTCCCGCAGGTCCGCCCGCGAGAAGCCGACCAGTTCGGAGTCCTCGCGCGCCAGATCCTCCTCGTCGCCGTAGCGGCCGATCGAGGTGCGCAGCACGAACAGGTCCGGGTCGAACCGGCCGGTCCAGCCCCACTTGTTGCCGGAGAAGGTGGACGCCTTGATCTTGCGGCCGTCCACGGGCGGTACGAGGAAGCCGCTGCCGGTCAGCCGCTCCTGGATGTCGGCGCGGCGGAAGGCCATGGTCACCAGGGCCATGGAGGCGTATTCGACGGAGTTCAGCTCGGCGGCGGCGGGCCGGCAGACGGGGGCGAGGAGGCGGGCCGTGGCCTGCGCGGGAGTGGCGAGGACGACGGCGTCGGCGGTGAGCCCGGCACCGTCGAGGTCGAGCTGCCAGCCGTCCGCGGACCGCCGCACCCCGGCGACCGCCGTGCCCGTACGGATTACGCCGCCCTTGGCCCGTACGGCATCGGCCACCGCCCCCGGCAGTGTCCCGATGCCGCCCTCGATGCCCATGAAGACGGGGCCGGTCGCGGCGGCCCCGGGCTGGTGGGCGGTCTCGGCGGACCGGGCCTGGATGCCCCGTACTCCGTCGAGCAGCGAGCGGTTCGTCCGTGCGGCCTCGAACAGCTGAGGAACGGCGGCGCGCATCGAGATCCGGTATGCATCGCCCGCGTACACCCCGCCGAGCAGGGGCTCCACGAGCCGGTCGACGACCTCGCGGCCCAGCCGCCGGGCGACATAGGCGCCGACGGCCACGTCCTCGCCGACGTCGGTGCGCGGCAGCTGAGCGTCCTCGTCGATACGGGCGAGCCCCTCCGGGGAGAGCACACCGGAGGCGGCCAGCGGACCGAGGTCCCCGGGGACGCCCATGACATGGCCCTTGGGCATCGGGCGCAGCGCGCCGCGCGTCCACAGGGACGCGCCGGCCGTGGTGGGCGGCTGCAGCCGGTCGCCGATCCCGACGGCGCGCGCGAGATCCACCGCCTCCGGCCGCCTGGCCAGCATCGATTCGGCACCCAGATCGACCGGTACGCCCTCGATCTCACCCGCGTACAGCTTGCCGCCGAGCCGGTCCGTCGCCTCCAGGACGGTTACCCGGGCGCCGCCTTCGAGCAGACGGTGCGCCGCCGCCAGCCCGGAGATGCCTCCACCGATGACGACCACATGACCGGTGCTGCCGGGCCCGCGGCCCGTACGGGTGTGCGCTGCGCTCATGTCCCCACTCTCTCAGAGCGCACCGACAGGACCGGGACCGGATCATGACCCGCACCGCGTCCGCGGCGGGCGGGCAAGGTGACCGGGAGCCCCGTTGACAGCGGGCAGCGGCGGGCAAAGACTCGGGGTCGGCGGGTGGCGATCTTCGTACCGCCCGCCGACAGTCGAGCCGGGACAGCGAGGACAGGGCCTGATGACCGACCCACGCGTACGGGATGTGTACATCGTCGACGCCGTACGGACCCCCGTCGGCAAGTACGGCGGCGCGCTCGCCGCCGTCCGGCCGGACGATCTCGCCGCCCATGTGGTCAAGGCCCTGGTGGACCGCACACCGGACCTCGACCCGGCGCGGATCGACGACGTCTGTTTCGGCGATGCGAACGGCGCGGGCGAGGACAACCGCAATGTGGCGCGGATGGCGGTACTGCTGGCCGGGCTGCCGGTGACCGTCCCCGGGGTGACCGTGAACCGGCTGTGCGGGTCCGGTCTGGAGGCGGTCATCCAGGCGGCCCGCGCCGTTGCGCACGGCGATGCGCATATCGCGGTGGCGGGCGGTGTGGAGTCGATGAGCCGTGCGCCCTATGTGCTGCGCAAGCCCGAACGCGCCTTCCCGGCAGGCCATCAGGAGATGTTCTCCTCGACGCTGGGCTGGCGGATGGTCAATCCGCGGATGCGCCCGGAGTGGACGGTCGCGCTGGGCGAGGGCGCCGAGCTGATCGCCGACCAGCACGGCATCACCCGTGAGCAGCAGGACGTCTTCGCGCTGGCCAGCCACCAAAAGGCGGTGCGTGCCTGGCAGGAGGGCGCCTACGACGGGGAGGTCGTGCCGCTGCCGGACGTGGACCTGTTGCGGGACGAGACGATCCGGGAGGCGTCCTCCCTGGAGTCGCTGTCCAAGCTGAAGCCGGTGTTCCGTACGGCCGGCGGCACGGTCACCGCCGGGAACTCCTCGCCGCTCAACGACGGTGCGGCCGCGCTGCTGCTGGTGGACGAGGAGGGCTTGCGGGCCACCGGGCGCGAACCGCTGGCCCGGATCCGTGGCAGCGCGGTGACCGGCGTCGAGCCGCAGCTGTTCGGACTGGGCCCGGTGGAGGCGGTACGGCGTGCGCTGGAGCGGTCCGGTCGCGGCTTCGGCGAGGTGGACACGTTCGAGCTCAACGAGGCGTTCGCGGCCCAGGCGTTGGGCTGCATCGGGCAGTGGCCGGAGCTGGACCCCGCCGTGGTGAATCCGCGCGGCGGCGCCATCGCCATCGGCCACCCGCTGGGTGCCTCCGGTGCCCGTCTCGCGGGCTCGGTGGCTCATCAGCTCGCCGCGCTGGGCTCGGGTACGGGGCTCGCCGCGCTGTGCATCGGTGTGGGGCAGGGGCTCGCGCTGGTCCTGGAGCGCTGAGGCCCCGGAACCGGCCGGGACCGTCCGCGACGAGCGGAGCGCGCCCCGGCGGCCGTGCCGAGCGCGTCCGCCCGGCGGCCGGCTCCCCCGCGTACGCCGGCCGCACGCCGCCGCACGCGCACCGGCCGGCCCGTAACGTAGCGCACGAAGCGGGCGAAACCGCGCGGAAGCGGCGCGGCGGAGCCCGTACACGACGAAGGGGCACACGGCATGGCGGCGGAGCAGCTGGTGATCGTCGGGGGCGATGCGGCGGGGATGTCCGCCGCATCGCAGGCACGCCGGCTGCGGAAGCCGGACGAGCTGGCGATCACCGCGTTCGAGCGCAGCCACTTCACCTCGTACTCCGCCTGCGGCATCCCCTACTGGGTGGGCGGCGAGGTCGACGGTCCGGACGCGCTGATCGCCAGGACCGCCGAGGAGCACCGCGCCCGGGCCATCGATCTGCGGATGCGCTGCGAGGTCACCGAACTCGACCTGGACCGCGGCCGGGTGCGTACCCGGGAGCTGGACAACGGCGGCCGGGAGTCATGGACCGGCTTCGACCAGCTGGTGCTGGCGACCGGCGCGCGTCCGCGCCGACCCGGCCTGCCGGGGATCGACGCGCCCGGTGTGCACGGTGTGCAGACCCTGGACGACGGCCAGGCCCTGCTGGACACCCTCGACGCCTCGCCGGGCCGGCGGGCGGTCGTCGTGGGCGCCGGCTATATCGGTGTGGAGATGGCCGAGGCGCTGATCCGCCGCGGCTACGAGGTCACCGTCCTGGAGCAGAGCGCGCAGCCGATGTCCACCCTCGACCCGGACATGGGCGCGCTCGTCCATGAGGCGATGTGCGCGATGGGCATCGAGACGGTGCGCGGGGCGACCGTCACCGGGGTGCTGACCGATGCGGACGGGCGCGCCCGCGCGGTCACCACCGAGGACGCCGAGTATCCGGCGGATGTGGTCGTGCTGGGCCTGGGCGTCCGCCCCGAGACCTCCCTCGCCGCCGCGGCCGGGCTGCCGCTGGGCGAGTCCGGCGGGCTGCTCACCGACCTCGCGATGCGGGTCCGCGGCCATGAGCACATCTGGGCGGGCGGCGACTGCGTCGAGGTGCTGGACCTGGTCTCCGGGCAGCTGCGCCATATCGCGCTGGGCACCCACGCCAACAAGCACGGGCAGGTGATCGGCGCCAATGTGGGGGGCGGCTATGCGACCTTCCCCGGTGTCGTCGGCACGGCCGTCAGCAAGGTATGCGATCTGGAGATCGCCCGGACGGGGCTGCTGGAACGCCAGGCACGCGCCGCCGGCCTGCGCTTCGTCACGGCGACCGTCGAGGCCACCAACCGCGCCGGCTACTACCCCGGCGCCCGCCCGATGCACGTCAAGATGCTCGCCGAGCGCCGTACGGGCCGGCTGCTGGGTGTGCAGATCGTCGGCCGTGAGGGGGCCGGCAAGCGGGTGGACATCGCGGCGGTCGCGCTGACGGCCGGAATGACGGTGGACCGGATGACCGCGCTCGACCTCGGCTATGCCCCGCCGTTCTCCCCGGTCTGGGACCCCGTCCTGGTGGCGGCGCGCAAGGCCACCGCCGCCGTACGGGACGCCGGGGCCTGACACCTCGGGCGCAGGCCCGCCGGTGCCGGTTCCGTCGTCGTCCGCCGCGTTCCGCTCAGCGCGCCGTCCGGGTGTGGACGTACTCGACGAGGCGGGTCAGTGCGTCCGGGTCGGTGGTGGGCAGGACACCGTGGCCGAGGTTGAAGATGTGGCCTTCGAGGCCGGCGGCCGCGTCGAGGACCTCGCGGGCCTTGTTCTCGACGGCCTCGCGGGGCGCGAAGAGCACGGCCGGGTCGATATTGCCCTGCAGCGCCTTGCCGGCGCCGACGCGGCGGGCCGCCTCGTCCAGCGGAACCCGCCAGTCGACGCCGACGACATCCGCGCCCGCCTCGCCCAGCAGGCCGAGGAGTTCGCCGGTGCCGACGCCGAAGTGGATACGCGGGACGCCATGGCCCTCGACCGCCTGGAAGACCTTGGCGGAGGCGGGCATCACGGAGCGGCGGTAGTCGGCCGGCGAGAGCGCACCCACCCAGGAGTCGAAGAGCTGGACGGCGCTCGCCCCGGCCTCGATCTGGACCTTGAGGAAGGCGGCGGTGATGTCGGCGAGCCGGTCCAGCAGGTCGGCCCACAGCTGCGGGTCGCCGTACATGAGGGCCTTGGTGCGCTCGTGGTTACGGGACGGACCGCCCTCGACGAGGTAGCTGGCGAGCGTGAAGGGCGCGCCGGCGAAGCCGATCAGCGGCGTGCCGCCCAGCTCGCGGACGAGCATGCCGATGGCCTCGGTGACATACGAGACGTCGCCGGGCTCCAGGGCGCGCAGCTGCTCCAGGTCGGCGCGGGTACGGATCGGGTTCTCGACGACCGGGCCGACGCCGGGCTTGATGTCGAGGTCGATGCCGATGGCCTTGAGGGGGACGACGATGTCGCTGAAGTAGATGGCGGCGTCGACGTTGTGGCGGCGCACGGGCTGCAGCGTGATCTCGGTGACCAGCTCGGGCCGCATGCAGGAGTCGAGCATCGCGATGCCCTCACGGACCTTGCGGTACTCGGGCAGTGAGCGCCCGGCCTGACGCATGAACCACACCGGGGTGTGCGGCACCGGCTCACGGCGGCATGCCTTGAGGAAAGCCGAGTCGTGTGTACCGGTCTGCTGCTGGCCCGTGGGGCAATCGTTGGCGCTCACGCCCCAAATCTTCGCACGCCGGAGCACCCGTCGAATTGGCCAGGTGGCCGATATCTCCGCATGCGCCCGGGGGCGCCTCCGAATGGGCGACGCGCGCACCGGGTGTCCTCCCCGTATGCGGGCTCGGTTCCGCCTAATCTTCCGGGCATGGCTGCGGCTCACGAACACCTCGCGGACGGCGCGGACGAAGCCCCGATCCCCTTCCGTCAGGCGGTCGAAGCGCTCCGCGCGGCACGACTGCGGCCGGAGATCGAGATCGACCCGACACCCGCTCCGAAACGGCTCGCCCCCTATGCGTACGCGCTGGAGGCGGCGGTCGTCGAGCGCGGATCGGGTCCGGGCGGCGAGGACAAGGATCTGGCGGACGGCCGCCTGGTGGTGCTGCACAACCCGGCCGGGGACGACACCTGGCAGGGCACCTTCCGGGTGGTGACGCTGGCGCGGGCGGAGTTGGAGCCGGAGATGGGCGCCGATCCGCTGCTGCCGGAGGTGTCCTGGTCGTGGCTCACCGGCGCGCTGGACGCGCGCGGGGTGCGCTACGGCGCACCGAGCGGGACGGTGACCCGAGCCGGCTCGCACTACTTCGGGGGGCTCGCGGCGCGCGAGCCCGCCACGCAGATCGAGATCCGGGCGTCCTGGACTCCGGCCGAGGGCCCCGGCGGGGTGCCGGAGCTGGCGGTGCATCTGTCGGCCTGGTGCGATCTGCTGTGCCAGGTGGCGGGCCTGCCGCCGGCCACGCTCGACATGACGCCGCGCGGCGGAATCGTCCCGCTGCCGCAGCGCCGCGGCGCACAGCCCCGCTGAGCTGCGCCTTTCCTGTGCGACCCGGCCGCGGTGATCACGTTTGCGCAGAGCCGGTCCCGAAATTCACAGGCACCCGGCCGACGTCGTGATCACCGTGCCGCCCCCTCCTGCAAGGAGTACGGGGGCCCTTTACGTACGGCTTTGATCATCTCGGTGCGCATCGGATGCTCACCTCTGATCGATCACGCATCCGATTTGCCCGAATTGCCCCTAACTAAATCGTGATCAAAGTCTAAAGTCCTGCTGGATTGCTGCCGAAGAGGTCAGTGACCCTTCAAACACGGATTATTCCGGCTCCCCCAAGTCGGGTTCCGTCCCCGCCACTCCCCCCAGGAGGCCCGGTGTCTGTTCTCCTCGAGCAACCTTCGAGCCTGGTCGCCTACCGCCCGAACAAGCCGACGGCCATGGTCGTCGTGGCCGACCCTCGCGTTCGCTCCACCGTCACCCGCCACCTGTGGGCCCTCGGAGTGCGTGACGTGATCGAGGCGTCGTCCATCGCGGAGGCCCGTCCCCGCGTCGGCAACCCGCGCGACATCTGCGTTGCCGACGTCCACCTTCCCGACGGCTCCGGCCTCACGCTCCTGTCCGAGACCCGGGCAGCCGGCTGGCCCAATGGCCTCGCACTGTCCGCGGCCGACGACATCGGCGCCGTACGCAACGCCCTGGCCGGCGGCGTCAAGGGCTATGTCGTCACCGGCACCCGTACCAACCTGGGCCTTCCCGGCCGTCCGGGCACCTCGCCCATCGGCGCCAACGCGGCCCGTATGCAGCGCCGTCCTCCGGGCGCCCCCGGCCACCCCGGCGGCTACCGCGAGCTGTCCGGCCGCGAGGTCGAGGTGTTGCGGCTCGTGGCGGAGGGTCAGTCCAACAAGGCCATCGGCGTCTCGATGGGGCTGTCGGCACTGACCGTGAAGAGCCATCTGGCCCGCATCGCCCGCAAGCTCGGCACCGGCGACCGGGCCGGAATGGTGGCGGTCGCCCTGCGCACCGGCATCATTCACTGACCGTCCATCCGACCGGCTCGCCCGTCGAGGGAACGTTCCCTCGACGGGCGACGTGCATACACAGATACCCTTGACTGGTGACCGACGCCCAAAAGACCGCAGCAGACACGACACTGCGAGCAGCCGGAGACTCGCCTCCGGATTCCCGACCGGCGCCGGTCCCTCTCCTGGAGCCCCGCGAGGGCATCCCCCCGGTGACCGCCACGGACGAGGCACTCGCCGAGGTCGTGGCCACCTTCGCGGCCGGCACGGGCCCGGTGGCCGTCGACGCCGAGCGGGCGTCGGGCTACCGCTACGGCCAGCGCGCCTACCTCGTACAGCTGCGCCGCGAAGGCGCCGGCAGCGTGCTGATCGACCCGGTCGGCTGCCCCGACCTGGCGGCGCTGGGGGAGGCGATCGGCGACGCCGAGTGGGTACTGCACGCCGCCACCCAGGACCTGCCGTGCCTGCGTGACATAGGGATGCTCCCCACCCGCCTGTTCGACACCGAGCTGGCAGGAAGGCTGGCCGGCTTCGCCCGGGTCGGCCTGGGCGCCATGGTCGAGAACGTCCTCGGCTTCGCCCTGGAGAAGGGACACTCCGCCGTCGACTGGTCCACCCGCCCGCTGCCCGAGCCCTGGCTGCGCTACGCCGCGCTCGATGTCGAGCTGCTGGTGGATCTGCGCGATGCGCTGGAGGAGGAGCTGGAGCAGCAGGGAAAGCTGGAGTGGGCCCGGCAGGAGTTCGCGGCGATCGCCGCCGCTCCCCCGCCGCCGCCCCGCAAGGACCCCTGGCGCCGTACCTCCGGCATGCACAAGGTCCGCCGGCGCCGTCAGATGGCGGTCGTACGGGAGCTGTGGACGGCCCGTGACCAGGTGGCCCAGCGGCGCGATGTGTCACCCGGCAAGGTGCTGGGTGACGCCGCGATCGTGGAAGCGGCGCTGAATCTGCCGCAGAACAGCCACGCACTGGCCGCGCTGCCCGGCTTCGGCCACCGCATGGGCCGTCGGCAGCTGGAGCAGTGGCAGGCCGCCGTCGACCGCGCCCGCACGCTGGCCGAGAGCGAGCTGCCGCAGCCCGGCCAGCCGCTCAACGGCCCGCCGCCGCCCCGCGCTTGGGCCGACAAGGACCCGGACGCCGCGGCCCGGCTGTCGGCCGCCCGCGCGGCGGTCACCGCGCTCGCCGAGAACCTGAATCTCCCGCAGGAGAACTTGATCACCCCGGACACGGTGCGCCGGCTGTGCTGGGAGCCGCTGGCCGAGCCGACCCGGGAGTCGGTCGCCGAGGTGCTGACGGGTCACGGCGCCCGCCCCTGGCAGATCGAGCAGGTCGCGCCGATCCTCACCGAGGCGCTGCGGACCGACGCCGGCTGACACCGGCGGCGCGGGTTCCGCACTCCGCGCCGCCCGCCGCCGTCCCCTCGGCGCACCCGTGCCGCGGCAACCGACCGCCGGGGGGGCGGGGGGGTGTTGCCGGCCCCCCCGGGGGGGGCCGGGCGGGGCCCGCGCCGGGGTGGCCCGGGGGGGGGGGGCGGGGCGGGGCCGGATGAGGGGTCCCCGGGGGCGGGGGTCCCGCCCCCCGCGCCCCCCGCGGCCGCCCCGGCGCCGCCCCGGGCCCGCGCCCCCCCCCCGCGGGGGGGGGGGGTGGTTTTCCCCCCCCCCACGGCGCGGCACGGGCAGGGCACGGAGCGGTGCTGCCCGGGGGTGGACGGCCGGGACGGCCCGTAAGACGGGCTCCAGGGCGCGTCTTGTGGATCAGCCCTGACTGACGTGCATCCAAAGGATCTTGCGGTTGGTCGCGTCGATCTCGTACAGCGTCTGTTGCCAGTTGTCGGTGGTCACGACGCCCACGGTCCAGGCCACCGTGTCGCCCGCGTGGTCGGCGTTGCCCAGTCCGATGGTGGTGACGGTGCCCTTCGTCTTGTCGGTGGCCGTCTGCGCGGCCTGCTGGGCCGTGACCTTGGCCTTGGACAGCCGGGCGGCCAGCTCCTGTTTGTCGTTGGGGTCGTCCGACTCGGTGCGCGGCTGCTCCGCCTTTCCGGAGACCGCGTCGACGCGGACGGAATGCACCGTCCCGTCGGACGTGGCGACCGCGGTGTTCCAGTAGGGGCTGTCGGGTGAGCCCTTGAGCTCCGCGGCGATCGCCTCGGAGGAGGGCACGGCCGCGACCGCCGCCTTCAGCGCCTGCTCATAGCCCACCTTGGCCTTGGGGATCAGGGCCTTTCGCTGGGCCTGGTCAGCGCTGAGCGAGCTGCTCGGGGAGGCGGGGGCGGAGGCGGGCACCGCCCGCGGGGGGCTCTTCTTCTGGGCGCCGGCCGTGTCGCTGTTCCCGCAGCCCGACAACAGCGCACCCGCGGCGGCGACGGCGCAGACCAGACCGATCGCGCGCGGCCCCGCCGGACGCCCGCACCGGGTCACGACACCACTCCTGTTCGTATCCATATGGGCACTTTATGTGTGTGATGGGATGAATTGCGCCAAGACCCGACGGCATTCGGTCGTTTTCGATCCGCTGTTTCCTTCGCTTGCCGGGCAGTCGCCCGGGGAGCGACCCCTCCGCCCGGTGTGACGTTCACCGCTCCGGGCGGTGGGGGTGTGCAGCTTGGTTACCCGTAAGTAGCATGTCGGTGTGAAGCGTCCCCCGGGGCGCCCCGCAGCAGTGCCATCCCGCACCTGGAGGAGAGCCAACGTGCCTCGTACCGCTAGGGACGTCGTCTTCGTCGACGGCGTCCGCACCCCGTTCGGCAAGGCGGGCCCGAAGGGCATCTACCACGAGACCCGCGCCGACGATCTCGTCGTGAAGGCCATCCGGGAGCTGCTGCGCCGCAACCCGGCCCTGGACCCCGCGAAGATCGACGAGGTCGCCATCGCCGCCACCACCCAGATCGGTGACCAGGGTCTGACCCTCGGCCGGACCGCCGGCATCCTCGCCGGCCTCCCGCAGTCCGTGCCGGGTTACTCCATCGACCGCATGTGCGCCGGTGCGCTGACCGCCGTGACCGCCACCGCCGGCTCCATCGCCTTCGGTGCGTACGACGCCGTCATCGCCGGCGGTGTCGAGCACATGGGGCGCCACCCCATGGGCGAGGCCGTCGACCCCAACCCGCGGTTCGTGAGCGAGAAGCTCGTCGACGAGTCCGCCCTGTTCATGGGCATGACCGCGGAGAACCTGCACGACCGCTACCCGCACATCACCAAGCAGCGCGCCGACGAGTACGCCGTGCGCTCGCAGGAGAAGGCGGCGAAGGCGTACGCGAACGGCAAGATCCAGCAGGACCTGGTGCCGATCTCGGTGCGCAACACCAACGCGGAGGTCGGCGAGACCGGCTGGGGCCTGGTGACCGCCGACGAGCCGATGCGCCCGGGGACGACCCTGGAGAGCCTCGCCGGCCTGAAGACGCCGTTCCGTACGCACGGCCGCGTCACCGCCGGCAACGCCGCGGGGCTCAACGACGGCGCCACCGCCTCGCTCATCGCCTCCGAGGACTTCGCCCGGGAGCACGACCTCCCGGTCAAGATGCGCCTGGTCTCCTACGCCTTCGCGGGCGTCGAGCCCGAGGTCATGGGTTACGGCCCGATCCCGGCCACCGAGAAGGCCCTCGCCAAGGCGGGCCTCGGCATCGGTGACATCGACCTGTTCGAGGTCAACGAGGCGTTCGCCGTGCAGGTGCTCGCCTTCCTCGACCACTACGGCATCGCCGACGACGACGCGCGCGTCAACCAGTACGGCGGCGCCATCGCCTTCGGCCACCCGCTGGCCTCCTCCGGCGTCCGGCTGATGACCCAGCTGGCCCGGCAGTTCGAGGAGCAGCCGCAGGTCCGCTACGGCCTGACCACCATGTGCGTCGGCTTCGGCATGGGCGCGACGGTCATCTGGGAGAACCCGCACTTCGAGTCCGACGGAGGCAGCAAGTGAGCACCACCACCACCGCCGAGCTTCTGAAGGGTGCGGCCGAGCTGTTCCCGGACGAGGTCGTCACCCAGGCGCACGTCCGCCACCTCGATCTGCCGTACGGCGCGGGCAAGTTCGCGCTGATCACGCTGGACAACGGCTTCGACCACACCAAGCCGACCACCTTCGGCCCCGGCTCGCTCGCGAATCTCAACGCCGCGATCGACCAGGTCGAGAAGGAGGCCGCGGACGGCGGCATCGTCGGCGTCGGTATCACCGGCAAGCCGTTCATCTTCGCCGTCGGCGCCGACCTCAAGGGCGTCGAGCTGCTCAAGCAGCACGAGGACGCGCTGGCCATCGGCAAGGGCGGCCACGAGGTCTTCAAGCGGCTCTCGGAGCTCGCCGTACCGACCTTCGCGTACTACAACGGTGCCGCGATGGGCGGTGGCGTCGAGGTCGGTCTGCACTGCTCCTACCGCACCGTCTCCAAGGCGCTCCCGGCCTTCTCGCTGCCCGAGGTCTTCCTCGGTCTCGTCCCGGGCTGGGGCGGCTGTGCGCTGCTGCCGAACCTCATCGGCGCGGACAAGGCCGTCTCGGTCATCATCGAGAACTCGCTCAACCAGAACAAGCAGCTCAAGGGCAAGCAGGTCTTCGACCTCGGCATCGCGGACGCGATCTTCGAGGGCGCGGACTTCCTGGAGCAGTCGCTGATCTGGACCGCGAACGTCCTCAAGGGCGACGTCACCGTCGAGCGCGCCGAGATCGACCGCGGTGAGGCCTGGGACCAGGCCGTCGCCAAGGGCAAGTTCATCGCCGACGGCAAGGTGCACGGCGCCGCCCCGGCCGCCTACCGGGCGCTGGACATCATCGCCGCGGCCAAGAGCGGCGACCTGCAGGCCGGTTTCGACGCCGAGGACCAGGCCCTCGCCGACCTGATCATGGGCGGCGAGCTCCGCGCCGGCATCTACTCGTTCAACCTGGTGCAGAAGCGTGCCAAGCGGCCCGCCGGTGCGCCGGACAAGAACCTGGCGCGTCCGGTCAGCAAGGTCGGCGTCGTCGGCGCCGGTCTGATGGCCTCGCAGCTGGCTCTGCTGTTCCTGCGCCGTCTGGAGGTGCCGGTCGTGCTGACCGACATCGACCAGGAGCGCGTCGACAAGGGTGTGGGCTACGTCCAGGCCGAGATCGACAAGCTGCTCGGCAAGGGCCGGATCAACCAGGACAAGGCCAACCGCCTCAAGGCCCTGGTTTCCGGTGTCCTCGACAAGGCCGAGGGCTTCTCCGACGCCGACTTCATCATCGAGGCCGTCTTCGAGGAGATCGGCGTCAAGCAGCAGGTGTTCGCGGAGGTGGAGGCCGTGGCTCCGGCGCACGCGATCCTCGCCACCAACACCTCCTCGCTGTCCGTCTCCGAGATGGCGTCGAAGCTCAAGCACCCCGAGCGGGTCGTCGGCTTCCACTTCTTCAACCCGGTCGCGATCCTGCCGCTGCTGGAGATCGTCCGCGGCGAGAAGACCGACGACGCCTCGCTGGCCACGGCCTTCGGTGTCGCCAAGAAGCTGAAGAAGACCGCGGTGCTGGTGAAGGACGCCCCGGCGTTCGTCGTCAACCGCATCCTGACCCGCTTCATGGGCGAGATCCAGAACGTCATCGACGAGGGCACCCCGGTCGAGACCGCCGAGAAGGCCATCGAGCCGCTCGGTCTGCCGATGTCGCCGCTGGTGCTGCTGGAGCTGGTAGGCCCGGCGATCGGTCTGCACGTCTCCGAGACGCTCAACCGCTCCTTCCCGGAGCGCTTCACGGTCTCCCCCAACCTCAAGGCCGTCGTCGAGGCCGGGAAGCGCGGCTTCTACGTCTACCCCGCCGAGAATCCAGCCAAGCCGGAGCTGGACCCCGAGGTCGCCGCGCTCCTCAAGCAGGGCGACTCGGTGCTGACGGAGGAGCAGGTCCGCGACCGCGTCCTGGACGCGGTGGCGCAGGAGATCGGCCTGATGCTGGACGAGGGTGTGGTCGCCGAGGCGCAGGACATCGACCTGTGCCTGATCACCGGCGCCGGCTGGCCCTTCCACCTGGGCGGCATCACGCCGTACCTGGACCGTGCGGGTGTCTCCGAGCGGGTGACCGGCAAGAAGTTCCTGGCTCCGGGCACCGCGAGCGTGCCCGTGTAAGGGTGCACCACTGATAGGGGAGGCGCGGGCCGGCTCGGCGGAGCCGGCTCGCGCCTTCGTGTGCCGGGAGCCGTCCCGTCCGTGGGACAGTGGCGGCATGGACTCCATGGTCATTGTCGATGCCGCCAATGTCGTCGGCTCGGTGCCCGACGGCTGGTGGCGGGACCGGCACGGTGCGGCGGAGCGGCTGCGCGACGCCCTTTCCGAGTACACCGACAAGGGGCTGCCGGGGCTGGTCGAGCCGCCCGTGGAGCTGGTCCTGGTGGTGGAGGGCGCGGCGCGCGGGGTCGAGCCCATCGAGGGCGTACGGGTGGTGTCGGCGAGCGGCAGCGGCGACGACCGGATCGTGCAGCTGGTGGCCGAGGAGTGCGGCGACCGGGACTGCCTGGTGGTCACCGCGGACCGCGAGCTGCGCGAACGGGTCCAGGCACTGGGGGCCCGGGTGACGGGGCCGCGGGCGGTGCGGGGCCGGGGACGCGGCGAGGCATAGCCCCCGGGTCCGCGGCGACAAGGACAAGCCCCGTACACCGCGGCGAGGCGGCATACGGGGCTGTCGGCCCGGACCGGGGCGGACGTGCGGCCGGGCGTCAGCCCTTGCCGGACTGCCGGTTGCGGATGCCGAGGCGGCTGTGCGACCGCCCGTACAGGAAGTAGACGCCGAACCCGACGACCATCCAGAACGCGAACCGGACCCAGGTCTCCGCGGGCAGATTGAGCATCAGCCACAGCGAGGCGAGCACCGACAGCATCGGCAGCACCGGCACCCACGGGGTACGGAAGGAGCGGTGCAGATCGGGCCGGGAGCGGCGGAGCAGGACGACGCCGACGGCGACCACGACGAACGCGAACAGGGTGCCGATGTTGACCAGTTCGGCGAGTTCGTCGATCGAGGTGAAGCCGGAGACGACGGCGACGACGACGCCCAGCAGGATGGTGGCCCGGTAGGGGGTACCGAAGCGGGGGTGGGCCAGGGAGAAGACCCGCGGCAGCAGCCCGTCCCGGCTCATCGCGAAGAACACCCGGCTCTGGCCGAGCAGCAGGATCATGCTGACCGAGGTCAGGCCCACGGCGGCGCCGAAGCTGATCACGTCGGCGAAGAAGGGGTGCCCGAGGTCCTTGAAGGCATCGGCGAGCGGGGCGTCGGTGGAGAGCTTGCTGTACTTCTCCATGCCGGTGACGACGACCGACACGGCCACGTAGAGGACCGTGCAGATGGCCAGCGAGCCGAGGATGCCGCGGGGCACGTCGCGCTGCGGGTGGCGGGTCTCCTCCGCGGCGGTGGCCACGATGTCGAAGCCGATGAAGGCGAAGAAGACCACGGCCGCCCCGGCGAAGATGCCCATCACCCCGAAGTTGGACGGGGCGAATCCGAACAGCAGCTGCGACAGCGGCTCGCCCAGTCCGACGCCGGTCTCGCTGGGCTTGCTGGGCGGGATGAACGGCGTGTAGTTGGCGCCGCTGATGAGGAAGGCTCCGGCGATGATGACCAGCAGGACGACGGTGACCTTGATCCCGACGACCACCGCCGTCACCCGCGAGGACAGCTTCATTCCGAGCACCAGGATGCCGGTCAGCACCAGCACGAGAATCGTGGCGAGCAGATCGAAGCCGAAGCGCCCCTCATGGGTGCCGGAGAGCCCCCGCGGCAGATGCAGTCCGACGCTGTCCAGCAGGGAGCGCACATAGCCGGACCAGCCGACGGCGACCACCGCACAGCCCAGGGCGAGTTCCAGGATCAGGTCCCAGCCGATGATCCAGGCCGGCAGCTCGCCGAGTGAGGCGTAGGAGAAGGTGTAGGCCGAGCCGGCGACCGGCACGGTGGAGGCGAACTCCGCGTAACACAGCGCAGCCAGCGCACAGACCACGCCCGCGACGACAAAAGACAGTGCCACGGAGGGTCCGGCCTGCTCCTTGGCGATTTTTCCGGTCAGGACGAAAATGCCGGTGCCGATGACGACACCGACACCGAAGACGGTCAGATCGAGCGCCGACAGGGACTTTTTGAGCGTGTGCTCCGGCTCCTCGGTGTCCAGGATCGACTGCTCTACAGTCTTCGTCCGGAACATGCCGCGATTGCGGCGCGAATCATGTGGTGTGCCGTGCTGTGTGCTCATGGGCGAACCTCCGCCTGGACGACCCTCGCAACTCTCCTGAACTGACCGAGTCTCCGCAATGACGGGAAGCAGTCAGCTTCGGCGGGCCCCCGGACGGCCGGGATTCACCCGATGGAGTGTTACTGAGACCATGCCGATGGGCCGGGCGGAACATCCGTACGGATGACCGGCCGGCCCATCGCTGGCGGCTGCGGAATCAGTCGCGGGCGGCCTCGGCCCGCTCGGCCATGCCGTTGGCCCCCGCGGACCCGGCGTCGTCGATGGAGGTCTCCCCGCTCGCACGCAGCTGAGACTGGGGGAGGCCGTCAATCTTGGAGACCAGACCGGTCACCTGGCGGGCGATGTCCGGCGCGGTGAGCCCGATCTCCGCCATGACCTCCTTGCGGGAGGCGTGGTCGAGGAACCGCTCGGGGATGCCGAAGTCGCGCAGCGGGACGTCCACACCGGCGTCCCGCATGGCCTGGGCGACGGCCGAACCGACGCCGCCGGAGCGGACGTTGTCCTCGACGGTGACCACGACCCGGTGCCGGGCGGCGAGTCCCGGCAGCGCCTCGTCGACCGGCTTGACCCAGCGCGGGTCGACGACGGTGGTGGAGATGCCCTGCTTGTCGAGGAGGTCGGCGATCTCCAGGCACATCGGGGCGAGCGCGCCCACGGAGACCAGCAGGACATCCGGGCGCTTGACCGCCTCGGCGGGCTTGCGCAGCACGTCCATGCCGCCCACCCGGCCGATGGCCTCGACGGCCGGGCCGACCGCGCCCTTGGAGTAACGCACCACGGTGGGCGCGTCATCGACCTCGACGGCCTCGCGCAGCTGGGCGCGTACCTGGTCGGCGTCGCGCGGCGCGGCGATCCGCAGACCGGGGACGACCTGCAGGATCGACATGTCCCACATGCCGTTGTGCGAGGCGCCGTCGGTGCCGGTGACACCGGCCCGGTCCAGCACGAAGGTGACGCCGCACTTGTGCAGCGCCACATCCATCAGCACCTGGTCGAAGGCCCGGTTGAGGAAGGTGGCGTAGACCGCGAAGACCGGGTGCAGGCCGCCGGTGGCCATGCCCGCCGCGGAGACCGCGCCGTGCTGCTCGGCGATGCCGACGTCGTAGACGCGGTCGGGGAAGGCCTTGGCGAACTTCTCCAGTCCGACGGGCTGGAGCATGGCCGCCGTGATGGCGACGATGTCCCCCCGCTCCTTGCCGAGCTCGACCATCTCGTCGCCGAAGACGGACGTCCAGTCCTTGCCGCCCGAAGAGATGGGCAGGCCGGTGTCGGGGTGGATCTTGCCGACGGCGTGGAAGCGGTCCGCCTCGTCCTGGAGGGCGGGCTGGTAGCCGCGGCCCTTCTCGGTGAGGCAGTGGACGATGACCGGACCGCCGAAGCGCTTGGCGCGCGTCAGGGCCGATTCCAGCGCCTCGATGTCATGACCGTCGATCGGGCCGACGTACTTGAGCCCCAGGTCCTCGAACATGCCCTGCGGGGCGATGAAGTCCTTCAGGCCCTTCTTGGCGCCGTGCAGGGTCTCGTAGAGCGGCCTGCCGACGACCGGCGTCCGCTCCAGCAGGTCCTTGCCGCGGGCCAGGAAACGCTCGTAGCCGTCCGTGGTGCGCAGCGTCGCCAGGTGATTGGCGAGGCCGCCGATGGTCGGCGCGTAGGAGCGCTCGTTGTCGTTGACGACGATGACGAGCGGGCGGTCCTTGGCGGCGGCGATGTTGTTGAGCGCCTCCCAGGCCATGCCACCGGTCAGCGCGCCGTCACCGATGACCGCGGCGACCCGGTTGTCCGATCCGCGCACCTCGTTGGCCTTGGCGATGCCCTCGGCCCAGCCCAGGACCGTGGAGGCGTGGCTGTTCTCGATGACGTCGTGCTCGGACTCGGCGCGGGAGGGGTAGCCGGACAGGCCGCCCTTCGCCTTGAGCTTGGTGAAGTCCTGACGGCCGGTGAGCAGCTTGTGGACGTAGGACTGGTGCCCGGTGTCGAAGAGGACCTTGTCCTTCGGGGAGTCGAAGACACGGTGCAGGGCGATGGTCAGCTCGACCACGCCGAGGTTCGGCCCGAGGTGGCCACCGGTCTTGGACACCGCGTCGACAAGGAAGGTACGGATCTCCCCCGCCAGCTGCTCGAGCTGCTCCGGGCCCAGTCGGTCCAGATCGCGCGGTCCCCTGATACGGGAAAGCAACGCCACCCCTGCCTCCTTGCTGCTTGCTGCCGTGGATCGAGCTTGCCGATCAGATGAGTCTAATGTCGCGTCCGCCGCGCCGACGCCCGGGCCTTGCGATGTATGTCACTCGGGTGAAACGGACTTCGGCGCGCCGCATGGGGTGCGGCGCCGCACGCGGAACGGCCCCCACCGGATCATGCCCGGTGGGGGCCGGTGCCGCCGTGCGACAGGCGCGGTCAGGTGCGTCCGGCTGTCTTCTGCGTCCGACGGGAGACCGAGTCGATCACCACGGCGGCGAGCAGCACCGCACCGGTGATCATGTACTGGATCTCACTCGCCATGCCCAGCAGGTTCAGGCCCTGCTGGATCGACTGGATGACCAGCATGCCCAGCAGCGCGGACCAGATCTTGCCACGGCCGCCGAAGAGGCTGGTGCCGCCGATGACGGCCGCCGCGATGACGTTCATCAGGGTGTTTCCGGAGCCCAGGTTCTTGGTGGCACCACCGGAGAGGCTGGCGATGAACAGTCCGCCGAAGGCCGCGAGCATGCCGGAGATGGCGAAGACGCTGATCCGGATCTTGTTCACATTGATGCCGGCCCGGCGTGCCGCCTCGGCGTTGCCGCCGACCGCGAAGATCTGCCGTCCGTAGGGGGTGCGGCGCACCACGAAGTCGGCGATGACCAGGACCGCGAGGAACAGCACCAGGGCCAGCGGCAGACCACGGGCGCCGGCCGGCTCGTTCAGGACATAGGCGACGACAAAGGCGATCACCGCGACCACGCCCGTGCGCAGCAGGATCTCGCTGAGCGGCCGGGAGGGCAGCGCCGCGGCCTTACGGCGCTTGCTGTCCAGCAGCAGCGATCCGGCGTAGGCGAGGACCGCGATCAGCGCGAGACCGTAGGCCGCGCCCTTGTCCTCGAAGTAGTAACCGGTGAGGTTCTCCACCACGCTGCCGCTCGGCGTGTTGATGGAGCCTTCCTTGCCCATCATCCAGATCTGCAGCCCGCTCCAGCCGAGGAAACCGGCCAGGGTGACGACGAAGGCCGGCACACCGATCTTGGCGAAAAAGAACCCGTGCAGGGCGCCGATGACCACACCGGCCACGACGGCGATCAGGACGGCGAGCCAGTCGTTGACACCGTGGGTGACGCTCAGCACGGCCCATACGGCCGCGCCGACGCCCGCCACCGAGCCGACGGACAGATCGATCTCGCCGAGCAGCAGCACGAAGACGATGCCGACGGCCATGATGCCGAGGCCGGAGGTGTAGACACCGATGTTCGCGAGGCTGTCGGCGGACAGGAAGCTGCTGTTCTTGAGCTGGAAGACGACCGCAATGACGACCAGGCCGATGACGACCGGCAGGGAGCCCAGCTCACCACCGCGCACCCGGCGCTTGAAGTCGTTGAGGTAGCCGGCGAAGCCCTGCTCGCGGACGAGCAGGCGGGGGTCGATGGCGGCCGGCTGGGGGGTGTCGACGGCCGGGGCGGCCGCGGTCGCCTCGTCCTCACCCGCGGCAGGCTGCTTGGTGAGATCACTCATGCGCCGACCTCCTTCTTCACCTGGTCCGTACGCGCCTTACGGCGGGTCACGGCGTTGTCCGAGGCGCCGGTGATGGCGGCGATGATCTCTTCGTGGGAGGTGCCCTCGACATCGAAGACCCCGTTGTTGCGCCCCAGCCGAAGCACCGCGACCCGGTCAGCGACGGCCTGCACATCGGCCATGTTGTGGCTGATGAGGATGACGCCGAGCTCGCGCTCGCGCAGCCGCTCGACGAGGTCGAGGACCTGGGCGGTCTGCTCGACACCGAGGGCGGCGGTGGGCTCGTCGAGGATGACGACCTTCGGGTCGCCGATCAGCGCGCGGGCGATCGCGACGACCTGCCGCTGACCGCCGGAGAGCGCGGCGACGGGGATGCGGACGCTCGGGATGCGGATGGACAGGGTGTCCAGCAGTTCCTTGGCGCGCTTCTCCATCGCGATCTCGTCGAGGACACCCGCGGTGCGGATCTCGTTGCCGAGGTAGAGGTTGGCGACGACATCGAGGTTGTCGCAGAGCGCGAGGTCCTGGTAGACGGTGGCGACGCCGAGTTCCTGGGCGTCGTGCGGCTTGTTGATGCGTACCGCCTTGCCCTCCCATTCGATGGCGCCGTCGTCGACCGGGTGGACGCCCGAGATGGTCTTGACGAGGGTGGACTTGCCGGCGCCGTTGTCGCCGACAAGGGCGACCACCTCACCGGGGTGGATCTCCAGGGTGACGTCCGTGAGTGCTTGGACGGCGCCGAACCGCTTGGAGACTCCGCGCAACGCCAGCACAGGCGTAGCGGACACGTGAATCATCTCCTTCGCCGCCGTCACAACGGCGGGGATGGTGGTGCGTGGAGCGGGGGGGGCTTGCGAGGAACGGTCCGGCGTCCGCGCCCGGGACGGGATGTGGCCGGGCGGGGTACGGACCGGGTCGGGGGCCGCGGGCGGTGCCGCGCGGCCCCGCCTGACCGGGGGCCCGGGGCCCGAGGGCCCCGGGGTGGAGAGGTGTGCCGGTGGCCGTGGCCGGGGAGCCGTGGCCGACGGGCCGGGGCCTACTTGATGCCGGCCGCCTCGCAGGCCTTCTTGACGTCGCCGGTGCAGATCTGGCTCGCCTTGTAGACCTTGTCCTTGATGATCGTGGAGGCGATGTTGTCCTTGGTCACGATCTGCGCGTCGTACAGCTTGGCCGGGATGCCCTTGACCTCGCCGCTGAGGCTGTCGACCTTGGTGTCCGTCAGGGAGCCGATCTTGCCGCCCTTGAGCAGCTTGACCGCGATCTCGGCGGTGGAGTCCGCCTGCGGCTTGATCTGCTTGTAGATCGTGAAGGCCTGCTCGCCCTTGAGGATCCGCTGCAGACCCGCGAGCTCGGCGTCCTGGCCGCCGACCGGGACCTTGACGCCCTTCTGCTTGAGGGCGGTGATGATGCCGCCGGCCATGCCGTCGTTGCCGGAGTAGACGCCCTGGAAGCCGTCCTTGCCGAGCGAGTCGAGGGCCGCACCCATCTTCTTGTTGGCCTCGTCGGGCGACCAGTCGGGGATGTCCTGCTCGTACGCGACCTTCTTGACCTGCTTGTCGAGGACGCTGTGGGCGCCCTTCTTGAAGAACGGCATGTTCGGGTCGGTCGGCGAGCCGTTGATCATGACGACATTGCTGTCCTTGGCCTTGCCGCCGAGCGCCTTGACCAGGGCCTGGCCCTGCAGGCGGCCGATCTTCTCGTTGTCGTAGGACACGTAGGCGGAGAGCTTGCCCTCGGCCAGCCGGTCGTAGGCGACGACCTTGACGCCCTTCTTGGCGGCCTGGTTCACCCAGGACTTGGTCGCCTTGTAGTCGACGGAGTCCAGAATGATCACCTTGACGCCCTGGGTGATCAGCGCGTCGAACTGCTTCTTCTGGTTCTCGGTCTCCTGCGCCGCGTTGTTGTACTTGACCGTGCAGTCGCTGCACAGTTTGTGGATCTTCGCCTCGATCAGCGGGCGGTCGAAGGTCTCGTAACGCGTGGTCTTGTTCTCCGGCAGGAGCAGACCGATGGTCTTGTTGTCGCCACCGCCACCCTTGGCGTTGTCGCCGGCCTTACCGCACGCGGCCACGGAGAGCGCCATCGAGACGGCGGCAGTGCCTATGACGACGCGACGCGTCCAAACGTTCATTGGGGTTGCCTCCCTGACGAGGCCGCGTCGTTGCGGCCGAGGTGGCTGGAAGTCAACTCGGCCGCCAGCCGACCGTCAAGGAGTAAATCCTTAACGAGATGACAACGGTGCCATGCGTTAGCTGTGTGAACTCAGCGCTTTCACGCTAGGGCCGGCGCGCCCGCGGGCTGCGCGCCGTCGAGCAGGGTCGAATCGCCCATCTCGCTCAGCACCAGCGCCAGCGCGCCCAGTACCTCCGCACGGCCCCCGAGCGTGCCGGGGACGATCCCCAACTGCCGTGCGGCACTGGGGATCGCGTACCGCGACACCGATTCACGGATCGGCGCCAGGACCAGCTCACCGGCCTCGGCGAGATCACCGCCGAGCACCACCCTGCTGGGATTGAGCAGATTGCACAGGTTCGCCACACCACTCCCGACATGACGGCCTACGTCCGCAATCACCCGCCGGCAGCCCGGGTCGCCCTCGCGGGCCAGCTGCACCACCCGCGCCATGGTCAGATCGGGGCCGTGGCTCGGCTGCAGCAGCGGGAGGACGTAGCGGGCCGCGGTGAAGGTCTCCAGGCAGCCGCGGTTGCCGCAGCGGCACACCGGGCCGGACTCGTCCAGCGTGATGTGCCCGATCTCGCCCGCCGTGCCGCCCGGCCCCCGGTAGATCTGCCCGCTGATCACCAGGCCGGCGCCGACACCGCTGGCGACCTTGATGTACGCCAGATCGGTGGCCCCCCGGCCGCCGCCCCACACCAGCTCGCCCAGCGCGCCGAGGTTGGCGTCGTTGTCGACGTAGACGGGCACGCCGAGACGCCCGGACAGCTCCTGGCTGGGGTTGGTCCCCGACCAGCCCGGCAGGATCGCCGTCGAGCCCAGCGTCCCGGACTCGACGTCGATGGGTCCCGGTACGCCCAGGCCGACGCCGATGACCTTGCCCGCGTCGAGCCCGGTGGCCGTGATCAGCCGGTTGACCAGCTCTTCCGCCCGGTCGAAGCCCTCGGCCGCGGACGCGTCCACATCGATCGGCTCGGCCTCCTCGGCGAGCACCTGGTGGGCGAGGTTGCCGACCGCCACCCGCAGATGGGAATGCCCGAAATCGACCCCTACGACGATGCCCGCATCGCCGGAGAGGGAGACGCTGCGCGCCCGCCGCCCGCCCGCCGAGGTCGGGGTCACCTCAACGGTCCCGCCGTCCTTCAACTCACGAACGATGTTGGAAACGGTGGCCGCGGACAGCCCCGTGCTCCGAGCGATCTCCGCCTGCGTGAGTGAGCCCGCCATACGCACAGCACGTACGACCCGCTCCAGATTGGCCCGGTGCAACGAGGACTGCGACCCCGGAGTCTCCATCGAGTCATCCACTCCCGTCTGGGGCCGGGGGTACCTCCCAGTGGTGACTGGGGGAGGTACATCGACCACCCGCCGGCCGAACCCACACCCTTGTGGGACGGCCCTCGATTCAACATGTGAACTCTAAGCAGAACTCCAGCCGGGAAGTCCCGTCAAGGCGTTGAGCCCACACATGATCAGGGGCGGCCCCTCAGGGAAGCCCGCGGGGGCGGCTCCGCCGCGGCGGAGCCGCCCCGGAGCGCGCACCCGGCGGTGCGCAAAGCCGGCGCAAATCCATCGCCACCCGTCGGCGGCGTACCGCTCCCCGGCCCACTCCCCTACTTCAGTGCGCCGGCGGTCAGACCGGCCACCACCTGCCGCTGGAAGATGATGTAGGCGGCGAGCACCGGCAGCATCGCGATCGTCAGCCCCGCGAACAGACCGGACCAGTCCCCCTTGTAGCCCTGGCTCACCGCCAGCGCCACCAGTCCCTGGGTCAGCATCTTCTTGTCCGGGTCCCCGACGTTGAGCACCGTCGGCAGCAGGTACTGATTCCACTGCCCGAGGAAGTTGAAGATCCCGACGCTGATCAGGCCGGGCTTGGCCATCGGCAGCATCACCTGGAAGAAGGTGCGGGTGTGCGAGGCGCCGTCGATGAGCGCCGCCTCGGCCACCGAGGTGGGCAGCGTCCTGAAGAATCCGCTGAGGAAGAAGACCGTGAACGGCAGTGAGTAGGCGATATAGACCAGGATCAGACCCTGGTAGGTGTCCAGCAGCGCCATGTTCTTCATGACGAAGAACAGCGGGACCAGCGCCAGGATGACCGGGAAGCCCATCCCGCCCACGAACAGGAAGTACACGAAGCGGTTGCCCGGGAAGTCGAAACGGGCCAGCACATACGCCGCCATCGCCCCCAGCAGCATCGTGCCGATCAGCGAACCGCCCACGACGATCAGCGAGTTGAGGAAGTACTGGCCCATGTTCGCCTTGTCCCAGGCGCGTGACCAGTTGTCGAAGTGCAGGACCGAGGGCAGCCCCCAGGGCGAGCCGAAGATCTCGGTGTCGTCCTTGAAGGAGCTCACCACCGCCCACAGCAGCGGCATGGTGACCAAGAGGCCCCAGATCACCAGGACTCCGTGCGAGAAGACGTTGAGGACCTTGCCCTCTCTCCTTCCGCCACCGGAGCGGGCGCCGCCCTTCCCGCCCTGACCACCGCGCGGCCCGGGCAGTCGCGAGGTACCCGGCTGCGGTTCCTGCTCCTTCGTCACACCGGGGAGGTCCGCGGGATCCGTCTGCGCACTCATCAGAACTCCAGTCGCTCGCGTCGTCCCAGCCGCATCACGATGGCCGAGAAGATGAGGGTCACGATCAGCAGGGAAACGCCGATGGCCGTCGCATATCCGGCCTGACCGTCGCGGAAGGTCTTCTGGTACACGTACAGCGGAAGGACCTCGGTCGAATAGTCGGGACCGCCCGGACCGACACTCATGATCTGCACGAACGCGAAGGCCGAAACATCCAGGGCGAGGATGCCCATATAGATCCAGCCGGTCTGGACGGTGTCCCACAGCAGCGGCAGGGTGATCCGGAAGAACGTGTTGAAGCGGTTCGCGCCGTCCAGCAGCGCGGCCTCGTAGAAGTCCTTCGGAATGGAGCTCATACCGGCGGAGAAGAGCACCACATAGAAGCCGACATTGGCCCATACCATCGCGGCCATGACGCACCACAGCGCGATCTGCGGATCGCCCAGCCAGTCCGGCTGCACGTGGTCGAGCCCGATCGCCTGGAAGAAGGCGTTGAGCGCACCGCTCTCCGGGTTGTAGGCGAACTGGAACAGCAGCGCGACGATCGGGACCGACAGCACCTGCGGGAAGAAGTAGAGGATTTTGTAGGTGCCCGAGCCCCGCACACCGCCGATGACCGCCTTCTTCCGGCGGCGGCCACCGACGTTGAGCATAAAGGCGAAGAAGAGCCCGAGCGAGAGCGTCACCACCGGCAGGAGCAGCAACAACGTCACGCTGTTGCCCACGGCGGACCAGAAGACATCGTCGGTGAAGAGGCGCGCATAGTTGTCGAAGCCGACCATCTTCATGTCCGGACTCAGTCCGGTCCAGTCCGTGAAGGAGTAGTAGATGGCCTGCACGAACGGCGAGATCACGAAGATCGCGTAAATCGCCAGCGGGAGGACCAAGAACCCCGCGATGAAACGGTACTTACCGTGTTTCATGACTACCGATCCCGTTCTCTCCCTGCGTTTGCCGCCGCCGGTGACGCGCCCTCAGCTCCCCCTGGGCGGTGCCCCACACGCTTGTCGGTCAGCGCTTGTACTTCTTGACGCTGGAGTCGTCGCGGGTGTCATCCGCGTACTTCTGGATCTTCTTGATGGCCTCGTCGGGCGTCATCCGGCCGGCCATCATCTCGCCGAGCGCACCGACACCGATCCGCTCCTTCTCGAGCGCCACATACCAGTCCTGCAACCGCGGATTGACGATGTTCTGGCCGGCCTTCTGCAGTGCGGCCTGCGCCGATGCCAGACCGGGCGGGAGCGTCAGCCCCTCGGTGCCGCCATTGAGGGAGGTGAGCGAGGAGACCTGCTTGATGAAGTTCTGCGAGGACTTCTTGCTGAGCATGATGCGCAGCAGCTCCATACCGCCCTCGGCGTTGCGGGCCTTCCGCGGAACGATGTACGGCTCGCCGCCGGAGGCCCAGAGGGTGCCGTACGGCATCTTGTCGGAGGTGGACAGGCTGGACGGGGCGCCGACCGCGAGATCGAAGTGCGGGTTCTTCGCGATCTGTTTGGCCGACTCGTTCTCCACCCAGGAACCGTTGGGGATGAACAGCGCCTTCCCCTCGGCCCACGCCTTCTGCGACTGCAGGTGGTCCAGGCCGGGCGAGCCCTTGAGAACATAGCCCTTCTTGTAGAGCTCGTAGTAGGCGTCGAAGGCCGCCTTGACCGCCGGGTCCTTCCAGGCGTTCGGCTCCAGGTTGTCGATCTTCCGCAGGACCTCTTCACCGCCGATCTTGGCGATGAACGGGTAGAGGCTGAAGGGGAAGTAGTACGGGTATTTGCCCGGGTAGGTCCAGCCCGCGACACCCTTCTTCTTGGCCTTCGCGCACAGGGCCAGCATGTCGTCCCAGGTCTCCGGGTATTCCGCGTCCAGCTTCTGCAGATTGCCCTTGGAGTACCAGACGCCGTAGACCGTGTACGCGTAGTAGAGGATCCAGGTTTCCTTGCCGCCGAACTGGCCCATTTCGACGACACCGGGGCGCAGCGTGTCGCGCACCTTCTTGTTCGGATCGTCGAAGGAGGGGGCGTCGAGGAGGGCCGTGAGGTCGGTCAGCTGGTCCTTGGCCACCAGGGTGCCGAAATCCATCTGTTCCGCACCCGAGTTGTCCACGAGGTCCGGGGGGTTTCCGCCGTTGAAGCGCGGCTGCAGCGTCGACTGGATCTTCTGGGTCGACGAGAGTTTGACCTTGCCATCGGCCTTCGGGAAGGACTTGACGTACTCGCCCTGTGCGTCCTTGGCGTACTTGTCGCCGAATCCGCCGTCGAAGATGACCACATCGAGGCCGGCCGACTCATTGACCGCGAGCGGATTCTTGGCCGACTTCTTGCCTTTTTCGACCTTGTTATCTTCCTCGCCACCGCCGCCGGCGCACGCCGACAGCACTCCCATGGACGGTACGGCGATGATCCCCAGGGCCGCGGCTCGCTTGACCAGATCGCGACGGTTGAATTCAGAGGTGGATCCCATGCTCAAGTCCTCGCCTTCTTCAGGACTCAGGCGGTGTACCGGAGCCACCCCGGCACCGCGGGTCAGATGAAGCTGAGTTGTACGGGATGTGCACCGGGCGCGCTAGAGAAATGCGGGGCAGTCATCCGTTCCCGCCTTCCCCCCGGATCCACGGCCGTGGTCGTACGGCCGGTCGGACGCCGACAGGTATAGTCCACTTCCGGCCGCAGGGGCAAGATCGAATGCAGGGTTGGACGGCAGTCTTTCCCTAGTTGAGACCTCCCCGGCATGCACGGGATTCGCCCGGACATCACTCTGCCGGACCGCCCGGCGACCGAGCGGCCCACCGATCTCAGCAACACCCTTGACACCAAAGTCCCCACGCACCTTACTTATCTCTGTTTATCTTGGCGTCATGTAACTGACAACGATGTCAATCTCGTTGAGAGGGCTCGCGTGCGGCTCAGATACCGGCACCGTCCACTGCGGGGGATCGCCCGCCCCGCCGCCCTCGCGGCGGCCGCTCTACTCGTCATCACCGTGCACGGCCCGGCTCAGGCCGCGCCGCCCCGAAAGCCCCAGGGGGCAACGGAGTTCCGCTCCTCCTTCGAACCCGGCGAACCGCAGCCGGACTGGACCGACAGCGTCGACACCGGCCCCGACGGAAAACCCAGGGCCTCCGGCGTCAGCCCGCAGACCGCCCCCGCGGCACCCGGCATGAATACCGGGACCGACACCGGCCCCGGCGACTCCCCCACCGCCAAGACGCACGCCGGCTTCAGCGGCACCCATGCGCTGCGCTACTCCGGCACCCACACCGCCGACGGCCGTGGCTACGCGTACAACAAGATCTTTGACGTCGATCTCCCCGTCACCGCGGCCACTTCGCTCTCGTACAAGCTCTTCCCCGAGATGGCGAAGAGCGACCCGGCCTACCCGGCGACCCACACCGCCGTGGATCTGGCCTTCACCGACGGCACCTACCTCAGCGATCTGGCCGCCGTCGACCAGCACGGCGCGCCGCTGACGCCGCAGGGCCAGGCGGCCTCCAAGACGCTCTACGTCAACCAGTGGAACAACCGGGAGTCGCGGATCGGCGCGGTCGCCGCCGGCAAGACCGTCGACCGGATCCTGGTCGGCTACGACGCGCCCGAGGCGCCGCGGACCGCACCGGCCTTCCGCGGCTGGGTCGATGACCTCACCCTCGGCCCCAAGGCCGCGGAGAAGCCGCTCGCGCACCTCTCCGACTACGCCGTCACCACCCGCGGCACGCTCTCCAGCGGCAGCTTCTCGCGCGGCAACACCTTCCCCGCCACGGCCGTCCCCAACGGGTTCAACTTCTGGACCCCGGTCACCAACGCGGGCTCCGCGGACTGGCTCTACGAGTACGCGCGGAAGAACAACGCCGACAACCTCCCCACCCTCCAGGCCTTCAGCGCCAGCCATGAGCCGAGCCCGTGGATGGGAGACCGGCAGACGTTCCAGGTCATGCCGTCCGCCGTGGCCGGCACCCCGGATGCCTCGCGCACCGGCCGTGCGCTGCCGTTCCACCACTCCAACGAGACCGCGAAGCCGCACTACTACGGCGTGACCTTCGACAACGGTCTCAAGACGGAGATCACCCCGACCGACCACGCCGCGCTGATGCGCTTCACCTTCCCCGGCGACCAGGCGAGCCTGATCTTCGACAACGTCAACAACAAGGGCGGGCTGAGCCTGGACACCGAGCGCGGGATCGTCACCGGCTTCTCGGACGTCAGGAGCGGCCTGTCCGTCGGCGCCACCCGGCTCTTCGTCTACGGCGTCTTCGACGCCCCGGTCACCGGCGGCGGCAAGCTCGACGGCGGGGGGTGCGGCGTCAGCCGTTCCGGTGGAGCCGGTGCCTGCACCGGCGGCAAGGACGTCACCGGCTACCTCCGCTTCAACCCCGGGGCGGACCGCACCGTGACCATGCGGATCGCCACCTCGCTGATCAGCGTGGACCAGGCGAAGGCGAATCTGACCCGGGAGATCCCGGCCGACGCGACCTTCGCCGGCGTCCAGGACCGGGCGCAGTCGCAGTGGGACGACCTCCTGGGCCGGATCGAGGTCCAGGGCGCGAGCCGCGACCAGCTCACCACCCTCTACTCCAACCTCTACCGGCTGTACCTCTACCCCAACTCCGGCTTCGAGACGGTCGGTTCACGCAGCCGCTACGCCAGCCCATTCTCGCCGCAGACCGGGCAGGACACCCCGACCCATACCGGCTCGAAGATCGTCGACGGTGAGGTGTACGTCAACAACGGCTTCTGGGACACCTACCGGACCACCTGGCCCGCCTACTCCCTGCTCACCCCGAAACGGGCCGGGAAAATGGTCGACGGCTTCGTCCAGCAGTTCAAGGACGGCGGCTGGATCTCCCGCTGGTCCTCGCCCGGCTATGCGGACCTGATGACCGGTACGAGTTCCGATGTGGCCTTCGCCGACGCCTACGCCAAGGGGGTGAAATTCGACGCCGAGGCGGCCTACACCGCGGCCGTCAAGAATGCCACCGTCGCCCCGCCGGACCCCGGCGTCGGCCGTAAGGGCATGAACACCGCGCCCTTCCTGGGCTACACGAGCACCGACACCCGCGAGGGCATGTCCTGGGCGCTGGAGGGCTATCTCAACGACTTCGGCATCGCCCGTATGGGCAAGGCGCTGTACGAGAAGACCAAGAAACCCCGCTACAAGGAAGAATCCGCCTATTTCCTGGGCCGCGCCCAGAACTACGTCAAGCTCTTCGACGACAAGGTCGGCTTCTTCCAGGGCAAGGACGCCCAGGGCAACTGGCGGCTGCCGCCGGGCACGTTCGACCCCCGGGTCTGGGGCAACGACTACACCGAGACCAACGCCTGGACCTTCGCCTTCACCGCGCCGCAGGACACCCGGGGCCTGGCCAACCTCTACGGCGGCCGCTCCGGCCTGGCCAAGAAGCTGGATGCCTACTTCTCCACTCCGGAGACCGCGTCCAAGGAATTCGCCGGCTCCTACGGCGATGTGATCCACGAAATGACCGAGGCCCGCGACACCCGTATGGGCATGTACGGGCACAGCAATCAGCCCTCGCACCACATCGGCTACCTGTACGACGCGGCCGGGCAGCCCTGGAAGACCCAGGAAAAGGTCCGCGAGGCGATGTCCCGGCTCTACCTCGGCAGTGAGATCGGCCAGGGATATCCGGGCGACGAGGACAACGGCGAGATGTCCGCGTGGTACGTCTTCAGCTCACTCGGCTTCTATCCGCTGGTGATGGGCCAGGGCGAATACGCGGTGGGCTCCCCTCTCTTCACCAAGGCCACGGTCCATCTGGAAAACGGCCGCGATCTCACGATCAAGGCCCCGCGCAACAACGCGCGCAATGTCTATGTCCAAGGCCTCCGGGTGAACGGCAAGCCCTGGAAATCCACCGCCCTGCCACACCGGCTCCTCGCCCGCGGCGGCACCCTGGACTTCACCATGGGCGACCGGCCGTCCGCCTGGGGCACCGGAGCGCAGGCCGCCCCCACGTCGATCACCCAGGACGACAAGATCCCCTCCCCGCCCCGGGATGTGACCGGTCCCGACGGCGGTCCGCTCTTCGACAACACCTCCGACAGCGCGGCCGAACTGACCGGCGCCCCGGTGGACCTCACCCGGCCCACCCGGGTCACGTCGTACACGCTCACCTCGTCGGACCGCACCACGGCGCCGGCCGGCTGGACGCTGGAGGGCTCCCAGGACGGAAAGCGGTGGACGCCACTGGACCACCGCAAGGGCGAGTCCTTCACCTGGGACCGCCAGACCCGTGTCTTCGCCATGAGCCGGCCCGGCAGCTATCGGCACTACCGGCTGGTGCCCGACGGCAAGGGCACGCTCGCCGAGATCGAGCTACTCGGGACGCCCTGAACCCCGTTGACCGGTGAAGTCTCCGTGGAACTACCGAAAGCGGACGGGCCGCACTCCCCCTCGGCCGAGGGGGAGTGCGGCCCCTCCGGTACCGCCGGGCCCGTCTCTTTTAAACAAAACCGAGCCCACCAGAC
>NZ_JBSHAW010000057.1:0-46659 GCF_053611685.1 Streptomyces sp. NPDC054786 | reverse complement strand
GCCGTCCCCCTTCCGGGGGGCGGCCCACCGCCGTTTTCGGGTGCCCGGGGCGTCAGGCCTGCTCGCCGCCGAGGTGGTGCACGCGGACCATGTTGGTGGTGCCGGGGACGCCGGGGGGCGAACCGGCGGTGATGAGCATGGTGTCGCCCTCGCTGTAGCGCTTGAGCTTGAGCAGCTCGGCGTCCACCAGGTCGACCATCGCGTCGGTGTTGTCGACGTGCTCCACGACGAAGCTGTCCACGCCCCAGCTCAGCGTGAGCTGGTTGCGGGTGGCGGCTTCGGTGGTGAAGGCCAGGATCGGCTGGGCCGCGCGGTAGCGGGAGAGCCGGCGGGCGGTGTCACCGGACTTGGTGAAGGCCACCAGCGCCTTGCCGTCCAGGAAGTCGGCCATCTCGCAGGCCGCGCGGGCCACCGCGCCGCCCTGCGTACGCGGCTTCTTGCCGGGCACCAGCGGCTGCAGACCCTTGGAGAGCAGCTCCTCCTCGGCCGCCTCGACGATCTTCGACATCGTCTTGACGGTCTCGATCGGATAGGCGCCGACGGACGACTCGGCGGAGAGCATGACCGCGTCGGCGCCGTCGAGGATGGCGTTGGCGACGTCGGACGCCTCGGCGCGGGTCGGCCGGGAGTTGGTGATCATGGACTCCATCATCTGGGTCGCGACGATCACCGGCTTGGCGTTCCGGCGGCACAGCTCCACCAGGCGCTTCTGCACCATCGGGACCTTCTCCAGCGGGTACTCCACCGCCAGGTCACCACGGGCGACCATGACGGCGTCGAAGGCCATCACGACCTCCTGCATGTTGGCGACCGCCTGCGGCTTCTCGACCTTGGCGATGACCGGGACCCGGCGGCCGACCTGGTCCATGACGCGGTGCACGTCCTGGACGTCCTTGGCGTCCCGTACGAAGGACAGCGCGACCATGTCGCAGCCCATCTTCAGGGCGAACTTGAGGTCCTCGATGTCCTTCTCGGACAGCGCGGGGACGTTCACCGCGGCGCCGGGAAGGTTGATGCCCTTGTGGTCGGAGATGACCCCGCCCTCGATGACGATGGTGCGCACCCGCGGGCCGTCGATCTCGACGACCTGGAGCGCGACGTTGCCGTCGTTGATCAGGATCGGGTCGCCCTTGAAGACATCGCCGGGCAGGCCCTTGTAGGTCGTGCCGCAGATGGTGCGGTCACCGGGGACGTCCTCGGTGGTGATGACGAACTCGTCGCCGCGCACCAGCTCCACCGGGCCGTCGGCGAAGGTCTCCAGGCGGATCTTGGGGCCCTGAAGGTCGGCCAGCACGCCGACGGCGCGGCCGGTCTCCTCGGAGGCCTTGCGGAGGCGGTGATACCGCTCCTCGTGCTCCGGCTGTGTCCCGTGGCTCATGTTGAATCGGGCCACGTTCATGCCGGCCTCGATCAGCGTCTTCAGCTGGTCGTAGGAGTCGACGGCGGGGCCCAGGGTGCAGACGATTTTGGAACGGCGCATGGGCGGAATCCTATCGGTTTGTTTCGGAGCGGAATATTTCGGTAGGCGGAAACACCGAGTACTAGCCGCTGACCAGGGCGTATGTCTGCTGGGCGATCTCCAGCTCCTCATCCGTCGGCACGACGGCGACCGCGACCCGGGAGTGCTCCGGGGAGATCAGCCGGGGCTCGTCGGACCGTACGGCGTTGCGTGCGGCGTCCACGGCCATCCCCATCTCCTCCAGACCCGCGAGGGCGGCCTCGCGGACCGGGGCGGCGTTCTCGCCGACGCCCGCGGTGAACGTCACCGCGTCGACCCGGCCGAGCACCGCGCTGTAGGCGCCGATGTACTTCTTCAGCCGGTGGATGTAGATGTCGAAGGCGAGCTCGGCGCGCTCGTCACCCTCGTCGATCCGGCGCCGGATCTCCCGCATGTCGTTGTCGCCGCACAGCCCGATCAGACCGCTCTTCTTGTTGAGCAGGCCGTCGATCTCGTCCGTCGACATCCCCGCCACCCGCTTGAGGTGGAAGGTGACCGCCGGGTCGATATCGCCGGAGCGGGTGCCCATGACCAGGCCCTCCAGCGGGGTCAGTCCCATCGAGGTGTCCACACAGCGGCCGCCGGCCACCGCCGAGGCGGAGGCGCCGTTGCCCAGGTGGAGCACGATGACATTGACCTCGGAGGGGTCCTTGCCCAGCAGCGCCGCCGTCTTGCGGGAGACATAGGCGTGCGAGGTGCCGTGGAAGCCGTAGCGGCGGATGCGGTGCGCGTCGGCGGTCGCCACGTCGATGGCGTAGCGGGCCGCGTACTCCGGCATCGTGGTGTGGAAGGCGGTGTCGAAGACCGCGACCTGCGGCAGGTCGGGGCGCAGCGCCCGGGCGGTGCGGATGCCGGTGATGTTGGCCGGGTTGTGCAGCGGGGCGACCGGCACCAGCCGCTCGATCTCCTTGAGCACCGCGTCGTCGATCACGGTCGGATCGGTGAACTTCAGCCCGCCGTGCACCACCCGGTGCCCGATCGCGGCCAGCTCCGGGGAGTCGAGGCCGAGCCCGTCGGCGGCCAGCTCCGCGGCGACGGCCTTCAGCGCGGCCTCGTGATCGGCTATCGCGTCCTCGGTCTCGCGCTTGCCGCCCCCGGAGGCCAGCGGGGTGTGGACCAGGCGCGAGCTCTCTTCGCCGATCCGCTCGACCAGGCCGGTGGCCAGCCGGGTGCCGTCGTGCATGTCGAGCAGCTGGTACTTCACCGACGAGGAGCCGGAATTGAGGACGAGGACGCGGGTGGCGGTGGCAGTCATGTAGCGCTTTCCGATGAGGTGCGGGGACGGGGGAGCGGCCGGGTCAGACGGTGTGGCCGGCGCCGGGCCGGGCGCCCTGCGCCTGGATGGCGGTGATGGCCACGGTGTTGACGATGTCCTGGACCAGGGCGCCGCGCGAGAGGTCGTTGACCGGCTTGCGCAGGCCCTGGAGGACCGGGCCGACGGCGACCGCACCGGCCGAGCGCTGCACGGCCTTGTAGGTGTTGTTGCCGGTGTTGAGGTCGGGGAAGATCAGCACGGTGGCCTTGCCGGCCACGTCGGACTCGGGGAGCTTGGTCTGCGCGACCGCCGCGTCCACCGCCGCGTCGTACTGGATCGGGCCCTCGACCAGCAGATCGGGGCGCAGCTCGCGGACGATCTCGGTGGCCTTGCGGACCTTGTCGACGTCCGCGCCGGAGCCGGAGGTGCCCGTGGAGTACGACAGCATCGCGATCCGTGGCTCGACGCCGAACTGGGCGGCGGTGGCGGCCGCCTGGATGGCGATGTCCGCCAGCTGTTCGGCGTTCGGGTCCGGGTTGACCGCGCAGTCGCCGTAGACCAGGACACGGTCGGCCAGGCACATGAAGAACACCGAGGACACGATCTGGGCGCCCGGCTTGGTCTTGATGATCTCGAAGGCGGGCCGGATGGTGGCCGCGGTGGAGTGCACCGCGCCGGAGACCATGCCGTCGGCCAGACCCTCCTGGACCATCAGGGTGCCGAAGTAGGAGACGTCCGCGACCACGTCGAAGGCCAGCTCGATGCTGACGCCCTTGTGGGCGCGCAGCTCGGCGTACCGCTCGGCGAACCGCTCGCGCAGCTCGGAGGTCTGCGGGTCGATGATCTGGGCGCCCGCCAAGTCGATGGCCAGGTCGGCGGCGCGCTTGCGGATCGCCTCCTCCTCGCCCAGCAGCGTCAGATCGCAGACATCGCGGCGCAGCAGCACATCGGCGGCCCGCAGCACCCGCTCCTCGCTCCCCTCGGGGAGGACGACCCGGCGGCGGCCGGAGCGGGAGCGCTCGATCAGCTCGTGCTCGAACATCATCGGCGTGACCCGGCCGGAGCGGGCGACGGAGATGCGGTTCGTCAGCTCCACGGTGTCCACATGCCGCTCGAACAGGCCGAGCGCGGTCTCCGCCTTCCGCGGCGAGGCGGCGTTGAGCTTGCCCTCGACCGCGAACAGCTCGGCCGCGGTCGGGAAGGAGCCGCCGGGTACGGAGACCACCGGGGTGCCGGGCGCGAGCCGGGCGGCCAGCGCCATGATGTCGGGGCCGGGCCGCTCGTCGAGGGTGAGCAGCACACCGGCGATCGGCGGGGCGCCGGCGCTGTGTGCGGCGAGCGAGCCGATGACCAGGTCCGCCCGGTCGCCGGGGGTCACCACGAGAGCGCCGGGGGTCAGCGCCTTGAGGAAGGTCGGCAGCATGGCGCCGCCGAAGACGAAGTCCCGGGCGTCCCTGGCCAGCCCCGACTCGTCGCCGAGCAGTACCTCGGCGCCCAGGGTGTGCACGATCTGGCCGACGGTCGGCGCGGAGAGCGAGCCGTCCTCGGGGAGCGCGTAGCAGGGCACGGGGAGCCGGGCGGCGAGCCGCTCGACGACCGCCTCGCGATGCTCGGGCGCCACCCGGTTGACGACCATGGCCACGACATCGCAGCCCAGCGAGTGGTAGGCGCGGTAGGCGTTGCGGGCCTCGGCGCGTACGGACTCGGCCTCCTGGCCCTGGCCGCCGACGACGGCGAGCACGGCGGCGCCGCATTCATTGGCGAGCCGGGCGTTGAGGTTCAGCTCGTCCGGGAGGTTGGTGCCCGCGAAGTCCGAGCCGAGGATCAGGACGAACTCATAGTTCCTGGCCACGGCGTGAAAGCGGTCGACGAGCCGGGAGACCAGCTCGTCGGTGCCGCGTTCGGCCTGGAGGGCGGCGGCCTCCTCGTAGCTGAGGCCGTACACCGCGTCGGGGGACTGGGTGAGCCGGTAGCGTGCCCGCAGCAGGTCGAAGAGCCGGTCGGGGCCGTCGCTGTGGGTCAGTGGGCGGAATACCCCCACCCGGTCGACATGGCGGGTCAGCAGCTCCATGACCCCCAGCTCGACGACCTGGCGGCCGTCGCCGCGGTCGATACCGGTCACGTACACGCTGCGCGTCACGCGTGCTCTCCGATCCGTTCGGTGGCCGCAAGGTCGAAATCAGCCGATAAGGTGGGCTTGCCCCTCTTGACAATACCTGCGTGTGTGGCTACGTCGCTCTCCCAGTTTCCCTTGCCCGGCCCGTGCGAGGACAGTAGGGGTGGGGTCTGTGTATGAGGGGAGGGCCGGTCGGCCCGTGAAACAATCGGACCGGCTCACACGAACCAACAGCGAGCACAGGAGACACAGCACGATGCGTATCGGAGTCCTCACCGCAGGCGGCGACTGTCCCGGCCTGAATGCTGTGATCCGGTCTGTTGTCCACCGCGCCCTCACCGGGCACGACGACGAGGTCATAGGTTTCGAGGACGGCTTCAAGGGACTGCTCGAAGGACGCTTCCGCAAGCTCGACCTCGACGCGGTCAGCGGCATCCTCGCCCGTGGCGGCACCATCCTCGGATCGTCCCGGCTGGAGCGCAACCGGCTCCGCGAGGCCTGCGACAAGTCCAAGGACCTCTCCAAGGACTACGGCATCGACGTCCTGATCCCGATCGGCGGCGAGGGCACCCTCACCGCCGCCCGGATGCTGGCGGACGCCGGGATGCCGGTCGTCGGCGTCCCCAAGACCATCGACAACGACATCTCCTCCACCGACCGCACCTTCGGCTTCGACACCGCCGTCGGCGTCGCGACGGAGGCGATCGACCGCCTCAAGACCACCGCGGAGTCGCACCAGCGGGTCATGGTCGTCGAGGTGATGGGACGGCACGCGGGCTGGATCGCGCTGGAGTCCGGGATGGCCGGCGGCGCCCACGGCATCTGTCTTCCCGAGCGCCCCTTCGATGTGAACGACCTGGTCAAGATGGTCGAGGAGCGATTCGCCCGGGGCAAGAAGTTCGCGGTCGTCTGTGTCGCCGAGGGAGCCCACCCGGCCGAGGAGACCATGGACTACAAGAAGGGCGCGATCGACCAGTTCGGCCATGAGCGGTTCACCGGCATCGGCAACCACCTCGCCGTCGAGCTGGAGAAGCGCCTCGGCAAGGAGGCCCGCCCGGTCATCCTCGGCCATGTCCAGCGCGGCGGCACCCCCACCGCGTACGACCGGGTGCTCGCCACCCGCTTCGGCTGGCACGCCGTCGAGGCCGCGCACCGCGGCGACTTCGGCAGGATGACCGCGCTGCGCGGCACCGACATCACGATGGTGCCGCTGCACGAGGCGGTCACCGAGCTCAAGACGGTGCCCGCGTGGCGGATGGACGAGGCCGAGTCGGTCTTCTGAGCCCCGGCACTTCCCCGCACCACCAACGGCGGCGCGCCTCCCCTCGGTTGAGGGCAGGCGCGCCGCCTTTGTGGGGGGTGGCTGTCAGACGGTCACTGGGCGCCGATGGCCTCCAGCATGTTCAGCCGGGCCGCCCGGCGGGCCGGCCACAGCGCGGCCAGCACCCCGACGACGAGCGCGATCAGCAGGAACAGCCCGAGCCTGCCCCAGGGCAGCAGCAGTTCGTACGTCGGGAGCCCCTGGCTGACCAGGTTGCCGCCGGCCCAGGAGAGGAAGATCCCCACGCCGATCCCCAGGACCGCGCCGAACAGTGAGATGACCACCGACTCCAGCCGGACCATCTGCTTGATGCCGCTGCGGGCCAGTCCGATCGCCCGCAGCATCCCGATCTCGCGGGTCCGCTCGAAGACCGACATGGCGAGGGTGTTGACGACGCCCACCACCGCGATGATGACGGCCATGCCCAGCAGTCCGTAGACGATGTAGAGCACGGTCTCGATCTGCCCGGCGGTCTCCTTGCGCAGGTCGGCGTGGTCCTGGACCGTCAGCAGCGGGCTGTCGCCGAGAGCGTGCCGGATCTGCTTCTCCAGCTCGTCCGTCGGGCCGTTCTCGGTCTTCACCAGCAGCTGTTCGTTCTTCAGCTCGGACATGTGCGGATCGACCAGGGAGGTGGCGCCGATCGCGTTGCCGATCACCGGGTTGTCCGCGTAGACGCCGGTGATCTTCAGCTTCGCCTTCTTCTTGTCGCCGAACGTCGCGTCAAGGGTGTCGCCGGTGTGCCAGCCCTTCTCCTTGGCCGAGGACTGGGAGATCGCGATGCCGTCGGCTCCGGCGTCCGCCAAGGAGCCGCTCTTGAAGTCCAGTTGGGCGACCTTGCCGACCGCCGAGAGGTCGGTGCCGGTGAGGTCCGCATAGTGCCCACCGGCCTCGAAGCCCGAGTTGCGCAGCGGGGCCGCCGTCTCGACGCCCGGGAGGTCCGCCACCTTCTTCGACAGCTCGGTGTCCAGGCCGATGAACGTCGAGGTCGCGACCTTGTAGTCGGCCTTCAGCCCGTTGGCCGTCATCTTGTCCATGGCCTGCTGTGCCGAGTTCCCGACGACCGTCATTCCGGTGATCAGGGTGAGACCGATCATCAGCGCAGAAGCGGTCGCCGCCGTACGGCGCGGGTTGCGCAGCGCGTTCTGCTTGGCGAGCTTGCCGCCGATGCCGAAGAGCCGGGTGGTGAGGAGGCCCGCCAGCGAGACCAGGGGCCGCGACAGCAGCGGCGCGAGGATGATGACGCCGGTCAGCGTCAGCATCGACCCCGCCATCGCGATCGGCATGTCGTCGGAGGACTTCAGCGTGGAGACGTAGAACATGACCGCCACACCGAGGCCGGTGATGACCGCGCCGAGGGAGTTGCGGATCACCAGGCTGCGCAGCGCCGGCGGCGCCTCGACGGTGTTGAGCGCCTCGACCGGGGCGATCTTCGCCGCCTTGCGGGACGGCAGCCAGGCCGCCAGTACGGTCACCACGACACCCACCGCGAGCGAGGAGAGCACCGCGGCCGGGCTGATGATGACCGGTCCGTCCGGGAAGCCCGCGCCATTGGCGTCGAGCACCGCCCGCAGGCCCACCGCGATCCCGGCGCCCAGCCCGAACCCGATGACGGACGAGAGCAGGCCCAGCAGGCCCGCCTCGGCGAGTACCGAGCGGACCACCTGCCGGCGGGAGGCGCCGACCGCGCGCATCAGGGCGATCTCCCGGCTGCGCTGGGAGATCAGCATGGTGAAGGTGTTGGCGATGATGAAGATGCCGACGAACAGCGCGATACCGGCGAAGACCAGCAGCGTCTGGCTCAGGGACTTGTTCTCGGCGGCGATCATCCGGGACTGCTCGGCGGCGAGTTCGGCGCCGCTGGCCGCCTCGGCCCGGTTCTTGGGCAGGACCTCGCGGACCTTGCCGGTCAGCGCCTGCTGATCGGTGCCGGGAGCGGCGCCCACCACCAGCTCGTCGAACTGACCGGGGTGCAGATACATCTTCTGTGCGGTGGCGGTGTCGAAGAGCGCGAGGCTGCCGCCCGCGGTCACCTGCGGGTCCTCGGTGGTGACGATGCCGACCAGCTTCTTCGTCAGCACCGGGCCGTCGGTGGCGAACCGCACGGCGTCGCCGATCTTGTGGCCGGCCGCCTCCGCGGTGGCCTCGTCCAGCGCGATCTCGTCCCCGGCGGCCGGTCCGCGGCCCTGCATCAGCGGGTAGCGGGCGTCATAGCCGTCCTTGTCCGGCTGGAAGTTGGCGGCGATGTTCTGCCAGCCGTTGCCGATCGGGATGCCGTCCGGGCCGGCGAGGGTCGCCGTGCCGGTGACGTTGCGCCGGACGGACTGCACGCCGGGCAGCGCGCGGACGGTGTCCACCAGCTTGTCGTCGAGGACGGTGGTGCGCTTGCCGTCCTTGCCGGTCTCCGGGGTGTTGTCGTCGGCGACGGCCTTGACGGAGACGGCCACCCCCGAGAGGTTCCTGGCGGAGGCCTTCTTGATGGCCTCGCCGACGGTGTCACTGAAGATGAGGGTGCCGGCGACGAAGGCGACGCCGAGCAGCACCGCGAGCGCGGTCATCATCAATCGGGCTTTGTGCGCAAGGACATTGCGCAGGGCAGTACGCAGCATGGTGGTGTCAGTCCTGGGTCCGGTGGCTCGGGAGAGGGGCAGTGCCCCGGGGGCGGCGCGTGGTGCGCCGGCGTCAGCGCGTACGGCCCTTGGCGTCGAACAGCCGCATCCGGTCCAGGACGGTGTCCGCGGTCGGGTCGTGGAGCTCCTCGACGATCCGGCCGTCCGCGAGGAAGACCACCCGGTCCGCATAGCCCGCGGCGACCGGGTCATGGGTGACCATCACGACCGTCTGCTCCATCGCCCGCACCGACTCCCGCAGGAAGCCCAGTACTTCGGCGCCCGAGCGGGAGTCGAGGTTGCCGGTCGGCTCGTCCGCGAAGATGATCTCCGGCTGGGCGGCCAGCGCCCGAGCGACCGCGACCCGCTGCTGCTGGCCGCCGGAGAGCTGGGCCGGCCGGTGCGCGAGCCGCCCGGACAGGCCGACGGTCTCGATGACGGCGTTGAGCCACTCCCGGTCGGGCTTACGGCCGGCGATGTCCATCGGCAGCGTGATGTTCTCCAGCGCGGTCAGCGTCGGCAGCAGGTTGAACGCCTGGAAGATGAAGCCGATCTTGTCCCGGCGCAGCCGCGTCAGCTGCTTGTCGTTCAGCGACGCCAGCTCCACGTCGCCGATCCGGGCCGAGCCGGCGGAGATCGCGTCCAGGCCCGCCATGCAGTGCATCAGCGTGGACTTGCCGGAGCCGGACGGGCCCATGATCGCGGTGAACCGGGCCTTGCCGAACTCGACCGACACGGAGTCCAGCGCGACCACACGGGTCTCCCCCTGGCCGTAGACCTTGCTCAGATCCGTGGCGCGGGCGGCGACGGCGGCGCGAGTGGGGGCGGGGGAACCGGGAAAACCCGGAAGGGCAGCCGCGTGGGACACGGGGGACTCCTGGAGAGGGGACGGAAGATTTCGACATCCCCATTCTTGAATGCGCAGGTCGGCGCGGACCTCAGCCGCAAGGACCGAAAGCCGCACCGGCCGGAAGTGCCACCACGGCGCCCGGCGTCATTCTCTGGACGGACGGCCGTCCGACCTGCGGCCGACGGGGCGTCTCAGGGGTGCGGGAGGGTTCTCAGGGCTGCTGCGCGCCGACCCTCGTCCAGAATTCCGCCAGGATGCCGTCGAGAAAGGCCCGTCCCGCCCTGCCGGACGCCTCGGCGCTGTCCGAGCCGCCCCAGTTGAGCGTAGCGGTCATGGTCGCCTGATACTCGCCGTGCAGCTCCTGCAGGACGTGCTGGAGCTGCTGCTTGGACAGCGGTACGACCTTGCCGACCGGCCGGACGTAGGCCTGCCAGCGGGTGGTGGCGGCGCTGGTCAGCAGGTCGGTCAGCTTCTCGTCCCGGCCGGTGAAGCGGATCAGGGCGGGCAGCGGCAGATCCATCACCTCGGCGAGCGCCGCGGCCTGCCGGTCGTTGCCGCTCCACTTCCCGCCGTCCTCCAGACGTTCGTACGCGGCCCGGTCCATGCCGATGCGCAGCGCGAGGTCCGCCGGGGCGAGGCCGAGCGTCAGACGGTATTCGCGCAGGGTGCCCGGTGCGTCGAGCAGCTCGCCCGGTGCGCACCACAGGGCGCCGGCCAGCGCGGTCAGTTCGGCCTCCGAGGGGACGCTCTCCCCCCATTCCCAGGACACCACCGTCCCCGGCGCCAGCTGTATTCCGAAGGCGGACCACATTCCGTAGGCGACATGCGCAGGGGTCATCCCGAGGGCCTCGCGGAGCCGGCGGGCGGCCTCGGCGTTGAAAGGGGGTCTACGGGGCTCCCCGGCTTGCGTATTCACCGGCACACGGTAAGTGACGGCCGGGCTTCGCAACTATCGTGTGGATACCCAAGCCGGAAAGTCGTAGGAAGCTACTAGTCGGCCGGTTTTCCGGTGCGACCTTGCAGTTTTCCGGACATGAGCCTCGCTCAGCCCTTCACCGCACCGCCGAGCGCAAAGCCGCCGCCGAGCCGTCGGGAGATAAGGATGTACAACACGAGGACCGGTGTCGAGTACAGGATCGAGAATGCCGCCAGTTCACCGAAGGCAATGGCGCCGTAATTGCCGAAGAAATTGAAAATGCTGACCGAAGCGGGCAGTTGCTCCGGTGAGAGCAGCAGCATGAAGGGCACGAAGAAATTGCCCCACATCATGATGAAGGTGTAGATCGCGACGACGGCGACGCCGGGGCCCATCAGCGGCAGAATCACCCGCAGCAGCGTCTGCGGCCAGGAGGCGCCGTCCGTCCAGGCCGCCTCCTCCAGCACCTTCGGCACCCCGTCCATGAAGTTCTTCATCAGCCAGATGGCGAACGGGAGTTGGGCGGCGGCCAGGAACAGCGCGGTGCCGTACCGGGTGTCGATCAGATTGACCTGCACGAACAGCCCGTAGACCGGGACCATGACCGCGGTGATCGGCAGACAGGTGGAGAACAGGATCGTCAGCAGGTACGGGCGGGAGAAGCGCGAGCGGAAGCGGGACAGCGGGTAGGCGGCGAGCGCCGCGCAGACGACCGTGAGCACGGTCGCGCCACCACAGATCAGCAGGCTGTTGAGCATCGGGGTGAAGGTGATCTCGTCGGTCAGCACCGCCGAGAAGTTGTGCAGCGACGGGGACTTCGGCAGCCGCACCCGCAGCGTCGCCTCCGTGTCCAGCGACGACAGCACCAGCCAGACCAGCGGAATCGCGAACGCCACCGCGACGGCCAGCAGCCCGGCGTCGGCGGCCAACCGATGGCGGCTCTCCCTGCCCGGAGTGTGTCGGAGCGCGTGGGGGAGACGGCGGCGGAGCTGCGGCACGGCTCAGACCTCCTCGCGCATCAGGCGCAGATAGACCGCCGAGAACAGCGCGCCCACCAGCAGCAACAGCAGCGCCACCGCGGTGCCGTAGCCGATCAGGGACTTCAGGAACGCCTGGTCGTACATGAACACCGGCAGGGTCTGGCTGCGATTGCCCGGACCGCCCCGCGTCATCGCCCAGATCAGCCCGAAGACGGAGAGGGTCTGCAGGGTGTTGAGCATCAGGTTGGTGCCGATGGAGCGGCGGATCATCGGCAGCGTGATGTGCCACAGCCGCCGCAGCACGCCCGCCCCGTCGACCTCCGCCGACTCGGTGACCTCCTGGGGGATCTCGGAGAGCGCCGCCGAGTAGATGAGCATCGAGAACGCCGTACCGCGCCAGACGTTGGCGAACGACACGGCCAGGATGGGGAGGGTGAACAGCCAGTTCTGGGCGGGCAGACGGAGCCACTCCAGGAGGGCGTTGAGGGTGCCGCGCCGCTCGAAGAAGGTGTAGAGCAGAAAGCCCGCGACGATCTCCGGGAGCACCCAGGCGCAGATCACCGTCGCGCCGGTCAGCGACCGTACGGGCCGCGAGGCGCGGCGCATCAGGACGGCCAGCGCAAGGCCCAGGGTGTTCTGCCCGAGGATCGAGGAGATCACGGTGAACACCAGGGTCAGCACCACGGCGTTGCGGAAGGCCGGATCGCCGAAGGCGTGCCGGAAGTTGGCCAGGCCGACGAAGGACGCGGACTCCTGGCCGGTGAGCTGGGTGTCGGTGAAGGCGATGAAGACGCAGTAGCCGATGGGGCCGACGAGAAAGAGCAGCAGCAGGACGGTGGCCGGGACGAGCGGGGACCAGCGCAGCAGACGGGTGCGGACGCGGCCGGCCGCGGCGGCGCCGGGCCTTTGGACCCGGGCCGCGGTTCCGGCGACGGTCATGGCTTGGCGACGGTCCGGCCGCCGACGAGGGACGTCAGCGCCGTGTCGTAGTCCTTGGCCGCGTCGGCCGGTGCGGAGTCACCGGAGGTGACCGCCTCCATCGCCTCGCCGATCGCCGAGGCGACCCTGGGGTATTCGGGCAGTGCGGGCCGGTACTGGCTGATCTTGACCAGCCCGGTGAAGAAGCCGATGCCGGGCACCGAGGTCCGGTAGCGCGGGTCGGCCGCGACGTCCTTGCGCACCGCGATCTGGGCGCCCCGTACGCACCATTCCAGGGCGTTCGGCTTCGACTGGAAGGTCTTGATCAGCTTCCAGGCCAGCTCGGGCTGCTGGGCCCGCTGCGGTACCGACCAGGTCCAGCCGCCGGCCAGGCTGACCCTGCCGGGCGGGGTGCCGTGCTGAGTGGGGAACGGTGCCTGGCCGAGCGTGGTCGACCAGGCGGGCCAGGGGTTGCCGCCGCCCGTCTTCTGCCACTGCTGGCCCAGCCACGAGCCGTCGAGGTCGATGGCGAGCTTCTCCTCGGGCAGCAGCTCGGCGGCCACATTGGTCTGGATGTTGGGGCTGAGCGCATCGGAGACGTCGGGCCCGAGCTTCTCCTTGTAGACCGTGTCGAGGAAGCTCAGGCTGTCCTTGAAGCCCTTGGTGCCGGTGACCCACTTCTTGGCCGACGGGTCGTAGAGCTGGTGCGCGCCGGTGCCGTACAACAGCATCTCGAAGCCCTGCATCACGGCGGCCTCGCCCGCTCCCTTGCCGGTGAAGACATTCAGCGGGATGACGCCGGGGACCTTGCGCTTGACGGTCCGGGCCGCGTCCAGCACCTCGGCCCAGTTCTTCGGCCGCCAGTCGGCCGGCAGCCCGGCCTTCTTGAAGATCTTCTTGTTGAACCACAGCCCGCGGGTGTCCGTGCCGTCCGGGACGCCGTAGGTCTTGCCGTCCTGCCCCTTGGCCGCGGTCTTCGCGGCCGGCTCGAACTGCCGCCAGTCGTCCCAGGTGCCGAGGTAGGCATCCAGCGGACGCAACAGGCCCGCCTTGATGTCGGAGTTGACCAGGAAGGTGTCCTCGTAGACCACGTCCGGTGCGGTCCGCGGGGAGCGCATCATCTGCTGGATCTTGGTGTAGTAGTCGTTCTCCGACGCCTGGATCGGGATCAGCCGGACCTTCTTGCCGGGATGGCTCTTCTCGAACTGCCGGGCCACCAGGCGGACATAGTCGTCCCGGACGGTGACCTTGCCGTTGGTGTCCTTGATGAAGGCGACCTTGACGGTGTTCTTGTCGCTGCCGGACCCGCTGCCGCAGGCGGTGAGCGTGCCGGCGGCCACGACGGCGGCGGCGAGAAGGATCAGCGGGGCGGTGGGGCGCACGGCACGACCTCCAACTAACCACGGCGGGCTGCCCGCTGAAAGTAGGTCACCGATCACCACCGGTCAATGGCCCGACCATCGATAACGCAATTCGGGGCGGCCGACCTGGCCGTACTGGGGGGCGCGGGCGGCCCGGCCGCTCTCCACGAGATGTTCGAGGTAGCGGCGGGCGGTGATCCGGGAGATGCCCACGTCGGCGGCCGCCTCGGCCGCCGTCAGCCCGCTCCCGGCGGACCGCAGCACATCGGTCACCGCCCGCAGGGTGGCCGCGGTCAGCCCCTTGGGCAGCGCGGCCGGACGGGGTGCGCGCAGTGCGGCGATCGCCCGGTCCACCTCGTCCTGCCCGCTGGCCTCGCCCGTGGTGGCGCGGAACTCCGCATAGCGGGTGAGCCGGTCGCGCAGGGTGGCGAAGGTGAACGGCTTCAGCACGTACTGCACCACGCCGAGCGAGACACCCTCGCGCACCATCGCGAGATCCCGGGCGGAGGTGACCGCGATGATGTCGGCGGTGTGGCCGGCCGCGCGCAGCGTCCGCACCAGCTGCAGCCCGTGGCCGTCGGGCAGATAGAGATCGAGCAGCAGCAGATCGACGGCGTGCGTTTCGAGATGGCGGCGGGCGTCGCCGCCGGAGTGCACGGTGCCGGAGACCGTGAAGCCGGGCACCCGCCCCACGTACAGGGCGTGTGCGTCGGCGGCGACCGGATCGTCCTCGACGACGAGGACCCGGATGTCGGAGGGGGTCACCGGGCGCATCCTCTCGTGCCCGGCCGGGCCGCGCCGGTCGCCCCGCTCATCTCCTGGCCTCCGTCCGCAGCGGCAGCCGTACGGTGAACTGCGCGCCGCCGCCGGGCGCCCGGTCCAGGGTGACGGCGCCGCCGTTGCGGCGTACCGCCTGCTGGACCAGGGCCAGGCCCAGACCGCGCCCCGGGGCGGGCGCGGTCGCGCTCCGCTTGGTGCTCCAGCCCCGCCGGAAGATCTCCTCGGCGGCGTCCGCGGACACCCCGGGGCCGTTGTCCGCCACCCGCAACAGCAGCTCGTCGCCGTCCGCCCGCGCGGTGACGTGCACCCGTGGCGGCTCGGCGGCGGTGTGCTCCTGGGTGGGTGCGGCGGCGTCGAGGGCGTTGTCGAGGAGATTGCCCAGCACCGTCACCAGGTCGCGGGGCGCCAGACCGGGCGGCAGCAGCCCGTCGTCGATCCGGCTGTCGGGGGTCAGGGTCAGTTCGACGCCGCGCTCATTGGCCTGCGCGGCCTTGCCGAGCAGCAGCGCGGCGAGCACCGGCTCGGCAACCGCGCCGACCACCTGATCGGTCAGCGCCTGGGCCAGCTCCAGCTCCGCGGTCGCGAACTCCACGGCCTCCTCGGCCCGGCCCAGCTCGATCAGCGAGACCACGGTGTGCAGCCGGTTGGCGGCCTCGTGGGCCTGGGAGCGCAGCGCCTCGGTGAAGCCGCGTACCGAGTCCAACTCCCCTGAGAGCGCCTGGAGTTCGGTGTGGTCGCGAAGGGTGACGACACTGCCGCGCTGCTCCCCGCCGGAGACCGGCGCGGAGTTGACGACCAGCACCCGCTCACGGGTCAGCTGCAGCTCGTCGACCCGTGGGCCGGGCGCCAGCAGCACCTCGGTCAGCGGCTCCGGCAGCCCCAGCTCCGTGACGAGGCGGCCCACCGCGTCCTCCGACAGCCCCAGCAGCTCCCGCCCGCCGTCGTTGATCAGGGCGACCCGGCGCTGCCCGTCGAGCATCAGGAGCCCCTCGCGTACGGCATGCAGTGCGGCCTGGTGGTACTCGTGCATCCGGCCGAGCTCCGCCGCGTTCATCCCGTGGGTGTGCCGCCGCAGCCGGGCGTTGATCACATACGTCCCCAGGCCGCCGAGCGCCAGCGCCGCAGCGGCCACGCCGAGCAGCGCGAGGACCTGGTCACGCAGCTGCTCACTGATCGTCTCGATGGTGATCCCGGAGCTGACCAGTGCCGTGATCCGGCCGCCGCGCTGCGGATCACGGACCGGTGCGACGACCCGAACGGACGGCCCGAGCACGCCCAGGTGCGTCTCGGGGAAGACCTTGCCGTGCAGCGCCGGGCCGATGTGCCCCAGGTACTTCTTGCCGATCGCGGACGGCTCGGGGTGCGTCCAGCGGGTCCCGTCCGGGGCCATCACCACCACGAAGTCGACACCGGCATCGCGCCGCAGCCGCTCGCTGTACGGCTGGAGCGTGGCCGTCGGGTCCTTGGTGCGCGCCGCCGCCACCACCGCCGGGGAGTCGGCAACGGCGGTGGCCGCCGCGGTCGCCTGCCGCCGTGCGGTCTTCTCCGCCTGCCGGCCGGCGCTGGCGTACGCGAAGAGCGCGCAGCCCACGACGACCACGGCCACCAGCACGACCTGCATGGCGAAGAGCTGCCCGGCGAGGCTGCGGGGACCGCGCAGCCGCCGGGACGGCCGGGGTCGGGGGAGTCGCATACAGAACAGTCTGCACGGTCACTTTCGGAACCGTCCCTGCGGTCACTTTTACGTGAACGAAATGTACGTAAGGGTGACGGGCGCCACAGCGGCGTGCATAGTCGCCGGGACTTGTTGTGTGACAGAGCCGCAGATCAGCGCACAGCCGTAGACCGAGGAGACAGCCGTGGCTGCACAGACCCCGCCGTCCGGGGGCACCACCCAGGAGACCGCGCCGGTGAAGCGGGACCGGACGCACTTCCTCTACATCGCCGTGATCGGGGCGGTGCTGCTCGGCATCATCGTGGGCTTCGCCGCCCCCGGTGTCGCCGTCCAGCTCAAGCCGCTCGGCACCGGGTTCGTGAACCTGATCAAGATGATGATTTCGCCGGTCATCTTCTGCACCATCGTGCTGGGCGTCGGCTCGGTGCGGAAGGCCGCCAAGGTCGGCGCGGTCGGCGGGCTGGCCCTCGGCTACTTCATGGTGATGTCCACCGTCGCGCTGGCCATCGGCCTGGTCGTCGGCAACCTGCTGGACCCCGGGTCCGGCCTCCATCTGACCGAGACCGTCCGGCAGGCGGGCCATGCCCAGACCGCGGGCGGCGGGGAGTCGCTGCCCGACTTCCTGCTCGGCATGATCCCCACCACGCTGGTCTCCGCCTTCACCCAGGGTGAGGTGCTCCAGACGCTGCTGGTGGCGCTGCTGGTCGGCTTCGGGCTGCAGGCGCTGGGCTCGGCGGGCGAGCCGGTGCTGCGCGGTGTCGGGCACCTCCAGAAGCTGGTCTTCCGGGTGCTGTCCATGATCATGTGGGCGGCGCCGGTGGGTGCGTTCGGCGCCATCGCGGCGGTGGTCGGCGAGACCGGCCTGGACGCGCTGAAGTCGCTGGCCGTCATCATGGTCGGCTTCTACACCACCTGTCTGCTGTTCGTGCTCGTGGTGCTCGGCGCGCTGCTCCGGCTGGTCGCCGGGGTCAACATCTTCCAGCTGCTGAAGTACCTCGCCCGCGAACTCCTGCTGATCCTGTCCACCTCCTCCTCCGAGTCGGCGCTGCCCCGGCTGATCGCGAAGATGGAGCACCTGGGCGTCAGCAGGCCGGTGGTCGGCATCACCGTCCCCACCGGCTACAGCTTCAACCTCGACGGCACCGCCATCTATCTGACGATGTCCTCGCTGTTCGTGGCCGAGGCGATGGGCAAGCCGCTGCCGCTCGGCCAGCAGATCTCGCTGCTGGTGTTCATGGTCATCGCGTCGAAGGGCGCGGCGGGCGTCACCGGCGCCGGCCTGGCGACATTGGCCGGCGGCCTGCAGTCGCACCGTCCCGAACTGGTCGACGGCGTCGGCCTGATCGTCGGCATCGACCGCTTCATGAGCGAGGCGCGGGCCCTGACCAACTTCGCCGGCAACGCGGTGGCCACCGTCCTGATCGGCACCTGGACCAAGGAGATCGATAAGGCCCGGGCGACGGAGGTGCTGGCCGGCCGGTTGCCGTTCGACGAGAAGACGCTGGTCGACGACGCCTCAGCGGAGCCGGTCGCCGCGACGGTCATCGAGCCGCGGGACGGCGAGGCGGAGAAGACGTCCGCCAAGGTCTGATCCCGGACCGTAGGAGGAGAGAAGGGGCGGGTGCCGGATGCGGCACCCGCCCCTTCGGCGTGACCGCGCGGCGGGCTACCGCGCGACCGGCGCCGCACGTCCCTCCCAGACCCTTCTGACCTGCGGTTTTCTTGGACCGGACCGATTGTCAGTGCCTCCTGACACCATGTGAGGGACAGGGAGAACGCGGTCGGCCGCGGCCGGTTGCGTGGGGGCACGAACAAGGAGGAACCGGCCATAGCGACGTGGGGGACGGGTCTGTTCGGCGGGGGTGCCGCAGTTGCGGGAGAAGGGTCCGACAACCATCAGCCGTGAGGTGGTCAGGACGGTCGTAGCCAGAGGGTGGCCAGCGGGGGGAGGACGGGGGAGACGGAAGCGGAGCGGCCGTTCCAGGGGGTCGGTTCGGCCTTGAGCGGGTCGGGGTTGCTGATGCCGCTGCCGCCGTAGCGCGGGTCGTCGGTGTTCAGGACCTCCCGCCAGGCGGGGACCGTGTCGGGGACACCGAGCCGGTAGGCATGGCGGACGACGGGGGAGAAGTTGGTGACCGAGATCAGCGGAGAGCCGTCGGCGGCGAAGCGCAGGAAGGAGAAGACGTTGTCCTCGCTCGCGTCGCCGTCGATCCAGGAGAAGCCGGCCGGGTCGGTGTCGCGCTCCCACAGCGCGGGTGTGGCGGCGTACCGGCGGTTCAGTTCGCGGACGAGATCGCGTACGCCCCGGTGGTCCGGCTCGGCCTCGTACGACGGGTCGAGCAGCCACCAGTCCGGGCCATGACTCTCCGCCCACTCCGCGCCCTGGGCGAACTCCTGCCCCATGAAGAGGAGTTGCTTGCCCGGGTGGGCCCACATGAACCCGAGGTAGGCCCGGTGGTTGGCGCGCTGCTGCCACCAGTCACCGGGCATCTTCGACACCAGTGCGCGCTTGCCGTGCACCACCTCGTCGTGGGAGATCGGCAGCACATAGTTCTCGGAGTAGGCGTAGATCATGGAGAAGGTCATCTCGCCGTGGTGGTACTTGCGGTGCACCGGCTCCTTGGAGACATAGCCGAGGGAGTCGTGCATCCAGCCCATGTTCCACTTCAGCCCGAAGCCCAGACCGCCGAAGCCGCCGGGGCCGATGTGGTGTGTGGCGCGGGTGACGCCGTCCCAGGCCGTGGACTCCTCGGCGATGGTGACGACGCCGGGGCAGCGGCGGTAGACCGTCGCATTCATCTCCTGGAGGAAGGCGACCGCATCGAGGTTCTCCCGGCCGCCGTGGATGTTCGGGGTCCAGCCGCCGTCCTCGCGCGAGTAGTCGAGGTAGAGCATCGAGGCGACGGCGTCCACACGCAGGCCGTCGATATGGAACTCCTCGCACCAGTAGACGGCGTTGGCGACCAGGAAGTTACGGACCTCGGTGCGGCCGTAGTCGAATTCCAGGGTGCCCCAGTCCGGGTGCGCGGCCCGTGCCGGGTCCTGCGGCTCGTAGAGCGGCCGGCCGTCGAACTCCGCCAGCGCCCAGTCGTCCCGCGGGAAGTGCGCCGGCACCCAGTCCATCAGCACGCCGATCCCGGCCCGGTGCAGTGCGTCGATCAGGAACTTGAAGTCGTCCGGGGTGCCCATCCTGGCGGTGGGCGCATAGAACCCGGTCACCTGGTAGCCCCAGGAGCCGCCGAAGGGGTGCTCGGGGACCGGCATGAACTCGACGTGGGTGAAGCCCAGGTCCTTGACGTATGCGGGGAGTTGGACCGCGAGCTGGCGGTAGGTGAGGCCGGGGCGCCAGGAGGCGAGGTGCATCTCGTAGACGGAGAGCGGCGCCTCGTGCACGGGCCGTTCGCCGCGCCGGGCCATCCAGTCGGCGTCCGTCCAGCGGTGGTGCGAGGCGTCCACGACCGAGGCATTGGCAGGCGGGCACTCGGTCCGCCGGGCCATCGGGTCGGCGCGCAGGGTCCGCGAGCCGTCCGGCCGGGTGATCTCGAACTTGTAGAGCTCGCCCTCGCCGATGCCCGGGACGAAGAGCTCCCAGACGCCCGAGGAGCCCAGCGAGCGCATCGGGTGGCCGGTGCCGTCCCAGTAGTTGAAGTCGCCGACGACCCGGACGCCCTGGGCGTTGGGCGCCCAGACCGTGAAGCGGGTGCCGGTCACGCCCTGGTGGTCCATGATCCGCGCACCGAGCGCCTGCCACAGCTGCTCGTGCCGGCCCTCGCCGAGCAGATGCAGATCCAGCTCGCCGAGCGCGGGCAGAAAGCGGTAGGGGTCCTGCACGGTCCAGGCGTTGTCGCCGTAGTCGACGAGCAGCTCGTAGTCCGGGACGGTGCGCAGCGGCAGCACCCCGGCGAACAGCCCGTCGCCCTCGCAGGGCAGGTCGGCGCGCAGCCCCTTCGCCAGGACGGTGACTCCCTTGGCGTACGGCCGCAGGACCCGGATGAGCAGCCCGCTGCGCACGGGGTGGGCGCCGAGCAGCCCGTGCGGGTCGTGATGGGTGCCGTCCAGGAGCCGGCCGCGGTCCTCGTCGGACAGCGGGGCGGCGGACCGGACCCCATGGCTGCCGGCCCCCGACTGCGTTGCCCGCGCCGGGCCCGCGGGCGCGGCGGCCCGGCCGGGCGCCGCCACCTCCCGGGGGGCGGACGGCCGGATGGGGGAGGCGCCGGCCGTGGGGCCGGCGAAGGTGCCCCTCGCGGCCACCGCGGATTCGCCGGCCGGCGGCCGGGGCGTCGCCGGGTGGCCGGACCGCCCCGCCGCGCTGTCGCCGGTCGCGCCCGGAGCGGGTGCGGTGTCGGGAGTGGTGGGACGGGACGGCGGGCGGGCGGTCACGAGAAGGCCTCCTCGGGGCGGGGCGTCGGTCGGACATCAGAGGGCGTACGGGCGGCGGATCGGCGGTTCGTCTGCGGCCCCTCACCCCCGGCCGTTGTCGGACCCGGCGGAGCCGGACGGGCCGGTCCCGTCCGCCCCCACGGCCGGTTCCCCGCAGGCCGCCAGCCGCCGGATGGCGGCCATCGGGACGGACAGCCAGTCGGGCCGGTGCCGGGCCTCGTAGAGCACCTCGTAGACCGCCTTGTCGGTCTCGTAGGCGCGCATCAGTTCGGGTGCCGAGCGCGGATCGAGCCCGCCCGCCTCCGCGTAGCCCAGGCAGTAGGCGTCACGGGTCCGCCGCGCCCACTCCAGCGACCAGGGGTCCCCGCCCGCCGGGCCGCTGCGCGCGGCGTAGTCGAAGGACCGCAGCATGGCCGCGATATCACGCACCGCCGGCTGCGGCCGGCGCCGCTCGGCCAGCGGGCGGGCCGGTTCGCCCTCGAAGTCGATCAGCGACCAGCGGCCCTCGTCGGCGGAGCGCAGCGTCTGGCCCAGGTGCAGATCGCCGTGGATGCGCTGGGCCGCCCAGCTGCGGCCGTCGTGGCCGATCGTGGTCAGCGCGTCGAAGGCGGTGCGCAGCCGGGCACGGTAGGGCTGCAGTACGGGCACGGCGCGGGCGGTGGCCTCCAGCCGTTCGTTCATCTGGGCGGCGATCACAGCGAGCTGCGCGCGGCGCAGCTCGGTGGTCGGCAGCGTCTGGGCGAGCGCGGTGTGCACCTCTGCGGTGGCGTGGCCGAGGGCACGCGCCGAGCCGGTGAAGTCGGCGCGGACGGCCAGCGCATGGAGCGCCAGCTGCCAGCCGTCCGCCGAGCCGGGCAGGAACGGCTGCAGCACGCCCAGCGTCGTCGCCTCGCCGCCCTCCTCGGCGGCCGCCGACTCGTACCATGCGGCGGGCGCGGGCACCCGCGCGCACTTGGCGTCGGCCAGCGCCCGCGGCAGCTCCAGATCCGGATTGATGCCCGGCTCGATCCGCCGGAAGACCTTCAGGATGAAGGAATCCCCGTAGACGATCGAGGAGTTGGACTGTTCGACGGCGATCGGCCGGCCCGCCAGCCCGGAGGGGATGTCGGCATCGGGCTCCCGGCAGAAGCGCAGCGCACCGAGCCGGCCCGGCACCCGCAGCCGTTCCAGCAGCAGCCCGCACAGCCGGTTGTCGAGCAGCGCGTCATAGACCGTGCGACCGCGCAGCGGGCCGCCGCCCGGACGGCCGATCACCGCGGGCGCCAGCTGCGGCGGCAGCGCCGGATGCACCCCCAGCAGGAGTTGGTAGCAGTCGTCGCCGGCCGGCGTACGGCTCGGTGGTGCGGCTTGCTGGGCGCGGACGAGCAGGAGCAGCAGGCCGGGTGCGCTGCCGTCGGTGCACGGCAGCAGCTCGGTCGCCGAGAGCAGCGTGAAGCCGGTGATCAGCCGTCCCTTGCCGGCGAACCAGCGCTGGCGTGGTACCCATTCGGCGAGCAGGGGCGCCAGCGAGGAGAGCAGATCGGGTGCGGCGACGAGCGGGCGGTGATCAGGGGTGTTTCGGGTGGCACGGGTCGAGGCGGTGTCCGACATGGCGTCGCGTCCTTTCCCCGGGCACACGACATATAGGGCAAAGTGTCCCGGAATACGGCCTTGACTGTGCGATGGCGCGGTGGGGGTACCCCCAGACGGAGGCTGGCGGTGGTGCCCCCGGACGGAGTACGGGAGCGGGCACCGGGCGAGCTCGTCCGTACGGCAGCGGCGAATCCGGCGTGCCTGTCCGCTGCGCGGCGGTGCCTCTCCCGAACCGGGGGACCGACGGTGGCTCACCCGGCCCGAGCGGTAATAGGGAGGCTGCCCGAGCGAAAGGTCAAAAAACGCCCGTACGCGCCATGCGGCCGCGTACGGGCGTGTTTCCGGCACCCGTGCCCGGTCAGGGCGCCGGACGCTAGCCGGAGTTTCTGCGCAGCCGGAACCAGTAGAAGCCGTGGCCCGCGAGGGTCAGCAGATACGGCAGCTCCCCGATGGCCGGGAAGCGGACGCCGCCGATGAGTTCCACCGGATGGCGCCCGCTGAACGACCGCAGGTCCAGCTCCGTGGGCTGGGCGAAGCGCGAGAAGTTGTGCACGCACAGCACCAGGTCGTCGTCCGCTGCACCGGCGCCCGGCGACTCCCGCAGGAAGGCCAGCACCGCCGGGTTGGTGGAGGACAGCTCGGTATAGCTGCCGAGCCCGAACGCCGGGTTCTGCTTCCGGATCTCGATCATCCGGCGGGTCCAGTGCAGCAGCGAGGAGGGCGAACTCATCGCCGCCTCGACATTGGTGACCTGGTATCCGTAGACCGGGTCCATGATCGTCGGCAGGGAGAGCCGGCCCGGGTCGCAGGAGGAGAATCCGGCGTTGCGGTCCGGTGTCCACTGCATCGGGGTACGCACCGCGTCGCGGTCCCCGAGCCAGATGTTGTCGCCCATGCCGATCTCGTCGCCGTAATAGAGAATCGGCGAACCCGGCAGCGACAGCAGCAGGGCCGTGAAGAGCTCGATCTGATTGCGGTCGTTGTCGAGCAGCGGGGCCAGCCGCCGGCGAATGCCGATATTGGCGCGCATCCGCGGGTCCTTGGCGTACTCCGCGTACATGTAGTCGCGCTCTTCGTCCGTGACCATTTCGAGGGTGAGCTCGTCGTGGTTACGCAGGAAAACGCCCCATTGGCAGCCGGACGGAATCGCCGGGGTCTTGGCGAGAATTTCCGAGACCGGATAGCGCGATTCGCGCCGCACCGCCATGAAGATGCGCGGCATGACCGGGAAGTGGAAGGCCATATGGCATTCGTCGCCGCCGACCCCGTAATCGCCGAAGTAGTCGACGACGTCCTCCGGCCATTGATTGGCCTCGGCCAGCAGCACGGTGTCCGGATAGTGCGCATCGATCTCCGCGCGGACCCGCTTGAGGAAGGCGTGCGAGGCGGGCAGATTCTCGCAGTTGGTGCCCTCCTCGGCGTAGAGATACGGCACCGCGTCCAGCCGGAAGCCGTCGATCCCCAGGTCGAGCCAGAACCGCAGGGAGGAGATCATCTCCTCCTGGACCGCCGGGTTCTCGTAGTTGAGGTCCGGCTGGTGGGAGAAGAAGCGGTGCCAGAAGTACTGCTTGCGGACCGGGTCGAAGGTCCAGTTGGAGGCCTCGGTGTCGACGAAGATGATGCGGGCGTCCGCGTACTGCTTGTCGTCGTCGGCCCAGACGTAGTAGTCGCCGTACGGGCCCTCGGGGTCGGTGCGCGACTCCTGGAACCACGGGTGCTGGTCGCTGGTGTGGTTCATCACCATGTCGATGATCACCCGCATACCGCGATGGTGTGCGGCGTCCACGAATTCCACGAAGTCGGCCAGATCGCCGAATTCGGGAAGTACCGCGGTGTAGTCGGCGACATCGTAACCGCCGTCCCGCAGGGGAGATTTGAAGAACGGCGGCAGCCAGAGACAGTCCACCCCCAGCCATTGCAGATAATCGAGCTTCGCCGTGATGCCCTTGAGGTCGCCGATGCCATCGCCATTGCTGTCCTGGAAGGAACGCACCAGGACTTCGTAGAAGACGGCCCGTTTGAACCAGTCGGGATCGCGGTCCTTTGCCGGGGTGTCCTCGAAAGTGTCGGGGACAGGCTCATTGACGATCAATTGGGTGACCCTCCGATCGGTGAGGACGGTCGCAGCGACAGCACATGGGCGGGCGCCAGTGAGCGGCCCGGCTCCAGGCGCACATAGTTGTCCCTGCCCCAGTGGTAGGTGTCGCCGGTGAGCTCATCGCGCACCGGAATGGACTCGTGCCGGCCGAGGCCGAGTTCCGGCATGTCCAACGACACCGTCGCCTCGTGGGTGTGGTGCGGGTCGAGGTTGACCACCGTGAGCACCGTGTCGGCACGGTCGCCGTGCCCGTCGTGCTTGGAGAAGGCGAGGACGGCGTCGTTGTCGACGTGGTGGAAGCGCAGATTGCGCAGTTGCTGCAGGGCAGGGTGGCGGCGGCGGATGCGGTTGAGCGTCGTGATCAGGGGGGCGATGCTGCGCCCCTCTCTGGTCGCCGCATCCCAGTCGCGCGGCCTCAGTTGGTACTTCTCCGAGTCGACGTACTCCTCGCTGCCGCGGCGTACCGGCGTCGACTCGCAGAGCTCGTATCCCGCATAGACGCCCCAGGTGGGGGAGAGGGTGGCGGCCAGGACGGCGCGCACCTCGAAGGCGGGGCGGCCGCCCTCCTGGAGGTAGGCGTGCAGGATGTCCGGCGTGTTCACGAAGAAGTTGGGCCGCAGATAGCTGGCGCTGTCGTCGCACAGCTCGGTCAGGTAGGCGGTCAGCTCCTGCTTGGTGTTACGCCAGGTGAAGTAGGTGTACGACTGGTGGAAGCCGATCCGGGCGAGGGCGTGCAGCATGGCGGGGCGGGTGAAGGCCTCGGCCAGGAAGAGCACGTCCGGGTCGGTGCGGTTGATCTCGCCGATCACCTTCTCCCAGAAGGCCAGCGGCTTGGTGTGGGGGTTGTCCACCCGGAAGATCCGTACGCCCTTGGCCATCCAGAAGCGCAGCAGGCGTTCGGTCTCGCGGACCAGCCCGCGGAAGTCGGCGTCGAAGGCGAGCGGGTAGATGTCCTGGTACTTCTTCGGCGGGTTCTCGGCGTAGGCGACCGAGCCGTCCGCGCGGCGGTGGAACCACTGGGGGTGCAGGGTGACCCACGGGTGGTCGGGGGAGCACTGCAGCGCGAAGTCCAGGGCCACCTCCATCCGCAGATCGCGGGCGGTGCGGACGAAGTGGTCGAAGTCCTCGAAGGTGCCCAGGTCCGGGTGGAGGGCGTCATGGCCGCCGGCCGGTGAGCCGATGGCCCAGGGGGAGCCGACATCGTCCGGGCCGGCCGACAGCGCATTGTTGGGGCCCTTGCGGAAAGAGGTGCCGATGGGGTGGACCGGCGGCAGGTAGACCACGTCGAAGCCCATCGCGGCGACGGCCGGCAGCCGGTCGGCGGCGGTGCGCAGGGTCCCGCTGACGGCGGTGCCGTCCGGGGTGACGGTGGCGCCCTCGGAGCGGGGGAAGAGCTCGTACCACGAGCCGTACAGGGCCCGCCGGCGCTCGACGACCAGCGGCATCGGGCGCGAGACGGTGAGCAGCTCGCGCAGTGGATGGCGGTCCAGCGCCGCGGTGACCTGGGGGGAGAGCGCCGCGGCGAGCCGGGTCGCGGCGGGCAGCTCGGGGTTGCGCAGCGTATCCACGGCGCTGAGCACCGATTCCCGGCCGTCGCTCTTGGGGACCTCCGAGGCCGCCCGCTCATGGAGCTCGGCACCCTCGGCGAGCACCAGCTCGGTGTCGATGCCCGCCGGGATCTTCACGGCGGCGTGGTGCCGCCAGGTGGCGACCGGATCGGACCAGGCCTCGACGGTGAACGACCAGCGGCCCTCGATGCCGGGGGTGACCTCGGCGCTCCACCGGTCGGTGCCGGGTGCCCGTTCCCGCATCGGGGTCCAGGGGCCGCAGCGGCCGGCCGGATTACGCAGCACCACATTGGCCGCGACGGCGTCATGCCCTTCGCGGAAGACGGTGGCCGAGACCTCGAAGGTCTCACCCACCACCGCCTTCGCCGGGCGGCGGCCGCAATCGATCTGCGGGCGGATGTCCAGAACAGGAATGCGACCGATCATGGGCTCACCTGGGCTTGTGACGCTTTGCGGGGTTTTGTCCTTTGTATCCGCTCCACGGCTACGGGACCGGGTGCGGGCATGGGCGCTCCTGTCCGCTTTCACTCGGTTGGCGGTGGCGCGGCGGGGCGGGTCGGCGCTCCCCCGGCCTCCGGTCGGTGGTTCCCCCGGTGGATCCGGTGCAGGTGTGCGACGCGGGTGAGGAAGGGCGTACCCGGTGAGCCTTCCCGCGGGCGGCGGCCGGGCAGTCCGGCGGAAGGTGAACTACTGGTGCGTAGTCACGGACCCGCCGTGACCCGGCGGACACACTGCCGCCCCCTCGCGGGAGGCTGCGGCACTGCGCTGACACGGTCGGCGTTCGCCTCCTCAACTCGGTGTGATCACAGCGGAGTTGCGGTGTGCGGATGTCCGGTGCCGCGCCGGGGTCCCATTGGCGCCACACGCAGCCTCCCCCCAGGAGGGAGTCCGTACAAGAGTGCATGAGGGGGTGGAATCGGCCATATCGGTGGACGCGGGGGGCGGGAGGGGTGCCGGTTGCGGAGAGTCGGCGAACTGCGCTGTCGGGCACGACGCCGACGACCCGGGTACTGCCCGCACACCCAGCAGCCGGCCGCGGTCAATGCGGCGCCGCGGGAGCTGTGGGCCCGGGCCGGCGCCGGGCATCCGGCGGGGCCCCGTCCGCCCTCCCCGTGACACGCGAAAGCGGTGTCCGGAGAAACTCTCTCCGGACACCGCCCGCTCCGGGGTGGTTCACCCCGGGACGTTCAGCACGTTCCCGCTCGGTGCGTCACTTGACGGCGACACCGGTCCAGGCGGCCTCGACGCCCTTGACCTCGGGGCTGCCGGCCTTGTACAGGTCGGTGGCTGCCTTGATGGTCGCCTCACGGGCGGCCTTGTAGTCGGTGTTCGAGGTCATGTACTCGGTCAGGGCCTTGAACCAGATCTTCTCGGCCTTGTCCCGGCCGATGCCCTCGACCTTGGAGTTGTCCGCCGTCGGGCTGTCGTACTTGACCCCACCGATCTCCTTCGGGCCGCTGCCCTCGGACAGCAGGTAGAAGAAGTGGTTGGCGACACCCGAGGAGTAGTGCGGGTCGAGGCCACCGGTGCTGGAGTCCCAGAAGTCCTTCGACTGACCGTCCTTGGACGGCTTGTCCATGTAGCGCAGCGGCGTGCCGTCACCGTTGATGTCGATCTTCTCGCCGATGAGGTAGTCGCCCGGGTCCTTGTCGTTCTTGGCGTAGAACTCGACCGAGGTACCGAAGATGTCCGAGGTGCCCTCGTTCAGGCCGCCGGACTCACCGCTGTAGGTGAGGTTGGCGGTGGCCGAGGTGACACCGTGCGACATCTCGTGCGCCGCGACGTCGATGGCGGTGAGCGGGGCCTTGTTGCCCTCGCCGTCGCCGTACGTCATGCAGAAGCAGCTGTCGTCCCAGAAGGCGTTGACGTAGTTGTTGCCGTAGTGGACGCGCGAGGAGGCACCCTTGCCGTCGCCCTTGATGCCGCTGCGGCCGTGGACGGTCTTGTAGTAGTCCCAGGTCTCGGCGGCACCGTAGTGCGCGTCGACGGCCGCGGTCTGCGGGTTGTCGGGCTTGCCGGTGCCCCAGTTGTCGTCCTCGTCCGTGAAGGCCTTGCCGTCACCGGACTCGCTGTTGCCCAGGTCGGTGGTCTTGTGACCGCCGCGCTCCTTGTCGGTCAGCGTGAAGCCGCTGCCCTCCTTGGTGGTGCCCAGCTCGACGCTGCCGCTGAACTCGCTCTCGCCCTTGCCGGTACGGATCTCGTCGTACTGGAACAGCTTCTTGCCGCTGTCGGCGTCGGTGATGATGTGCATCCGGCTGGGGGTGCCGTCCTTCTTGACGCCCTTGACGATGGTGTCGTAGGCGAGGACGGGCGTGCCGGAGGCGGCCCAGACGACCTTCTTGGGCGTCTGCGCGTCGGCCTTCTTCGCGCTGAGCGACTTCGCGGCGGTGCCCTGCGCCGACTGCGCGGCGGCGGTCGGGGCTATCTTCGCCGTGGTGGAGGCCACCTTGACCGACTTGCCGGTCGACTTGGTGGTGCTCTTGATCGCGCCGCCCTTGGCGGTGTGCACGACCAGGTCGCCGCCGAGGACCGGAAGTCCGGCGTAGGTGCGGTCGTAGCGGGTGTGCGTGGTGCCGTCGGCGTCCTTGATGACGTCCTTGACGACCAGCTTCTCCTGGGCGCCCAGACCGAGTTCCTTGGCGGTCTGCGCCTTGGTGGTGCTCGCGTCGCGCAGCAGTTCCGCGCGGTGCGAGGCGCTCAGCTTGAGCGGGGAACCGTCCGCGGTGGGGGCCTGGACGGAGGAGGCGCCGGCGGTACCTGCGGTGATGCCGGCGGCCAGGAGGGCCGCCGCCGCGATTGCGGTACCGGCGACACGGGTCTTACGGGACATGTGGGGGGTCACGCGTGCTCCTTCAACTTTGCCAAGAGGTGGGGGTGCAAAGCGATGCGGGTGTGACGTGCGTTCGGGAAGACTGCCATTCGAACGCGTGCATGTCAGGAGGGTGTTCGGAGTTTGGCTGAAAATTGTCCGTAGAGAGGTGATCGCTGTTCGTATAACGGAGCTGGGCGCCACCCCCGGAGATCCGGGAGTGACGCCCAACGGGTTTGCCCAGCAGGTCAGTTGCCGAGTGCGGTGATCCGCCGACCCGCCTATGTCACACGAGGGTGACGGCTGCGTGCCGAGGACCGATCAGAACGTCAGCTTCCAGCCGTTGATGTAGCCGGAGTCCTGAGAGTAGACGTCCTGAACCCGCAGCTTCCAGGTCCCGCTCGCCTTCTCCGAGGAGGCGTTGACGGTGTAGGTCGTCTTCACGTTGGCCGCCGAGTCGAACGCGCTGGAGTTCTTCAGCCGGTAGGCCGTACCGTCCGGGGCGATCAGGTCCACGACCAGGTCACCGCGGTAGGTGTGCACGATGTCCACCGCGACCTTGAGGGTGCTCGGCGCGTCACCGGTGCGGCCCACATTGATCGGTGAGGTGACCGCGGCGCCCGCGTCCGGAATCGCCACGTCGTCGGTGTTCTCGAAGACGCTGCCGCCGCCGGAGGTGCTGACCGTCCAGGTGAAGGCGGCCGTACCCGTCTTCTTCGCGGCGTCGGTGACCGTGACCGTCACATTGCTGGTGCCGGCCGTGGTCGGCGTACCGGAGATCAGACCGGACGTCGCGTTGAGCGACAGCCCGGCGGGCAGGCCGGTCGCCGCGTACGAGAGTGCGCCCGCGGTGCCGCTGGTCGCCTTGATCTGCAGGCTGGCCGGCTGGCCCACGGTGCTGCTCTGGTTGCCCGGGTTGGTGACGGTGACCCCGCCGCCGTCCGGGACGCGGGAGCCGACGTTGACCGCCGCCCAGGTGTTGGCGACCGTGTTGTACGACGCGCTGCCCTGGCCGAACAGGTCCGCCGCGGCCTGCAGGGTCGCGGTACGGGCGCCGGCGTAGTTGGTGTTGGCGCTCATGTACTGGCTGAGTGCCTTGAACCAGACCTTCTCGGCGTTGGCCCGGCCGATGCCCGGGACCGGCAGACCGTCGGAGGTCGGGCTGTCGTAGTGGACGCCGCCGATGTCCTTCGGGCCGCTGCCCTCGGACAGCAGGTAGAAGTAGTGGTTGGCGACACCGGACGAGTAGTGCACGTCCTTGTTGCCGACGTTGCTCGACCAGTAGTCGGCCGACGCACCGTCCTTGGACGGCTTGTCCATGTAGCGCAGCGGAGTGCCGTCGCCATTGATGTCGATCTTCTCGCCGATGAGGTAGTCACCGGGGTCGGCGGCGTTGTTGGCGTAGAACTCGACGGACGTGCCGAAGATGTCCGAGGTCGCCTCGTTGAGACCGCCGGACTCACCGCTGTAGGTGAGGTTGGCGGTGGCCGCGGTGACACCGTGCGACATCTCGTGGCCGGCCACGTCGATGGCGGTCAGCGGGTCGGCGTTGCCGCTGCCGTCGCCGTACGTCATGCAGAAGCAGCCGTCGTCCCAGAAGGCGTTGACGTAGCTGTTGCCGTAGTGCACGCGGGAGTAGGCGCCCACGCCGTCACCGCGGATGCCGCTGCGGCCGTGCACGTTCTTGTAGTAGTCCCAGGTCTCCTGCGCGCCGTAGGCCGCGTCGACGCCGGCCGTCTGCGCGTTCTGCGTCGTGCCGTCACCCCAGGTGTCGTCCGCGTCGGTGAACAGCGTGCCGGTCCCGGACGACCCGTGCTTGAGGTCGTAGGTCTTGTGGTTGCCGCGAGTGGCGTCGGTCATCGAGAAGTTCGGGGCCGAGCCCGAGGTCCCGATGGTGACCTTGCCGCTGTACTCGCTGTTGCCGACGCCCTTCTCGATCCCCTGGTACTCGAAGATCTTGGCGCCGGTCGTGGCATCCGTGATGACGTGCAGCTGGTTGGGGGTGCCGTCGTCCTGCAGCCCGCCGACCACCGTCTCGTACGCCAGCAGCGGCTTGCCGTCGGCGACCCAGACCACCTTGCGCGGTGCCTTCGCGGCCTCGGTCTTCTTCGACCCGAGCGCCTGCGCCGACTTGACGGCCTTCGCCTCGGCCGCGGCCGGCTTCACCTTCGCGGTGGTGCCGGCGACCTTGAGCTGGGAGCGTACGGCCTTGGTGACGCCCTTGAGGGTGCCGCCCTTGCTCTCGTGCACCACGAGGTCGCCGCCGAGGACGGGCAGCCCGTCGTAGGTGCGCTCGTAGCGCGTGTGGACGGTGCCGTCGACGTCCTTCGAGACGTCCTTGACGACCAGCCTCTCCTTCGCGCCGAGCTTCAGCTGCCGCGCGGTCTCGGCGGTGGTGGCGCCGGCTGCCCGTATCAGCTCCGCACGCTGGGACGGGGACAGCTTGGCGGGCAGTGCGCCGGGATCGGGGGTGGCATGTGTGGTGCCCGGCCGCGGGGCGGCCGCCGTGCCGGTACCGGCCTGAACGCCGACTGCCAGCATCGCCGTGACGGCGACGAGTGCGCCGGTCGCAACGGCGCGTCCATGGGGGGTGCGTCTCACACTGACTCCTTCTGCGGTGGCCGCTGTGGAGCGGTGCGGCCGAGGGGGACCGGGCGGCGAAGCGGCCGTCCGGGCAGAGCGAGGCAGAACTCTGGAGCGTGTGGGGGGAGACGTACGGAGGTGCTGGACGTACGGGTGGTACGGGTGGAGCAGGTGGAACCTGCGGCCGCGGGATGGGGTGCTGTGGGGATCCGTGCGGCGGTTGCGGGGAAGAGTCCCACCGCAAGTGGCTTGTTGTCAGGCACCGTTCAATGAATTGGCCGGAAACCGTCCGTTGCGCGAAATCGGTGTCCGGAAGGCGGACGGCCCGTGATCGGCCGCGCGATCCCGTCCCGCCCTTTCAAACCTCCGAAAACCGCGGGAACAGCAGCTCATAGCCGTCCGGATCCCGTCCCAGGAAGATCCGCCTCCACGCCCCTCCGCGGGCTCCGGGGCATACCGGCGCCCGCACCGCCCGCTCCGCCCGGAGCGCATGCCACCGCGGGCCGCCGTCCGCGGTGGCGTCGGGCCGGTCAGCCGGACACCCCCTGGCCGTGCCAGGAGTGCCACAGGGCGGCATACGCGCCGTTCGCCGCCACCAGCTCGTCGTGCGTGCCGAGTTCGGACAGCCGGCCGGCCTCCATGACGGCCACCCGGTCCGCGTCGTGAGCGGTGTGCAGACGGTGCGCGATGGCGATGACCGTACGGCCCTTCAGGACGGCGGCCAGGGCGCGCTCCGTGTGCCGCGCCGTACGGGGGTCGAGCAGCGCCGTCGCCTCGTCCAGGATCAGGGTGTGCGGACCCGCCAGCACCACACGGGCCAGGGCCAGTTGCTGGGACTGCGCGCCGTCGGGGCGGTGGCCGCCGGCGCCCAGTTCGGTGTCCAGGCCGGCCGGCAGCTCCTCGGCCCAGTCGGCCCCGACGGCGGCCAGCGCGGCGCGCAGCGTGACGTCGTCCGCGTCGGGCGCGGCGATCTGCAGATTGTCCCGGACGGTGCCGAGGAAGACGTGGTGCTCCTGTGTCACGAGGACGACCTGCCGGCGCAGCGTCTCCGGATCCAGCGCGGCGATGGGCACCCGGCCGACCGTCACCGAGCCGCTGCGCGGCGCGTCGATACCGGCCAGCAGCCGCCCCAGGGTGGATTTGCCGGCTCCCGAGGGGCCGACCACGGCGAGGCGTTCGCCGGGGCGGACGGTCAGGTCCACGCCGTGCAGGACGTCGCGAGGTGCGGCGCCGCGCGGGCCGTCGTCCCCGGTGTCGTAGGCGTAGTGGACGGCGCTGACGTCGATGCGGTCGTCGGCGGGTGCGGCAGGTGTGGCGGGTGCCGCGAGGGATGGCTCCGGGGAAGGGTGGGGCAGGAGGGCCGCAGGGGCGGCGCCGGTGGTCCGGGGTGCCGCGCCCAGGCCCTCGACGCGGGCGAACGCGGCGCCGCTGCTCTGCAGTTGCTCGATCCAGAGCATGATCGTCTCCAGCGGCCCGGACAGCTGCCGCAGATACAGCGCCGCGGAAACCACCACGCCCAGGCTGATCCCGCCCTGCCCCTGCAGCGCCCCGCCGACCAGCAGCACGCCGACCACCGGGAGGACGTACGAGGCATCCACGGCGGGCAGCAGCACGCTGCGCAGGAAGAGCGTGCGGGTACGGGTGCGGCGGCACCGCTCGATGGCCTGCTCGCTCGCAGCCGTCCGGCGCTCCTCGAGCCCCAGGGCCTCGACGGTCCGGGCGCCCGCCGCGGTGGCCGCCAGCAGCTCGGCGAGCGCCGAGGTCGCCGCCCCCTCCGCCAGATACGCGGTGTGTGCCCGGCGCAGATACCACCGGACCGCGGCCAGGCCGCACAGCATCCCCAGCCCGCAGGCGCCGAGCAGCGGATCGAGCACCACCACCGCGGCCAGCAGGAACAGGGCCTGCGACACGGCGATGAACACCTCCGGCGCGGCGTCCCGCAGCGTCTGCGCGACCGAGGTGACGTCCGACGTGCCACGGGCCGTCAGATCGCCGGTACCCGCCCGCTCCACCGTCGCGGCGGGCAGCGCCAGCGCCCGGTCGACGAACTCCTCGCGGATCCGCGCCACGGTCCGCTCCCCGAAGCGGTGCCCGACGAACCGGGCGTACCGCGCCAGCAGCAGCTGTGCCGCCGCGCACACCAGGAGGATCAGCGCCAGCCGGTCCACCGTGTGCACCCCGCCGCCGTCCCGCACCGCGTCCACGATCCGGCCGAGCAGCCAGGGGCCGGCCAGTCCGGCGCCGGCGGCCAGTGCGTTGAGCGCGAGCATCAGGGCGAAGGCCCGGCCGTCCCGCCGGATCAGCCGGAGCGCCGCCCGCCGGGTGGTGGACCGATCGGCCACCGGCAGCGCCGCGCCGTCCGGCAGCCCGTCGTCGTCGGTCCGTCCGGGCCGGGTGGTGGTCGCCGTCATCGCACGCCCTCCTCTGCCACGGACACCTCGGGAGTCCTCACGGTGTGGGTGCCGTCGCCTTCCCCATCCCCGTCCCCATCCCCGTCCCTGTTCCCGTTCCTGTCCCTGTCCCCGTTCCTGTCCCCGTTCCCGTCCCCGTCCCTGTCCCCGTCACCGTCCCTGTCATCGCGCGCGCTCTCGCCCCCGTCTTCCTCGTCCTCGCCCCGGGAGACCAGGCGGCGGTATCCGGGCTGCCCGTCGAGGAGTTCACGATGACTGCCGACGGCCGCGACCGTGCCGTCGACGAGGAAGTACACCCGGTCGGCCCGGTCGAGCAGCAGGGGCGAGGTGCTGGTGACCACCGTGGTACGGCCCGCGCGGGCGGTGTGCAGCCGGGTCGCGATACCCGCCTCGGTGTGCGCGTCGACCGCCGAGGTCGGTTCGACGGCGAGCAGCACCTCGGGGTCGGCCAGCAGCGCCCGCACCAGGCGCAGCCGCTGCCGCTGCCCGCCGGAGAGATTGCGGCCCTGCGCCTCGACCGGTGCGTCGAGCCCGTCCGGCAGACCACGGACGATGTCCTCGGCCATGGCCGTACGGACGGCGCGGTCGATCGCCTCCTCGGCCCGGTCCCGTCGCCCGCCGACCACCTCGCGCAGCGTCCCGGCGAACAGATCCGCTTCGTTGTCCGCCACCAGGATCCGGTCGCGGAGCTGCCGTGGCGCCATCTCGTCGAGACGTACCGTGCCCCAGGTCGCGGCCGAACCCGCGAACCGGCCGAGGCGGTCGACCACCGCCGCCGACTCGGCCGGGCGGGCGGCGGCCACCGCGGTCAGCAGTCCGGGAACCACCTCGACGCCCGACGCCGGATCACGCAGCGCGGATGCGACGGCGGGAGCGTCCTGCGCCGCGCCGGTGTCCCCCGTGCGGTCCGCGGGGTCGTTGCGGTCCGCGGGGTACGCGCGGTCCGGCTCCAGCGCCAGGAACCGTACGACACGACGGGCGGCCACCAGCCCCCGGGTGAGGTCGTAGCCGCCCTCGACGAAGAACGACACCGGCACCACCAGCGCCGCCGCATAGCCGTATACCGCCACCAACTCGCCCACGGTGAGGGTGCCTTGGGCCGCCATCCGCGCCGCCGGCCAGGTCACCGCGGCCAGGAACAGCGTCGGCAGGCCGATCCCGAGGGCCTGCACCCAGCTCGTCACCGCACCGACGCGGTACCCCTCGCCGCGCAGCGCCTGCGACGCGCGCCGGTAGCGGCCGGCGAACACCTCTTTCCCGCCCAGGCCGTTGAGCACCCGCAGCCCGCCGACCAGGTCCGTCAGCCGCGTCGCCAGCCCGCTCTGCCGCTCGCGATACCGCGTCTCCGCGCCCTGCAGCCGCCCCAGCAGCGGTCCGACCAGCACCGCGAGCAGCGGCACACCCAGCAGCACCACCACGGCCAGCAGCGGCGAGACGGCCAGCAGCAGTACGGCGACGACCGCATACGCCAGCACCCCGCCGACGCCGGGCCCGGTCATCGTCAGCGTCCGGCTGATCACCGCCACATCGCCGATCCCGATCGTGACGACCTCCCCGGCCGTCACCTTGTGGGGCAGCGCCGCCCCCAGCCGCAGCGTCTGCGCCACAACGGCGCGCACCGTACGGAAGGTGGCGTCCATCCGGATGCGGGTCATCGTGCGATGCCGCATGACCGCCAGCGAGGCGTTCAGCGCCCCGACCCCGAGCAGCACCGCCACCCAGCCGAGCAGCACCGGCATCCGGCCCGGGACCAGCCCGTCGTCGATGGCCCGTGACAGTACATACGGCGGCAGCATCAGCCCCACCATCCACAGGCTCCCGTACGAGGCGCCCGCCGCCACCCGCCCCCGCTGGCCGGCCACCAGCCACCACAGATACCGACCGGCAGTGCGATGGCCGGGAATCCCCTGGCCGCTCGTGGTGTCCGTCATATGCCGTCCGCCCCCTCATCTGGTCTTCGCCATCATGCCGTCCGCTGCCTCATGCGTCCGCCCCTTCGTACGGCCCTGCCGTCCTGTAGGGCCGCATCCGTGAGCACCGCGTCCTGCGGAAACGTCTCGGTGAACTCCGGTTTCGCTGACCGGGGTTCACCGGCCATGGATAGCCCCCGGCGGCCGGACGGCCATGGCCGTTCCGGGCGTACGGCCTGTGCCTCCGAGACACCGGGCGCGGTCTGCTCGATGAGGGCAGGAGCAGCTGCGGCTGACGTTGCCGTCAACGGTCCTTTGCTGCCGGGATCCCCAGCAAAGATCCGCCGGCCCAGCGGTCAGGGATGCGTCAGAGGTCTACAGTCCTGGGTGACCGGTGAGCTCGGCAAAGGGGGCGTGGCGTGATCGAGTTAGCCAGTGTGATCCGGGATCTGCGGGTGGTGGAGTCCGGTGCGGACGCGGCGGTGGGCACCACCTCGACCCAGCGCATCAAGTCGGCGTTGCACCCGACCCTGACCGGGTCGAGCAACCCGCTGTTCGCTTCCGGGCCCGCCGATGCGCACGAGCGATGAGCGCCGCAGCCGGTGGGGTGTTCGAGCCGGACCGGGAGAGGCGGCCGAGCGACTCGCCCGCGATGTGTACGGGCAATGGCGTCGCGAGGGGCAGTGGCGGCGCGTCGGGGACCCGTTCCCGCTCGCCGTGCGCTTCGGGTGCACCGGCCGGGATGTGTTCGATCACTGGGCCAATATCCGTCAACTTCCGTCCGGGACGCACTCGGCGCCCCTCCCGCTGGATGGTCAGCTCGACCGGATCGTGGGGGTGTACGGGTCCATTCCGTCCCGTCGGCTGGTGGTGCTGGGGGAGGCCGGGTCCGGCAAGACGATCCTGACCCTGTACTTCGTCCTCGACTGGCTGAGGGCCCGTGCCGCCGGCGACCGGGTACCGGTGATCTTCGGTCTGGGTTCCTGGGATCCGGCCACCACCTCACTCGATGACTGGCTGTGCAGCCAACTGGTGCGCGACCACCCCTTCCTGGCAGCTCCCGCCGGGAACGGAGGAAATCTGGCCGCTCTTCTGCTCGGTGAGGACAAGATCCTTCCTGTTCTCGACGGCTTCGACGAGATCGCAAGCGGCCTGCACGGTGCGGCGCTGCGAGCGCTCAACCGCACCACCACGCCGCTGCTGCTCACCAGCCGCCCCACGGAGTACAGCCGGGCCGTGGAGGAGAACGGCGTGCTCACCGAGGCCGCCGTCATTGAGCTGGAAGACCTCACCGTGGACGACTACGCCGACTACCTGCACCGGGGCAGCCGACCGGTCAGGGACAGCGGCGAGGACAGTAGCGGGTGGGAACCTGTCCTGGCCCGGCTGCGCGAAGAGCCGTGCAGTCCGGGCGCGGCGAACGTCGCCAAGGTGCTCGCCACCCCACTGATGGTCGGCCTGGCCCGCACTGTCTTCAGCGACGCTCCCGGGCACGCCCCCGCAGGTCTTCTGGACACCGAGAAGTTCGCCTCCCCCGAAGCCCTGCAGGACCATCTCCTGGCAGCCTTCCTCCCCGCCGTCTACGACCCCACACCGACCGGCCGCGGCACCGGCCGTCGCCCTCAGTGGCACCCCGAACGTGCCCAGCGCTATCTCGGCTACCTCGCCGTGCACCTGCGTGAGCTCGACACCCGCGACCTGGCCTGGTGGGAACTGGGCACCACCATGCGTCGTTCTTCGCGCATGCTCGTGGTCGGGTTCCTGGCCGCACTGGCCTTCGGGGTGACGACCGGCATCGGAAACCTGCCCGTGGACCTGGTCGCGACCGAGCAGGGGCTCGGGTTCGCGCTCGGCCGGGGGCTCCTGGTCGGGCTCCTGCACGGGCTCGTCGTCGGGCTGGTCTTCGGATGCGTGTACGGGTTCGTGTCCGGGGGCGCGCCCCGTGAGCCGTCGCGCGTACGCATACAGATCTTCGGCGCGACCAGGCAGAGGCGTGCCAAGGTCGTCCCCAGGTTCCTGCTGGGGCTCGGCTTCGGGCTCCCGGTCGCGCTCGTGCTGGTGCTCGTGGACAGGTGCGTGGTCGCTCCGCTGGGGTTCGACGACGGACTGGACGCCGGGCTCATGGGCGCGCTCCTGTTCCCGCTCGAGGTCGGGCTCGGGGCCGGGCTCGCGTTCGGCATCATGGCCTGGCTGGAAGTTCCCATGGACATCAGCTCCGCGGTCAGCGCCGCGGACCTGTTGAGCACGAACCGCAAGAACGCGGCCTTCCAGATGCTCGTGTGGATGCTCGTGATCGGGCTCCCGGCCGGGCTCGGCCTCGGGCTGATGTCCGGGCCCGTTCGCGGACTCTTGGCCGGGCTCGTTTTCGGGATCGGTGGTGGGCTCGGGTGCGGGCTCAGTTTGACCGCTTGGGGCCAGTGGGTGGCCCTCTCGCGAATGTGGTTGCCACTGACCGGCCGGCTGCCCTGGGCAGTGATCGCTTTCCTGGACGACGCTCACCAGCGAGGTGTGTTGCGCCAGGCCGGCGCGGTCTACCAATTCCGCCACGCTCAACTTCAAGACCACTTTTCAGCTCAATACCAAGTGCGTCAAAATGAGGAAGAGGTGACGAAAAGCAGGATGGCCTTCCTTAAAAGGACGCCCCCCTGGGTAATTCTGTCCACTGTAGTGGCACTACTCCTGCTCCTCTCCTGGGCAGGCACTCGCGACATACTTGAAAAACTCCAAAATTACGGCAGTCTGGGGCCCTCTGATGCGCCTGTCGTCGTCACCACAATCGTCTCTATGGCTACGGCTATCGGCGCCTTGGTAGGGGGGACGCTTACGGGACTCTCGAAATACGTGCAGGCTCGGGGGCAGGCTGATGCGGAGCGGACGCGGGCAAATGCGGACATGATCCGTGCGGAAGCCGATATGGTGCGAGCCAGAAAAGACTTGCCTACGCTGGAAACTCCTCCGGCTGGAGATGCTCTGCCACTCCAGCCCGATCCCGCAGAGTGAAGAGACCGCGGCGGGCTTCATATGAGCCGGCCGTGATCGAAAGGGGATCGGAGGTGCCGGCCATGGCGATCAAGCGATGAGGTCGTATTCGTCCAGCCCGCAGGCCTCGTCCTCCAAGCACTGACGCCAGCACCCGGAAGGCGGCACCATGGCCTCGATGCCACAGAAGATCACCACTTTCCTCATGTTCGAGGGCAGGGCGGAGGAGGCACTGACTTTCTACACGTCGCTGTTCGAGGACGCCGAGGTCGTCGACATCTCCCGCTACGGCGCCGACGGCCCCGGCGAGGAGGGCGCTGTCCAGCGCGCCACGTTCTCACTCGCCGGACAGCGGTTCATGTGCTTCGACAGCCACGTCAAGCACAATTTCGGGTTCACTCCGGCGGTATCCCTGTTCGTCGAGTGCGATACCGAGGCCGAGCTCGATCGCCTCTACGGCGCCCTCGCCGAACAGGGCACGGAGCTCATGCCGCTGGGCTCGTACGGCTTCAGCGCCAAGTTCGGCTGGGTGAACGACCGCTTCGGCGTCTCCTGGCAACTGAACCTGCCCGAGTGACGGTGGAGCGACGCAGAATCCAAAGCAATGGCTCATGTCCCGTCCGGGCGGGACGGAGCCGGTGATATGAGCGGTGGGCGGGACGCCCTGCGGAGGACCGTGGTTACTGAGAGCGGTCAGTGACCACGGAACCGTGAAATTGCTCATCCATTGCCCACTTCATGGGTCTGTTGTCCATCGAAACGCGGAACCTACACCGTCCGCCGCTACCCCACACTGTCCCGCCAGGCCTGATGCAGCTCGGCGAACCGGCCCCGGCCGGCGATGAGTTGCTTGGGCGGGCCGTCCTCGATGATCCGGCCGTCGGCCATGACCAGGACCCGGTCGGCGATCTCGACGGTCGAGAGGCGATGCGCGATCACCAGGGCCGTACGGCCCTGCAGCACCGTGGCCATGGCGCGCTGCACCGCGCGTTCGCCGGGGATGTCCAGCGAACTGGTGGCCTCGTCGAGGATGAGGACGGCGGGGTCGGCGAGCAGGGCGCGGGCGAAGCCGACCAGTTGGCGCTGACCGGCGGAGATACGGCCGCCGCGCTTGCGGACGTCGGTGTCGTAGGCGTCCGGCAGGGCCGTGATGAAGTCATGGGCGCCGATGGCCTTCGCGGCGCGCTCGATCTCCTCGCGGGTGGCGTCCGGGCGGCCGAGGGCGATGTTGTCGGCGACGGTGCCGGAGAACAGGAACGCCTCCTGGGTGACCATGACGACACCGCGGCGCAGGGTGGTGGTGGACAGCGCCCGCAGATCGACGCCGTCGAGCAGCACCCGGCCCTCGGTGGGGTCGTAGAAGCGGGCCAGCAGCTTGGCGAGGGTGGACTTGCCGGCGCCGGTCGAGCCCACCACGGCGACGGTCGTGCCCGCCGCGAGGGTCAGATCGAAGCGGGGCAGCACCTCGCCGCCCGTGCGGTAGGCGAAGCGGACGTCGCGGAAGGTGACCTCGCGGCCCGGCCGGGCGGCCGCGACGGCCGGCAGCGTGGCGGGTACGTCCGGCTCCGGGACACCGGGGCGCCGGGCGAGCAGTCCGGCGATCTTCTGGAGCGAAGCGGCCGCGGACTCATAGGAGTTGAGGAACATTCCGAGCCGGTCGATGGGGTCGTACAGCCGCCGCAGATAGAGCACCCCGGCGGCCAGCACGCCGAGCGCCAGGCCTCCCGTGGCCACGCGGTAGGCGCCCCACAGGACGATCGCGGCGACCGCGGTATTGGCCACCAGCCGGGAGAGGACGACATAGCGCGCCATCTCCAGGAAGGTGTCGCCGTTGATCCGGGCGTGGTCGTGGTTCAGCCGTGAGAACGCGGCGTCGTTCTGCCGCTCGCGGCGGAACGCCTGCACCGGGCGGATGCCGTTGAGGGTCTCGGTGAACTTCACGATGACGCCCGCCATCGCCGTGGACTTCGCGCTGTAGATCCGGTGCGAACGGTGCCGGAAGGAGCGGACGAGGAGGGCGAGCGGCCCGGCGGAGGCGAGGGTGGCCGCGCCGAAGCCCCAGTCCAGACAGACCAGGGTGGCGGTGATGTAGACCGTCGAGAGAACGATCGTGATCAGCTCCTGGAACCCCTCCTCCAGGAGTTCGCGCAGCGACTCCACATCCGTGGTGGCGCGGGAGATCAGCCGGCCGGACGTATAGCGCTCGTGGAAGTCCAGGCTCAGCGCCTGTGCATGCCGGAAGATCCGGCCGCGGAGGTCGAGCAGCACATCCTGGCTGACCCGCGCGGAGAGCTGGATGAAGCCGAACTGCAGCCCGCCGGACGCCACCGCGCACACCACCGCCGCCACCGCCACGGCGATCAGCGGCCCGTGATCGCCCGTCCGCAGCGCCGGCACCGCGCGGTCGAGCGCGTAGGCGACCAGCAGCGGACCGGCCTGCACCGCGGCCTGCTGGAGCAGCAGCGAAAGGGCCACCGCCCAGACCCGGCGCCGGTGCGGCGCCAGCAGGGAGGCCAGCAGGGCGCGCGAGGCGCCCTTGGGGGTGGGGAGCGCATCGTGAGCGAAGGCGTCGGTGGCGGGGGAGCCCTCGGCCTTCGGGGGGTGCGGTGGGGAAGGTGGCCGGTGCTGCGGGCCGGGGCGGTCCTCGGGGTCGTCGGACGGGAGGCCGGTTGCGGTGGTGGTCATCGGGCGCCCTCTCCCTCGCCGGACATCAGGGTGACGTACTCGGGGTTGTCCCGGAGCAGTTGGTGGTGGGTGCCGACGGCGGCGATCCGGCCGCCGGACAGCAGCGCCACCCGGTCGGCGAGCAGGACCGTGGACGGCCGGTGGGCGACGACCAGGGCGGTGGTGGTCGCCAGGACCCGCCGCAGCGCCGCCTCCACCAGCGCCTCGGTGTGCACATCGAGTGCGGAGAGCGGGTCGTCGAGAATCAGGAAGCGCGGCCGGGCGACGACGGCACGGGCCAGGGCGAGCCGCTGTCGCTGCCCGCCGGACAGACTCAGCCCCTGCTCCCCGACCTGGGTCGCGCTGCCCTCGGGGAGGGCGCCGACGAATCCCTCGGCCTGAGCCACCGCCAACGCCCGCCGGAGGTCGCTCTCTTGGGCGCCTTCTCCGCCCATCAGCACATTCTCCGCGGCGGTCGCCGAGAAGAGCGTCGGCTCCTCGAAGGCCACCGCGACCAGCGCACGGGCCTCGTCCCGGCTGAGGGTCGCCAGATCGCGTCCGTCGAGGCTGATCCGGCCGGCGGTCGGGTCGTACAGCCGCGGCACCAGCGCCGTGAGGGTGGTCTTCCCGCTGCCTGTCGCCCCGACCAGCGCCATCGTCTCGCCGGGCCGGATGTGCAGGGTGATGTCCTTGAGGAGGGGCGGGGCGTCCGGCGGCGCATCGGGGTAGCGGAACTCGACGCCGGAGAAGACCAGCCCGCCGGTCCCGGGCGGCGCCGGTATCTCCCGGGCCGCGTCCTGTGTGGCGCTTTTCCGCGCGGCGGGCTCATGTCGGACGGGCTCATGCCGGACCGGTTCATGTCGGGCGGGTGCGTCCGGCGCCGGTGCGTCCGGCGCCGGTGTGTGCCGGGACGGCACATCGGCGGCTCGTGCGTCCGTCGCCGGTTCGTCGGCGACCACCCGTGCGTCCGTCCCCGGTTCGTCCACCGCCGGCTCGTCCATGACCTCGAAGTACCGGTCGGTGGCCGCCGCGGCCTCGTTGCTCATGGCCAGCAGGAAGCCCATCGACTCCACCGGCCAGCGCAGCGCCAGCGCGGCCGACAGGAAGGCGACGAGGGTGCCCGCGGACAGCACGCCGTCGGCCACCTGGAGCGTGCCGAGCACCAGCGCGCCGCCGATCGCGATCTCCGGCAGCGTGGTGTTGAAGCCCAGGATCCAGGCCAGCAGCCGTGCCTTGCGGAGTTCGGACGTACGCAGCGCGTGCGTCAGCTGCCGGAAGGCCCGCGCCTGGCTGCGATGGCGACCGAAGCCCTTGATGATGCGGATGCCGAGCACCGACTCCTCGACCACCGTCGTCAGATCGCCGAGCTGGTCCTGGGTCCGGCGCGCGGCGCGCCCGTACTTCGCCTCGAAGACCGAGCACAGCACCATCAGCGGCAGCACCGGTGCCAGCAGCACCAGCCCCAGCGACCAGCGCTGGACCAGCAGGAGCACCGCGCCCACCAGGATGGTCGTGGCGTTGACCAGCAGAAAGGTCAGGGGGAAGGCAAGAAACAGGCGCAGCAGCTGAAGGTCGGTCGTGCCGCGCGACAACAACTGGCCGGATGACCAGCGATCGTGGAAGGCGACCGGGAGCCGCTGCAGATGGTGGTACAGCGCCTCGCGCATCGCCGCCTCCACCCCGGCCAGCGGACGCGCCACCAGCCGCCGCCGCAGCCCGAACAGCAAGGCCTCCGCGACCCCGAGCAGCAGGAGGCAGGCGCCACCGAGCCACACCCCGCCCGGGTCGCGCTCGGCCACCGGCCCGTCCACCAGCCACTTGAGCACCAGCGGAATGACCAGGCTGATGCACGAGGCGAGCACGGCGACGAACGCGGCGGTGAACAAGCGCGCCCGCACGGGCCGGGCGAACGGCCACAGGCGCAACAGCGAGCGCACTGCGGAGTGTTGAGGTAAGGCGGTCCGGTCGGTCGGGGGCGAGGTGTGCGCGGTATCGGCCATCACTCGCGAGCGTAAGGCGCGTCACTGACAACGCTCATGCGGTTTTCCCGGCCGGCCGCCCCGGCCCGCTGTTCCGAGCCGCACACCGATGGCCCGCCGGGCCCGCCGTCCCGCCGCCGACGGGCCCGTGCCGCCGCCCGGCCGTCCCGCCGGCCGAGGTGCGCCCGCCACCGTCCCGCCGCCTCCCTCAGCCCGGAACGGCCCGGAACAGCAGCACCGACCGCCCGGCCAGCGTGAGCGAGCCGCCCGCCGCGTACGGGGGTTCCGCCGCCCCCGGCTGGTCCTCCCGCGCCGTGTCGACGAGGAGTTCGTAGGCGCGGGCCCAGGGCGGTCCGGGGAGGGTGAACGGGCGGGGCCGGTCGGCGGCGTGGAGCACGGCCAGGAAGCTGTCGTCGACGATGTGGATGCCCCGGGCGTCGCGTTGCGAGATGTCGTTCCCGGAGAGGTACATGCCCAGCGTGGCTCCCGGGGTGTACCAGTCCTGTTCGGTCATCTCCGTACCGTCCGTGGTGAACCAGGCGAGATCGCGCAGACCGCCCTGCTGATGCGGCCGCCCGGAGAAGAACGCCCGGCGCCGGAGCACGGGGTGCGCGCGGCGCAGGGCGATGAGGCGGGCGGCGAGGTCGGCCAGCGGGCGCCACCGCGGGTCCTCCAGCAGTGACCAGTCGAGCCAACTGGTCGCGTTGTCCTGGCAGTAGGCGTTGTTGTTGCCGTGCTGGGTGCGGCCCATCTCGTCGCCGGCGACCAGCATCGGCACGCCCGTCGACAGCAGCAGGGTGGTCAGCAGATTGCGCAGCTGGCGGCGGCGCAGCGCGGCCACCTCCTGGTCGTCGGTCTCGCCCTCGGCACCGCAGTTCCAGGACCGGTTGTCGTGGGTGCCGTCGCGGTTGCCCTCCCCGTTGTCCGCATTGCGTTTGTGCTCGTAGCTGACCAGGTCGCGGAGGGTGAAACCGTCGTGCGCGGTGATGAAATTGACCGAGGCGTAGGGGCGGCGCCCGCCCCAGGCGTAGAGGTCGCTCGATCCGGAGAGCCGGTAGCCCAGGTCGCGTACATCGTGCTGGGCGCCGCGCCAGAAGTCGCGGACGGTGTCGCGGTAGCGGTCGTTCCACTCCGTCCACAACGGCGGGAAGGCGCCGACCTGATAGCCGCCGGAGCCCACGTCCCAGGGCTCGGCGATCAGCTTGACCCGGCGCAGCACCGGGTCCTGGGCGATCACCGCGAGGAACGGGGAGAGCATGTCGACGTCGTGCATGGAACGGGCCAGCGCGGCCGCCAGATCGAAGCGGAAGCCGTCCACGCCCATCTCGGTGACCCAGTAGCGCAGCGAATCGGTGATCAGCCGCAGCACATGGGGCTGGACGACATGCAGGGTGTTGCCGCAGCCGGTGTAGTCGGCGTAGCGGCGGGACTCGCCCGCCAGGCGGTAGTAGCCGCGGTTGTCGATGCCCCGCAGGGAGAGCGTCGGGCCCAGCTCGCCGGCCTCCGCGGTGTGGTTGTAGACGACGTCGAGGATCACCTCGATGCCGGCGTCGTGCAGCGCCCGCACCATCCGCTTGAACTCGCCGACCTGCTGCCCCCGGGTACCGGTGGCGGCATATCCGGCATGTGGCGCGAAGTAGCCGATGGAGTTGTAGCCCCAGTAGTTGCGCAGCCCCCGGCGCACCAAATGGTCCTCGTGCGCGAACTGGTGGACGGGCAGCAGCTCGACGGCGGTGACGCCGAGCCGGACGAGGTGCTCCAGCGCGGCGGGGTGCGCGAGCCCCGCATAGGTGCCGCGCAGCCGCTCCGGGATACCGGGATGACGCATCGTGAAGCCGCGCACATGCAGTTCGTAGAGAACGGAATCCGGCCAGGGTGTCTTGGGCCGGCGGTCGTCCTGCCATTCGTCGACGCCGCCCTCGTCCCCGGTGTCCTCGCCGACCACGACGCCCTTGGGGACGTACGGCGCCGAGTCCCGGTCGTCGCGCACGGTGTCGGCGGCCTGCTGCTGCGGCCAGTCACGGACATGGCCGTAGAGCTGGGCCGGCAGCGCGAGCCCCGCGCCGGACGGCTCCGTACGGGTGCCGAAGTCGCCGTCCACGGCCCTGGCGTACGGGTCGAGCAGCAGCTTCGCCGGATTCCAGCGGGCGCCGGTCCAGGGGTCCCAGCGGCCGTGCACCCGGTAGCCGTAGCGCTGGCCGGGGTGGACACCGGGCAGAAAGCCGTGCCAGATCTCATGGGTGAGCTCGGTCAGCGCATGGCGCGTCTCGCGCTCCGCGTCGTCGAAGAGACACAGTTCCACGGCCTCGGCGCCGCCCGCCCACAGGGCGAAGTTGGTGCCGGCGATGCCATCGGGTCCGGTGCGGTATCGGGCCCCCAGTGGTGTGGGGCTGCCGGGGCGGATGTCCGCGGGTGGGGCGAGTGGTTCATCCGCCACCGCCTCCTGCTCGGGTGCGCTCGACACGTGCCGGCCTCCTGCGGCTCATGGCTCGGTCGGGCGGCGTCCCTGGCATGGGGGTACCTCCCAGCGTCAGCTGGAGGGAGTCCCGGCCGTGCAGGTGTCCCCGCCCTCCCTGTTGTTCTTCCCGCAACCAGGCGTTGCCTCACGCTTCCCGCGGTGAGGGCTCATAGTTCTGCCCTGCAGTGTCCGTGACATTCCGTTACGCGGCATACCTCCCCATGCAGGCATCATCCGTCACAATTAGGTATATGACCGCCCATCAGCAGGACCGAGCAGGGTACCGAGCGAAGAGCCGTGGGGGAGTCCGTGTGCGGGGCCGGGTGCCGGACCGGGCGCGGAGCCGGGCGGGCCGTGGGGCGGCGGTGCGGGCGGCCCGCCGTACCCGTGTCGTCCTCGCCGCAGTGGCCGGGCTCGCCGGGGCGGTGGCGCTGGCCGGCTGCGGGGAGGCGGAGGGGTTCGTCGCCGGTAAACCGCACTCCCCGGAGGAGACGATCAGGGTCGCCCCGCACAACGGCGCGCACGGTGTACGGGCCGACGGGCGGTTCGAGGTCCGGGTGCCCGAAGGGCGGCTGGAGCGGGTCGAGGTCAGCCGGACCGGGGACGCCGGCCGGCATCCCGTCGCCGGGCGGCTCTCCCCGGACGGCATGACCTGGCGGCCGGTGCCCGCGCGCCTCCAACTCGGCGCGAAGTACACCGTCGACGCGGTGGCGCTGGACGGCGCGGGCCATCGCTCGGCCCGCCACACCACCTTCACCACCTCCGTGCCCACCCGCCGCTTCACCGGCCACTTCTCGCCGCAGGGCGATGCCACGGTCGGCACCGGCCTGATCTTCTCGCTGGCCTTCAACCGGCCGATCGCCGACCGCGCGGCCGTCGAACGCGCCGTCAAGGTCAGCGCCCGCCCCGCCGTCGAGATCGCCGCCCACTGGTTCGGCCACCGCCGGCTGGACTTCCGGCCCCGTGAGCGCT
>NZ_JBSHAW010000056.1:0-51027 GCF_053611685.1 Streptomyces sp. NPDC054786 | reverse complement strand
CCGGGGGTGTGGTGTACACTTCTCGGGTGACCCCGGCCCGGGGCCACCACCGGCCCGGCGCGGTGTGCCCGGGTTTTGTTGTGGTGGGGCCCCCCCGGCCGGTGGGGGCGCCCACCACACGTTTTCCGTGCCAGATGCCGCTGGCTACGCCCGCTGCCGGCCTGGCCGGAGGGCGGCAGCCGCGCGCCGTGCCGAGGCCACCGGGCGGCTGCCGCGGCAGCGGAGCAGCCATGCCGTCCAGCGGGCGGACCAGGCCCAGCGGAGGCGGGCCACGGAGCGCGGGGCGAACTGGGCGCGCAGCCGCATGCCACGGGTCGCGCCGGCCCGCAACCCGGCCCGCACCTGTTGTACGTCGAGGGCGAGACCGGACACCGGCTGCGGTTGCGGTGCGTACAGAACCTGCTCGACCGCCGCCGCAACGCGCTGGGCGGCCGCGGCGGGCTCCGGTTGCAGTTCTCCGAGCTGAATGATCCGCGTCGCCGCCTTACGCGGAGTCAGCGACTCGTCCGGCAGGATGCCGAAGTCCCAGGCGGTGTCCAGCAGCTCCCGCCAGGCGGCGAGGGTGCCCGCGGCGAAGTCCCCGTCCGGACCGTCGGCCGCCAGCCGTCTGGAGCGCGTACGCAGACGCCACAGCAGCGGGGCCGTGGGCAGCAGCAGGACGAGCAGGGCGGCCAGTGCGATACCGGTGGCCGCCCAGGGGGACGAGCCGCTCTCCGGGGGGCGGGCGCCGGGATCCGTGGGCAGCGTGACACATCCCGGGCCGGACCCGGACCGCTGCTCGCCGGGGCCGCACGACGGGGCCGCGGAGGGCCCCTCCGAGGGTGCCGCGGACCGGGAGGGCGCGGGGTCCGGGCCGCCGGGGTCGGCGGTGCCCGGGGTTTCGGGGTACGCGTAGTCAGGGATACTGCCGCGGCTCGGGGTCGGCTCGAAGCGGGTCCAGCCGATGCCCTGGAAGTACAGCTCGGGCCAGGCATGTGCGTCCTTCAGGCCGACCGAGGTCGTGCCGTCGGGCTGCTTGGTGCCCGGGGTGAATCCGACCGCGACCCGGGCCGGGATGCCCAGCGTCCGGGCCATCGCCGCCATCGAGAAGGAGAAGTGGACGCAAAAGCCCTCCTTCTGCCGCAGGAACCGCACAATGGCCGCGGAACCGCTGCCCGCCCGGACGTCCGTGTTGTAGCTGAAGCCGCCGTTGAGCGCGAACCAGTCCTGGAGCTTGACGGCCTTGGCGTAGGTGGTCGGTGCGCCGCGGGTGACCCGGCGCGCGGTGGTCCGTACGACCGGGGGCAGCGAGTCCGGCACCTTGGTGTACTCGCGCAGCAGGCCGGCGGGCGGCGCCGGCGCGGCGGCCAGCTGCCCTGACGTGGGCCGCACTTGGAGGCTCTCGACCTGGTACTGCAGGCCGTGGGTGTTCTGCCCGCGGTCCCCGACGAGCGTGCGGCCCCTGGGCTCGAAGCGCCAGCGTCCGGAAATGTCCACCTTGGACGCCGGGTAGGGGAGCGGCAGCCAGTTCTGGGCGTACCACTCGGCGGTCGAGATGGAGGTGTTGATCCGGTTGAGGCCGACCGCGGAGCTGAGGCCGGGCGGTCGCGGGAGCTGCTCGGGGACATCCGTGACCGTACGCTCGGACGGCTTCCAGGTCGTGCCGTCGAACTGGTCGAGGGCGACGATCCGCAGATACAGATCGCGGGTGTCGGAGGCGGTGGTGCGGTAGTTGAGGACTTCCTTGTCCTCGGGCTGGTTGAGGCTGTCCTGCAGCGACACCAGCGGGTTCACCGCGGAGATCGTGCCACCGCCGCCGCCGGGCCCCGCGCCGCTTCCGGAGGCGCCCAGCAACCCGCCGCCGAGGGAGGGCAGCACGGCGGGCACCACCACGGCGAGCCCGAGCGCCAGCGCGCCGATCCTGCGGCCCGTGCGGACCGGGGCGTACGCCGGCCCGTCGGCGCCGGTGGCGAATCCCCGTCCGCCGCCCGGCAGGTCGGCTCCGGCGCCCGGCCCGCCGAACACCCGGCCCCACTGGGACAGCCGGTCGCGGCCCTCGGCCAGCAGAAGCAGCAGATATCCGGCCGCCGCAATCAGGAACAGCAGCCAGCCCGCGCCGCCCTGGGACAGTCCCGCCGCCACCGAATACAGCGCGAGCAGCGGCAGCCCGGCGGGCGCTGCGCTGCGGTAGGTGACGGCCAGCGCGTCCACGGCCAGGCCGATCACCAGCACGCCGGCGATCAGCAGCAGCCGGATGCCGGGGGTGACCGGGGCGGGGATGGCGTACCGGCCGACGTCCTGTACGCCGTCCTGCAGCAGTCGGCCGAACTCCGCGACGGCGTCCGGGCCCGGCAGCAGTCCGAGGACCGCCTCGTTCCGGGTGAACAGCAGGGTCATCAGCAGGACGGCGGCCAGGGCCTGTGCGCCGATGGTCAGCGGTCCGGCGAGGGGCACCCGGCGGGCGGCCGCGCCCACGCCGCTCATGATGGCCAGCAGGATCGCTGCCTCGAAGATCCAGGTGAGGGGATCCACCAGCGGCAGCAGCGAGCCGGCGGCACACAGGGTGGCCACCGCCGCGCACAGCGCCAGCCGCGCCCGGCCGCTCATGCCCGTGCCTCATTTCCCTCGGGACCCGGGCACCGCCCGCACGGTCCGCCGACCCGGCCGCGGTGGCGGGGTGCACCCGGTTCCCCGTCCCTCAGCGGCCGCCCGTCCGTAGGCCGTCGCATGTCCACGCCCCCGTTCATGACCAGCCCCCGGTCACCGTCTCCGGCGCGCCCGCGTCCGCCGGCCGGTGCGGCTCCGCCCCGCTACGGTCCGCGGCCGTACGCCACAGGTCGGCGAGCGCCTCGCCCGGAGTCACCGGCAGCGCCGTCCAGCCCGCCCTGCGCAGCAGCCGCAGCCGTTCGGCCACCGGGACCTGGCCGCCGGAGAATCTGATGCCGCCGGGGCCCCGCGTCCAGGCGTCGCCGTCCAGGACGAAGGCGACGGCCGCGCCGCTGCGCTGCCGCATCCGTCCGGCGACCGCCGCCTGCTCCTCGTCCAGATCGCCGAAGAAGGCGATCAGCAGTCCTTCGCTGCCGCTGCGCACGGCGTTGTACGCCGCCGACAGCCCCTCTTCCTCGGAGTGGTCCACGACGGCGAGGGTGTCCAGCAACAGGCCCATGGCGTCGGCGGATTCGGCGCCGCCCGCGAAGCCGCCGGCGCCGTCGGGGCCCGGCACCGAGGTGCCCGTGTCGGTCAGCAGCCGCACCGAGAAGCCACGCTCCAGCAGATGCACCGCGGCCGAGGCGGCGCCCGCCACCGCCCACTCGAAGGCCGAGTCGGGGCCCGCTCCCGGGTGGGCGATCCCGCGGGTGTCGAGCAGGACCGTGCAGCGCGCCTTCTGCGGCTGCTCCTCCCTGCGGACCATCAACTCGCCGTAGCGCGCGGTGGACCGCCAGTGGACCCGGCGCAGATCGTCGCCGTGCCGGTAGTCGCGCGGAATGAGATCGTCCTCGCCGGTCAGCGCCAGGGAGCGCCGGCGTCCGTCGCCGTACCCGGCGGCCTCGCCCGCCAGCCGCACCGGCGGCAGCGGTTCGACCCGCGGCACCACCGTCAGGGTGTCGACGGCGCTGAACGAACGGGTCAGCTCGCACATCCCGAAGGGGTCGGAGAGCCGCAGTTGCAGCGGTCCCAGCGGATAGCGTCCGCGCAGATCGGAGCGGACGCGGTAGGAGACCTCGCGGCGGCCGCCGGCTTCGACCCGGTCCAGGACGAAGCGCGGCCGGGGCCCGAGGACGTACGGCACCCGGTCCTGCAGCATCAGTACGCCCGTCGGCAGCCGGGAGATGTTCTCCATCCGCAGCCGGACCCGGGACTCGGCCGCCGCGGGCACCCGGGCGGGGGAGAGCGTACGGCTGCCCGCGACCCGGTAGCGGGTGCGGTGCAGGACCAGGACACACACCAGTGGGAGGGCGGCGAGCAGAAGACCGACCCGCAGCAGATCCGCCTGTCCCAGGAGGTAGGAGCACGCCATGGCAGCCACCCCGGCCGCCAGGAACGATCTGCCCCGCGTCGTCAGCCCCCCGAGGGCCGCCCGCAGTCCGCTGCGCCCCGGCGTCCCCTCGCCGCCCCCCTCGGACATCACAACCCCCGTACGCCGGGCGGCTGCTGGCCGGGTGTCCGCCAGGCCTGCGCGGACGGGTCGGGGACCGGGACGCGCTGCAGGATCTCCAGCACGATCTGTTCGGCCGTCCGGCGGTTCAACTGGGCCTGGGCGGTGGGCAGCAGCCGGTGCGCGAGCACCGCCGCCGCCAGCGACTGGACATCGTCCGGGAGGGCGTACTCCCGCCCCAGGAGCGCGGCCGAGGCCTTGGCCGCGCGCAGCAGATGCAGGGTCGCCCGCGGCGAGGCGCCGAGCCGCAGCTCGGGGTGGCTGCGGGTGGCCGCCACCAGGTCCACGGTGTATCTGCGCACCGTCTCGGCGACATGGACCGTACGCACCGCCTCGATCAGCTTGAGGATCTCGTGGGCGTGCGCGACCGGCTGGAGGTCGTCGAGCGGCGAGGCGCCGCCGTGCACGTCCAGCATCTGCAGCTCGGCCGCCGGGCTGGGATAGCCGATCGACACCCGCGCCATGAAGCGGTCCCGCTGCGCCTCGGGGAGGGGGTATGTGCCCTCCATCTCGACCGGGTTCTGGGTGGCGACCACCATGAACGGGCTGGGCAGCTCATAGGTCTGCCCGTCCATCGTGACCTGGCGCTCCTCCATGGATTCCAGGAGCGCCGACTGGGTCTTGGGCGAGGCGCGGTTGATCTCGTCGCCGATCACGATCTGGGAGAAGATCGCGCCGGGCTTGAACTCGAAGTCCCGCTGCTGCTGGTCGAAGATGCTCACGCCGGTGATGTCGGAGGGCAGCAGGTCGGGCGTGAACTGGATACGCCGCACCGAGCAGTCGATGGAGCGGGCGAGCGCCTTGGCGAGCATGGTCTTGCCGACGCCGGGCACATCCTCGATGAGCAGATGTCCCTCGGCCAGCAGCACGGTCAGCGCGAGCCGTACGACCTCCGGCTTGCCCTCGATCACGCCCTCCACCGACCGGTGAACACGCTCCGCGGTGGTGGTCAGATCGCTGAGGCTCGCTCGTTCGTCATACGTCGTCACTCGGCCCTCCTCGGCCCCGTACTACGGGCCGATGCCCCCTGTGCGGACCCGGCCCACCCCGAAAGTGTGCGTCGCACCCGGCACCGCCAAGACGACGTCACTCACGCATTCTTGCCGCCCGCGCGGCTTCGCGTCATGACCTGTGGATAACTCACAAGGATAAGTCCCGGCCTTCCCGGCGAATCCGGCTTTCCGGGCCGGTCCGCACATCGGCCGGACCGGCCCCGGAGCGTCAGGGCCGCGGGTCGATCTCCCGGAGCAGCCCCGTGGTCACGTCGAAGACGAAGCCGCGGACATCGTCGGTGTGCAGGAGGAAGGGCGAGGTGCGCACCCGCTGCATGGACTGCCGTACGTCCTCGTCGAGGTCCTTGAACGCCTCGACGGCCCAGGTGGGACGCTGCCCGACCTCGGCCGCCAGGTCGTGGCGGAAGTCCTCGGTCAGGCTGAGCAGACCGCAGCCGGTGTGGTGGATGAGGACGACCGAGCGGGTGCCGAGGGCACGCTGGCTGATGGTCAGGGACCGGATGATGTCGTCGGTGACCACACCGCCGGCATTGCGGATGGTGTGGCAGTCGCCGAGCTCGAGGCCCAGCGCGTCGTGCAGGTCGAGCCGGGCGTCCATACAGGCCACGACGGCGACCTTGAGCACGGGCCGGGCGTCCATCCCGGGGTCGCTGAACGCATCGGCGTAGCGCTGGTTCGCCTCGACGAGTCGGTCGGTGACGGTGTCACCGGCACGGCCGCCGGCGCTGTCGGCGGACGGGGGCAACGGCTGCGATGCAGGTATGGGCATGGATTCAAGGTAATCGTCACCCGGCCTTTCGGCTGCATGAGAGGTGGGGCATAGGGGTCAACTTCACCCCTTGTGAGGTAATCCACAGGGCCGTCCGTGTCACCGCCGTCCGGGTGAGAAGCCCGCGGGAAAGGTGGCGCGAAAGCCGTCGGAGGACGCGCGGAACCGGTTGATTGACCGGGACAGCCGGTGGACTAAAGTGGCGCGAAGTGGGAGGCGTGACGCTCTCCTTGGATACCGGATTCCTCGCGTGCGCGCATCGTACGTACGGCTCGGCCTCCTCCCGCTCCCATGGTCTTCCGACGTCACTTCCCCGTCGCCGGAGGGCCACTTCCCCTTCAGAGCGGGCGGGGACCAAGCGGTACGTGCGGCAACCCCCCAGCCAGCGGCCGGGGACCCACCTGCCGCCCAGCCCATCGGAAGGCACATGAGCGAGCGTAGCGAGCGATTCAGGAAGCGGTGCGCGCGTGGCGCCTGCAGGCGGGCCGAGCGCAGCGGGGCCGTCGTATGACCAACAACACTCGCCACGTCCCCGTCATGCTCCAGAGGTGTCTGGACATGCTCGCCCCCGCCCTCGCCGAGCCCGGCGCGGTCGTCGTGGACTGCACGCTCGGACTCGGCGGGCACAGCGAGGCACTGCTCTCCACCTTCCCGGCGGCCCGGCTGATCGCGCTCGACCGCGACCCGTCCGCCCTGAAGCTCGCGGGCGAGCGGCTCGCCCCGTACGGAGAGCGCGCCACCCTGGTGCACGCCGTCTACGACGAGCTCCCCGAGGTCCTCGACCGTCTCGGCACCCCGCGCGTCCAGGGCGTCCTGTTCGACCTCGGGGTGTCCTCCATGCAGCTCGACGAGGCCGACCGCGGCTTCGCGTATGCGCAGGACGCCCCGCTGGACATGCGGATGGACCAGACGACCGGCATCAGCGCCGCGGACGTCCTCAACACCTATGCGCCCGGTGAGCTGGTCCGGATCCTGCGCTCCTACGGTGAGGAGAAGCAGGCCAAGCGGATCGTGGAGGCCGTCGTACGCGAGCGCGCCAAGGAACCGTTCGCCAACAGCGCGCGGCTGGTCGAGCTGATCCGTGACGCGCTGCCGCAGGCCGCCAAGCGCACCGGCGGCAATCCCGCCAAGCGCACGTTCCAGGCACTGCGCATCGAGGTCAACGGTGAGCTGGCGAGTGTCGAGCGCGCCGTTCCGGCGGCTGTGAAGGCGCTCGCCGTGGGCGGCCGGATCGCCGTGCTCTCCTACCAGTCGCTGGAGGACCGGCTGGTCAAGCAGGTCCTCGCGGCCGGAGCGGCCAATACGGCGCCGGCCGGGCTGCCGGTCGTCCCCGAGCGCTACCAGCCCCGGCTCAAGCTGCTCACCCGCGGCGCCGAACTCCCCACGGAGGAGGAGGTCGCCGAGAACCGCCGCGCCGCCCCTGCCCGGCTGCGCGGCGCAGAGCGCATCCGCGAGATCGTCGAGGACACCGCGTGAGAGGCCAGGGGGTGCCGCGCGGCAGGCAGAAACGCTTTGCCGCGCTGTTCCCCTCCGGCGTCGGCACCGCGGCGCGCACGCCCTTCGTGCTCCTCATCGTCGTCCTGCTCGGCTCCGGCCTGATCACCCTGCTGCTGCTCAACTCGGCCCTCAACCAGGGGTCGTTCGAGCTCAGCAAGCTGGAGAAGAAGACCGACGAGCTGACGGACGAGCAGCAGGCGCTGCAGCAGGATGTGGACGCGTACTCCGCCCCGGGCGCGCTGGAGCGGCGGGCCCGCCGACTGGGCATGGTGCCGGGCGGCAGCCCCGCGTTCCTGCTCCCGGACGGCACCGTCCGCGGCAGGACGAGCGCGGCCACGTCGGACGGGGCGCCGCTGAGCACCTCCGCCGAGCCGTCGAGGCCGGGCACGGCCGGCCCCACCGTCCCGTCCGCACCGCCCGTCCCGCCGGAGCCGCCGGCCGTGCGGCCGCCGGTGCCGGCGACGGCGGGTGCGCCGGGCCCGGACCGCGCAGCGCTGACACCGGGCGACCCCGCCCCGCCGGCGCCGGCGGCCGCCCCGGCCTCCCTGGTCTCCTCCGCCCCGCGCATCCCGTTCGCCGGTACCGCCTCCGCCGCACCCGAGGCCGACGCCGCGGCCGCCCTCTTCCCGACGACCTCCGGCAGGTGATCGCGGCATGACCGAGCCCAGGGACCCTCGCCGGGTGCCGCGCCCCGCCCAGCGCGGCGGCCGCGCCGGCCGCCCGCCCGCCAAGCGCCCCGCGTCCCGGCCGGGTCCCAGGCCCCCCGCCCGGCGCCCCGCCGCCCGCCCCCGCTCCGGGCCCCCGGCGCTCCGCCTCGGCAGCCCGCGCCCCCGGCTGCGGCTGGTCGCCCTCGCACTGACGCTGGTGATGCTGGTCTTCGTCGTACGGCTCTTCCAGGTGCAGGCCGTGGACGCCGGGGCGTTCGCCGCCAAGGCCAACGAGAACCGCTATGTACCGGTCAAGCTGGCCGCCGAGCGCGGTGCGATCACCGACCGGAACGGCGTGGACCTCGCCACCACCGTCGATGCGTACGACATCACCGCCGACCCGAGCCTGCTGGCGCCCGGCAAGACCAAGATCGACGACGCTCCGCAGCGGGCCGCCGCGCTGCTCGCGCCGATCCTCGGCGAGGACCGGGCCACCCTCACCGAGAAGCTCGACCGCCCCAAGGCGCGCTACGTCCTGCTCGCCCGGCAGCGGACCCCGCAGATCTGGAAGCGGATCAAGGACCTGCGCAAGAGCCTCGACGCCAAGGCGGCCGCCGCCCCCAAGAGCGCGCCCCGGCCCGATGTCCTGGTGGGGATCTTCGCCGACAAGCACAGCAAGCGCCTCTACCCGAACCAGAACCTCGCCGCCGGCGTCCTCGGCTTCGTCAACGGAGCCGGCAAGGGCGGCGGCGGCCTGGAGGCGCTGCTGAACAAGCAGCTGGCGGGCAAGGACGGCAAGCTCGTCTACGCCCAGTCCGGTGGCCGCCGGGTGCCCACCGCCGACACCCAGGAACACCCTGCCGTCCCCGGCAGCGACGTCGAGCTGACCCTCGACCGCGACATCCAGTGGGCGGCCCAGCAGGCCATCACCCAGCAGGTCGCCAAGTCGAACGCCGACCGCGGCTATGTCGTCGTCCAGGACACCCGCACCGGGGAGATCCTGGCGCTCGCCAATGCGCCCGGGTTCGACCCCAACGAGGTCTCGAAGGCGGACCCGGAAGCGCTGGGCAATGCCGCGCTGTCCGACGCGTTCGAGCCGGGGTCCACCAGCAAACTGATGTCGATGGCCGCCGTCCTGGAGCAGGGTGTCGCCACGTCGTCCACCCGGGTCACCGTGCCCAACCGGCTGCACCGCGGCGACCGGCTGTTCGCGGACGACATCGACCACGCCACCTGGCATCTGACGCTCAACGGTGTGCTCGCCAAGTCCAGCAACATCGGCACGATCCTCGCGGCCGGCCAGCTCGGCAGGACCCAGCCCGCCGCCAACCAGGTCCTCTACTCGTATCTGCGCAAGTTCGGTATCGGGAAGCCGACCGGGCTCGGCTTCCCCGGGGAGACCGACGGCATCCTGGCCAAGCCGCAGGACTGGAACACCTCGCAGCAGTTCACCATCCCGTTCGGCCAGGGGCTGTCCCTCAACGCCGTACAGGCCGCCTCCGTCTACTCCACGATCGCCAACGGCGGCGAGCGCATCGCTCCCTCATTGGTCCGCGGCAGCACCGGACCCGGCGGCCACTACGCACCGGCGCCCAAGCCCGACAGGAACCGCGTGGTCAGCCGGAAGACCGCGAGCACGCTCGCCACCATGCTCGAATCGGTGGTCGACGACGAGGAAGGCACCGGAGCGAAGGCGAAGATCGACGGCTATCGCGTCGGCGGCAAGACCGGCACGTCCAACCGGGTGGACCCCAAAACCGGCCGCTACCACGGCTACACGGCGTCCTTCGCCGGCTTCGCACCCGCCGACAAGCCCCGCATCACGGTCTACTGCGCCGTTCAGAACCCCACTACGGGCAGCTACTTCGGCGGCCAGGTCTGTGGCCCGATCTACCAGCAGGTCATGGCCTTCGCGCTGAAAACCCTCCAGGTCCCGCCGACCGGCGCCAAGCCCCCGAAGCTGCCGGTCACCTTCACGCCAGGCCAATGAAATCGAGGCTATCCCGCCGTGACGACCATCACCCCCGACGGCACCCCCGACGGCACCCCCGTCCCGGGAATCCGCTCCTCCCCACGGCCCTCACTTCGCCCCGGGCCGGTTGTGCCCGGTACGCTCACGGCCGTGTCACATGCTGATCAGTCCCCGAAAGCCCAGCACGCCGAGAAGGGCGGGCCCGGCACCTATCCGGGAGCCCCGCGCCCTGAAACGGTCCGCCCCACCCCCCTGGCGGACCTCGCCGAGCAGCTGGGATGCCCGGCCCCGGACGCCGGCCACTCCGATGTCATGGTCACCGGCATCACCCACGACTCCCGGGCGGTCCGCCCCGGTGATGTCTATGCCGCGCTGCCCGGCGCCCGTCTGCACGGCGCCGACTTCGTCGCCCAGGCCGCCGACCTCGGTGCCGCGGCGATCCTGACCGACCCCTCGGGCGCCGAGCGCGCCGCGGCGACCGGCCTGCCGGCCCTCGTCGTCGAGAACCCGCGGGCCCGGATGGGCGCCCTGGCCGTCTCGATCTACGGGGCGCCGGGCGAGGACCTCCTCCAGATCGGCATCACCGGCACCTCCGGCAAGACCACCACCGCCTACCTCATCGAGGGCGGGCTGCGGGAGGCCGCCGCGAAGAGTGCCGACGGGGGCCTGACCGGTCTGATCGGCACCGTGGAGACCCGTATCGGCGGGGAGCGCATCAAGTCCGAGCGCACCACCCCCGAGGCCACCGACCTGCAGGCGCTGTTCGCCGTGATGCGCGAGCGCGGCGTCCGCGCGGTCGCCATGGAGGTCTCCAGCCACGCACTGGTCCTCGGCCGGGTCGACGGCTGCGTCTTCGACGTCGCGATCTTCAACAACCTCAGCCCGGAGCACATGGAGTTCCACTCCGGCATGGAGGACTACTTCCAGGCCAAGGCCCGGCTGTTCACCAAGGCCCGCAGCCGGGCCGGCGTGGTCAACCTCGACGACGAGTACGGCAAGCGGCTGGCCGAGGGTGAGTCCGAGGTCCCGGTCACCACCTTCTCGGCGGAGGGCCACCCGGACGCCGACTGGCGGGCGTCGGACGTCGAGGTCGGCTCGCTCGGCTCGACCTTCACCGTGCACGGCCCGGACGGCCAGACCCTGCGCGCCGCCTCCCCGATCGCCGGCCCGTTCAACGTCGCCAACGCGCTCGCCGCGATCACCTCCCTGGTCGTCGCCGGCATCGACCCGCAGACCGCCGCCGACGGTGTCGCCGCGGTGCCCGGCGTCCCCGGCCGCCTGGAGCGCATCGACGCCGGCCAGCCGTACCTGGCGGTCGTCGACTACGCCCACAAGACCGACGCCGTCGAATCGGTTCTGCGCGCGCTGCGCAAGGTCACCGACGGCAAGCTGCACGCCGTCCTCGGCTGCGGCGGCGACCGCGACCCGCACAAGCGCGCCCCCATGGGTGCCGCGGTGGCCCGGCTCGCCGACACGGCCATCCTGACCTCCGACAACCCCCGCAACGAGGACCCGCTCTCGATCCTCGCCACCATGCTCGCGGGTGCCGCGGAAGTCCCCATTCATGAACGCGGCACGGTGCTGGTCGAGGAAGAACGGGCCATCGCCATCGCCGCCGCCGTCGCCCGCGCCGAGCCCGGCGACACCGTGATCGTCGCGGGCAAGGGCCACGAGCAGGGCCAGGACATCGCCGGAGTGGTACGCCCCTTCGACGACCGTCAGGTGCTGCGCGATGCCATCGAGGACTCGCAGAAGTCGCAGCAGTCACCGCAGCCGAACCACCAGGGATGACACACCGCCATGCGCGCACAACCCCATTACCGTCACCGCCCGCCCCTCACCGGGGGTGACCTGTGATCTCCCTGTCCCTCGCCGAGATCGCGAGCATCGTCGGCGGCCGGCAGTACGACATACCGGACGACGGCCGCCGGGTGACCGGACCGGTCGTGGCGGACTCCCGCGCGGTATGCCCCGGCGCACTGTTCGTGGCCTTCGCCGGTGAACGTGCCGACGGCCACGACTTCGCGCCGGGCGCCGTCGAGGCAGGCGCGGTGGCCGTCCTGGCCAACCGCCCTGTCGGCGTCCCCGCCATCGTCGTCGACGATGTGGTCGCCGCGCTCGGCGCGCTCGCCCGCGCCGTCGTCGAGCGGCTGGGCACCACCGTCGTCGGTCTCACCGGCTCGGCCGGCAAGACCAGCACCAAGGACCTGATCGCCCAGCTGCTGCAGCGCACCGGCCCGACGGTCTGGCCGGAGGGCAACCTCAACAACGAGATCGGGCTGCCGCTGACCGCGCTGCGCGCCGAGGAGACCACCCGTCACCTCGTCCTGGAGATGGGCGCCCGCGGCGTCGGCCACATCCGCTACCTGGCCGGGCTGACCCCGCCGAGGATCGGTGTGGTGCTGAACGTCGGCTCCGCGCACATCGGTGAGTTCGGCGGCCGTGAGCAGATCGCCCTGGCAAAGGGCGAACTCATCGAGGAGTTGCCTGCGGCCGAGGACGGCGGGGTCGCGGTGCTCAACGCCGACGACCCGTATGTACGCGCCATGGTCCCCCGCACAAGGGCCCGCACGATCCTGTTCGGTGAGGCCGAGGACGCCGCCGTACGTGCCGAGAATGTCCGGATCACGGAGGCCGGACAGCCCGCCTTTACGCTTCACACACCCTCCGGGTGCAGCGATGTGACCATGCGGCTGTACGGTGAGCACCACGTGTCGAACGCGCTCGCCGCGGCCGCCGTCGCCCATGAGTTGGGCATGCCCGTAGACGAGATCGCCACCGCGCTCTCCGAAGCCGGCACGCTCTCCCGCTGGCGTATGGAGGTCACCGAGCGCGTGGACGGCGTGCGGGTCGTCAACGACGCCTACAACGCGAACCCCGAGTCCATGCGAGCGGCGCTGCGAGCGCTGGTCGCCATGGGCGCAGCCGCCAAGGCGAAGGGCGGTCGTACGTGGGCGGTGCTCGGTGAGATGGCCGAGCTGGGCGGGGAGTCACTCGCCGAACACGACGCGGTCGGGCGGCTGGTCGTCCGGCTCAACGTCAGCAAGCTCGTGGCAGTCGGCGGCAGGGAAGCGGCCTGGCTCGACATGGGCGCCAAGAACGAGGGTTCGTGGGGTGAGGAGTCGGTGCACGTGTCCGACGCGCGGGCGGCGGTCGACCTGTTGCGCAGCGAGCTGCGACCGGGAGACGTCGTGCTGGTGAAGGCGTCCAGGTCGGTGGGTCTGGAGCGGGTTGCCGCAGCATTGCTGGACGACGGAGGCATGCTGGGCGCCGCGGGCGCTGAGGGTGGAGCCGCGTCCCGATGAACTCGATGAAGCAGATCCTCTTCTCCGGAATGATCGGGCTCTTCCTGACCCTGATCGGCACCCCGGTGCTGATCAAGCTGCTGGCCAAAAAGGGATACGGGCAGTTCATCCGTGATGACGGCCCGCGCGATCACCACAGCAAGCGCGGTACGCCCACCATGGGTGGTATCGCCTTCATCCTGGCCACGATCATCGCCTATGTGCTGACCAAGGTCATCACGAGCAGTGACCCCACCTTCTCCGGTGTGCTGGTGCTGTTCCTGATGGCGGGTATGGGCCTGGTCGGCTTCCTCGACGACTACATCAAGATCGTCAAACAGCGTTCGCTGGGCCTGCGGGCCAAGGCCAAGATGGCCGGTCAGCTGATCGTCGGCATCGCCTTCGCCGTGCTCTCGCTGCAGTTCGCCGATCTGCGTGGGCAGACCCCGGCGTCCGACCGGCTCTCCTTCACCCAGGACTTCGGCTGGCAGATCGGCCCGGTGATCTTCGTGATCTGGGCGCTGTTCATGATCCTGGCGATGTCCAACGGCGTGAACCTCACCGACGGCCTCGACGGCCTCGCCACCGGCGCCTCGGTGATGGTCTTCGGCGCCTACACGTTCATCGGCATCTGGCAGCACCAGGAGTCGTGCGCCAACCAGATCACCGCGGGACCGGGCTGTTACGAGGTCCGCGATCCACTCGACCTCGCGGTCGTCGCCTCGGCGCTGATGGGCGCCTGCTTCGGCTTCCTGTGGTGGAACACCTCGCCCGCCAAGATCTTCATGGGGGACACCGGTTCGCTGGCCCTGGGAGGCGCGCTGGCCGGTCTGGCCATCTGCTCCCGTACGGAGCTGCTGCTGGCCATCCTCGGCGGTCTCTTCGTCCTGATCACCATGTCCGTGGTCATCCAGGTCGGATCGTTCCGGCTCACCGGTAAGCGGGTCTTCCGGATGGCGCCACTCCAGCACCACTTCGAACTCAAGGGGTGGTCCGAAGTCCTTGTGGTGGTCAGGTTCTGGATCATCCAGGGCATGTGCGTCATCGTGGGCCTAGGCATCTTCTACGGCGGCTGGCAGGCAGCGAAGTGACCACGCACGACCCGACCCGGACCCCCGAGGGGTTCGCCGGTCAGCACATCACCGTCGCCGGCCTGGGCGTGAGCGGCATCAGTGCCGCCCGCGCGCTGGCCGGCCTCGGCGCCCGTGTCACCGTCGTGGACGGCGGCGACGGCGACAAGCAGCGGGCCGCCGCGGGTGAGCTGGAGGCGGAAGGCATCAGCGTCCGCCTCGGCGACGGCGCGACCCTCCCCGAGGGCACGGATCTCATCGTCACCTCGCCCGGCTGGAAGCCGGACAGCCCGCTGTTCGCGGCGGCCGCCGAGGCCGGCGTGGACGTGGTCGGCGATGTCGAGATCGCCTGGCGGCTGCGGGACACCCCCGGAGGACAACCCGCCGCGGCCTGGCTCGGGGTCACCGGTACCAACGGCAAGACCACCACGGTGCGGATGCTGGCCTCGATCCTGGCCGCCGAAGGGCTGCACACCGCGGCCGTCGGCAACATCGGAACCCCGATCATCGATGTCGTCCTCGGCCAGGGCAAGGACGGCGAGCGCCCCTACGACGTGCTCGCCGTCGAACTCTCCAGCTACCAGCTGCACTGGGCGCCGTCGCTGCGCGCCCACTCCGCCGCGGTCCTCAACCTCGCGCCCGACCACCTCGACTGGCACGGATCCATGCAGGCGTACGCCGCCGACAAGGGCCGGATCTACGAGGGCAACACCGTCGCGTGCGTCTACAACGTGGCCGACAAGGCGACCGAGGACCTGGTGCGCGAGGCCGATGTCGAGGAGGGCTGCCGCGCCATCGGCTTCACCCTCGGCACCCCCGGCCCCTCCCAACTGGGCGTCGTCGAGGGCATCCTCGTCGACCGTGCCTTCGTGGAGAACCGTCAGCAGCAGGCTCAGGAGCTCGCCGAGGTCTCCGACATCGCGCCCGGTTCCGGGACCCCCGCCCCGCACAACATCGCCAACGCCCTCGCGGCGGCGGCACTGGCCCGTGCCTTCGGCGTCCGGCCCGCCGCCGTACGCGACGGACTGCGCGCCTTCCACCCCGACGCCCACCGCATCCAGCACATCGCGGACCTCGACGGCGTCAGCTACATCGACGACTCCAAGGCCACCAACACCCACGCCGCCGAGGCGTCGTTGGCGGCGTACGAGCACATCGTGTGGATCGCCGGCGGCCTCGCCAAGGGCGCGACCTTCGACGAGCTGGTGCAGAAGTCGGCGCCCCGGCTGCGCGGTGTGGTGCTGATCGGCGCCGATCGGGCGCTGATTCGCGAAGCCCTGGCGCGACACGCCCCCGATGTCCCGGTGGTCGACCTCGACCGGACCGACACTGGGGCGATGCCTGAGGCGGTCCGGGAAGCGACCCGCCTGGCCGAGCCCGGCGACACCGTCCTGCTGGCTCCGGCCTGTGCCTCGATGGACATGTTCGTCAATTACAACAAGCGGGGCGAGGCCTTCGCCGACGCGGTCGGCGAGCTGACCGCACGGGATCACTAGACCGTTTCTCCCCGCTGTCGTCGTCAGCCGACGGCGAGCGCACCTGTGGAGGGGACGAGGATGACGGCCCGATCGGCGAAGGCGGTCCCGTCGCGTCCGCGTCGGCCGTCCATGGTGCGAGGGCCGCGCGGAGGCCGCACACCGGGCGGGCCCCGGGGCCTGGGCACCCGGCTGAAGCGGGCCTGGGACCGCCCGCTGACCGCGTACTACCTGATCCTCGGCGGCAGCCTGCTGATCACGGTCCTGGGTCTGGTGATGGTCTACTCGGCGTCCCAGATCAAGGCGCTGCAGTCCGGTCTGGCCCCGACGTACTTCTTCCGCAAGCAGCTGCTCGCCGCCGTCCTGGGCGGCGGGCTGCTGCTGGCCGCCTCCCGGATGTCGGTACGGCTGCACCGCACGCTGGCCTATCCGCTGCTCGCCGTCTCGGTGTTCCTGATGTGCCTGGTGCAGATTCCGGGCATAGGGGTCGCGGTCAACGGAAATCAGAACTGGATCAACCTCGGCGGCCCTTTCCAGATGCAACCGAGCGAGTTCGCCAAGCTCGCCCTGGTGCTGTGGGGCGCCGATCTGCTGGCTCGCAAACAGGACAAAAGGCTGCTGGTGCAGTGGAAGCACCTGCTGGTGCCGCTGATCCCGGTGGCGTTCCTGCTGCTCGGGCTGATCATGCTCGGCGGCGACATGGGCACCGCGATCATTCTCACGGCGATCCTCTTCGGGCTGCTGTGGCTGGCCGGTGCGCCGACCCGGCTGTTCGTGGGGGTGCTGGGCAGCGCCGCGCTGATCGGGGCGCTGCTGATCAAGACCAGCGCCAACCGGATGTCCCGGCTGGCCTGCATCGGAGCGACCGATCCGGGCCCCGGCGACCAGTGCTGGCAGGCCGTGCACGGCATCTATGCTCTGGCGTCCGGCGGATTCTTCGGTTCCGGCCTCGGTGCGAGTATGGAAAAATGGGGAGAACTCCCCGAACCGCACACCGACTTCATCTTCGCCATCACCGGGGAGGAACTGGGCCTGGCGGGGACGCTGTCGGTGCTCGCCCTCTTCGCGGCTCTAGGCTATGCGGGTATCCGCGTGGCCGGACGCACGGAGGACCCCTTCGTACGGTACGCCGCGGGAGGTGTGACCACCTGGATCACGGCCCAGGCCGTGATCAACATCGGTGCGGTGCTCGGCCTGTTGCCGATCGCCGGTGTCCCGCTCCCGCTGTTCTCCTACGGAGGCTCCGCCCTGCTGCCGACGATGTTCGCCATCGGGCTGCTGATCGCCTTCGCGCGTGACGAGCCCGCTGCACGGGCGGCGTTGGCCGCGTTGGCCACGCGGAAGCCGGTTTTCGGAAGGAAACCGGCTGGGGTGAGATGGAAGACGATGAGACGGCGCGTCAAGAAGCGACCGTCCGGAGAGCGGTGAATTTCGGTGCATGTCGTACTCGCCGGTGGGGGGACCGCCGGCCACATCGAGCCCGCGCTCGCCCTCGCGGACGCACTGCGGAGGCAGGACCCCACCGTGGGGATCACGGCACTCGGTACGGAGAAGGGCCTGGAGACCCGGCTCGTCCCGGAACGCGGCTATGAGCTCGGTCTCATCCCGGCCGTGCCGCTGCCGCGCAAGCCCACGCCCGAACTGATCACCGTCCCCGGGCGGCTGCGCGGCACGATCAAGGCCGCCGAGCAGATCCTGGAGCGCACGAAGGCGGACTGTGTCGTCGGCTTCGGCGGCTATGTGGCGCTGCCCGGCTACCTGGCCGCCAAGCGCCTCGGGGTGCCGATCATCGTCCACGAGGCAAACGCCCGCCCCGGCCTGGCCAACAAGATCGGCTCGCGGTACGCCAAGTTCGTCGCCGTCAGCACCCCCGACAGCAAGCTGCGCGGTGCCCGCTATGTCGGCATCCCGCTGCGCCGTACCATCGCCACCCTGGACCGTGCCGCGGTTCGCCCGGAGGCGCGGGCCGCCTTCGGGCTCGACCCCAACCTCCCGACCCTGCTGGTGTCCGGTGGTTCCCAGGGCGCCCGCCGGCTGAACGAGGTCATCCAGGCCGCCGTACCGGTCCTCCAGCGCGCCGGAATCCAGGTGCTTCACGTGGTCGGTCCGAAGAACGAACTGCCGCACGTGGACAACATGCCCGGGATGCCCCCCTATGTCCCGGTACCGTACGTGGACCGGATGGATCTCGCGTACGCCGCGGCCGACATGATGCTCTGCCGCGCGGGCGCGATGACCGTCGCCGAGTTGTCCGCCGTCGGGCTGCCGGCCGCTTTCGTTCCGCTGCCCATCGGCAACGGCGAGCAGCGGCTCAACGCCCAGCCGTTGGTCAACGCCGGCGGGGGCCTGCTGGTCGATGACGCCCAGCTGACCCCGGACTGGGTGCAGAACAGCGTGCTCCCGGTCCTGGCAGATCCGCACCGGCTGTACGAGATGTCCCGCGCGGCCTCCGAGTTCGGCCGCCGGGATGCCGACGAGCTGCTGGTCGGCATGGTGTACGAGGCGATCGCGCAGAACAACAAGTAGCGCACGAGAGAAGGCAGGGAGCGTGGCCGGACCGACAACCGCCCGGCGCGGCGAGAAGAAGTCACCGTCCGGCCCGCCCTCCGCCGCGCCGCCCCGCGCGACGGGATTCCGGTGGGTGCGCATTCCTCTTCGCGCGCCGGGCCGCCGCAGTCTGATCATCAGCATGGTCGTCACGGCGTTGCTCGGCGCGTTCGGCGTCTGGGCCCTCTACGCCTCGAACTGGCTCCGGGTGGAACGCGTCAAGGCTGTCGGCACCGAGGTGCTGACGCCGCATGAGGTCATCGCCGCGGCCCACGCCCCGATGAATGCGCCGCTGGTCTCGGTGGATACGGACGCGCTCGCCCGCCGGCTGCGCGTGCGGCTGCCGCGCATCAAGACCGTTGACGTCGAACGGTCCTGGCCGAACACGATCGGTCTGAAGGTGGCCGAAAGGGTGCCGGAACTGCTGATGCAAGCGGGCGGAAAGTTTGTCGAAGTGGACGCCGAGGGCGTCCGGTTCGCCACCGTCGGCACGGCCCCCAAGGGCGTTCCGCTTCTGGAAATGGCCGCATCCGACTCCCCGAGTCTGCGCCGTTTCGGAATCGACCGGTTGCGACGCGCCGCGGTCGAGGTCGCCCAGGATCTGCCCACGGCCGTACGCAAGGAAGTACGCAAGGTCCGTGTACGGTCCTACGACGCCATCACCCTCGAACTGAACGGCGGCCGCACGGTCGCCTGGGGCAGTCGCGAAGAGGGCGCCGAAAAGGCGAAGGTGCTGACCGCACTGCTGAAAGCGGCACATGCCGGGCGCCACTTCGACGTCTCGGTCCCCAGTGCCCCTGCGGTATCCGGGAGTTGACGTGCGGAGCCGCAGGCCAGCACCCTGGATGGCTACGACTATGGGTGATCACATAGGGTGAAAAGAAAAACGGGAGGTTCGGCGTGTTCGTTGAACGGGCGCGCCTTGTCGACTTAGTGTCTCGTTCCAAAGGGACTATGGAACCCAGGAACACAGGTACAGGTAACCCTAAACTTCAACGTTAGGGTTCGGGTCGGCGATACGAACCGTCCCATCGGCATCAGTCGGCGTCCACACGCACGTGCGGCGACGACACGTAACTCGAGGCGAGAGGCCTTCGACGTGGCAGCACCGCAGAACTACCTCGCAGTCATCAAGGTCGTCGGCATCGGCGGCGGTGGCGTGAACGCCATCAACCGGATGATCGAGGTCGGGCTCAAGGGCGTCGAGTTCATCGCGATCAACACCGATGCACAGGCGCTGCTGATGAGCGACGCCGACGTCAAGCTCGACGTCGGCCGCGAAATGACGCGCGGACTCGGCGCCGGCGCCAACCCGGATGTGGGCCGCAAGGCGTCCGAGGACCACCGCGAGGAGATCGAGGAGGTCCTCAAGGGGGCCGACATGGTCTTCGTGACCGCGGGTGAGGGCGGCGGCACCGGCACCGGCGGCGCGCCCGTCGTCGCCAACATCGCCCGATCGCTGGGCGCCCTGACGATCGGTGTGGTCACCCGGCCGTTCACCTTCGAGGGCCGCCGTCGCGCCAACCAGGCCGAGGACGGCATCGCGCAGCTGCGCGAAGAGGTCGACACCCTCATCGTGATCCCCAACGACCGGCTGCTGTCCATCTCGGACCGTCAGGTGAGCGTGCTCGACGCGTTCAAGTCCGCGGACCAGGTGCTGCTGTCGGGTGTCCAGGGCATCACCGATCTGATCACCACACCGGGTCTGATCAACCTCGACTTCGCAGATGTCAAGTCCGTGATGTCGGAGGCCGGTTCCGCGCTCATGGGCATCGGCTCGGCACGTGGCGACGACCGCGCGGTGGCCGCCGCTGAGATGGCGATCTCCTCGCCGCTCCTGGAGGCCTCCATCGACGGCGCCCGAGGGGTGCTGCTCTCCATCTCCGGCGGTTCCGACCTCGGTCTCTTCGAGATCAACGAGGCCGCGCAGCTGGTCAGCGAGGCCGCGCACCCGGAAGCCAACATCATCTTCGGTGCGGTCATCGACGACGCACTGGGCGACGAGGTCCGGGTGACGGTCATCGCCGCGGGCTTCGACGGCGGTCAGCCGCCGGCCCGCCGCGATGCGCAGTCGGCGCTGTCGTCCCAGAAGCGCGAGGAGCCCACCCCGGCCCCGAGCCGTCCGGCCGCCCCGCCGGAGCCGCGTTCGTCGTCCTTCGGCGGACTGGGTTCGGTGCCCGTGCGTGACGAGGAGCCGGCCCCGGCCGAATCCTCCTCGCTGGGCGAGGTCCCGGCGCCCCCGGCGGGCGCCCCGCAGGTTCCCCCGGCCCGTCCGTACTCGGACTCCGCGGCCGAGGAACTGGACGTCCCCGACTTCCTGAAGTGACCGAAGCAGCGAAGTGATAGGGCAACAGCACCACGAGAGCGGCGCGCATTTCGCCTTCACCGACAGGTGGGGCGGGGTGAGCGCCGCTCCGTATGAGCAGCTCAACCTGGGCGGCGCGGTCGGCGACGACCCGCAGGCCGTACGCGCCAACCGTGCACGGGTCGCCGCGGAACTCGGCGTCGACCCGGCCGCGGTGGTCTGGATGAACCAGGTGCACGGCCGGGACGTCGCGGTGGTCGACGGGCCGTGGCACGGTACGGAGATTCCCGGTGTCGACGCGGTGGTCACGGATCGCCGCGGCCTCGCGCTCGCCGTTCTGACCGCCGACTGCACCCCGGTCCTGCTGGCCGATCCGGTCGCCGGGATCGCGGGGGCCGCGCATGCCGGCCGGCCCGGTCTGGTCGCCGGGGTCGTCCCGGCGGTCGTCGAGACGATGGTGAAGCGGGGTGCGGTGCCGGCGCGGATCGTCGCGTACACGGGACCGGCGATCTGCGGTCGGTGTTACGAGGTGCCCGAGACGATGCGTTCCGATGTCGCCGCGGTGGTGCCCGAGGCCCGTGCGACGACCAGCTGGGGCACTCCCGCGGTGGACGTGACGGCAGGTGTACGGGCCCAACTCGCCGCGGCGGGCGTGCCGGTGCGTGAGGATTCCCACATCTGCACCCGCGAATCCGCCGACCACTTCTCTTACCGGCGCGACCGTACGACGGGACGGCTCGCGAGCTATGTATGGCTCGGGGACACCCCCGGCCCGGGGCTGGGGGAGGCCGAGCTGTGACGGACGACCGCAAGACGCAACTGGCCGAGAACCTGGCGCGGGTGGAGGAACGTATCTCCGCCGCCTGCGCCAAGGCCGGCCGGCCGCGTGACGAGGTGACCCTGATCGTGGTCACCAAGACCTACCCCGCGAGCGATGTCCGGTTGCTCGCGGAGCTGGGGGTGCGGCAGGTCGCGGAGAACCGCGATCAGGAGGCGGCACCCAAGGCCGCCGAATGCGCTGATTTGCCCCTTACTTGGCACTTCGTCGGTCAACTGCAGACGAACAAGGTGCGCTCCGTGGCCGGTTATGCCGGAATTATTCAGTCGGTCGACCGGGCCAGGCTCGTCACCGCACTCTCCAAGGAGGCGGTGCGTGCCGAGCGTGAACTGGGTTGTCTGATCCAGGTGGCGCTCGATGCGGAGTCGGGGGAGCGGGGTGAGCGCGGCGGAGTGGCGCCCGACGGAGTCGAGGCGCTCGCCGAGGTGATCGCCGGGGCCCAAGGTCTGCGGCTGGACGGTCTCATGACCGTCGCGCCGCTGGCCGGGCCGTATGCCGGACGTGAACTCGCCGCTTTCGGGCGGCTCATGGAAATGTCATCCGACCTGCGCGCGGCACATCCTGGTGCCAACATGGTGTCCGCAGGCATGAGCGCGGACCTCGAAGACGCCGTGGCGGCCGGGGCGACACATGTGCGCGTCGGCACTGCGGTACTCGGAGTCCGACCACGGCTCCGGTAACGTCGCCAAGCAAGTCGGACCACAGCACAAAATATGGTCATTACCGCAAAAAGCGGGCAGGCCGAGTGGATCCAAGGCCCCTGGTGACGGAGCCGATCCACCACAGAGCGGAGGACGCAGAGAATGGCCGGCGCGATGCGCAAGATGGCGGTCTACCTCGGCCTCGTGGAGGACGATGGGTACGACGGCCGGGGGTTCGACCCCGATGACGAGTTCGAACCCGAGCTTGACCCGGAACCCGATCGGGGACGGCGGCAACAGCACCAAGTGCAGGCCGAAACGCACCCGGAACGGGAGGAACCCGTCCGTGCCGTGACACCTCCGGCCCAACGCGAACCGGCCCCGCTCGCCGCGGAAAGCGGACGACCCGCGCGAATCGCCCCCGTGGCATCCATCACACCCGAACGTCCAAATCTGGAGAAGAACGCACCGGTGATCATGCCCAAGGTTGTGTCCGAGCGGGAGCCCTACCGCATCACCACACTTCACCCCCGGACCTACAACGAAGCCCGTACCATCGGGGAACACTTCCGTGAGGGCACTCCGGTGATCATGAATCTCACGGAGATGGATGACACCGACGCGAAGCGACTTGTCGACTTTGCGGCCGGTTTGGTGTTTGGTCTTCACGGCAGCATCGAGCGGGTGACGCAGAAGGTGTTCCTGTTGTCGCCTGCTAACGTCGATGTCACGGCGGAGGACAAGGCCCGCATCGCAGAGGGCGGGTTCTTCAACCAGAGCTGAGACGCAACACCGGGCACACCGCGGCCGTAAGGCCAACACAGGAGCAAGGCAAGGGGAGAGGGAAGCGCGAGATGAGTGTCTTTGGTCAGGTGATCTACATCGCGCTGTACTGCTTCCTGATCGTGTTGATCTTCCGGCTGGTGATGGACTATGTCTTCCAGTTCGCCCGTTCATGGCAACCCGGCAAGGCGATGGTGGTCGTTCTTGAGGCCGCCTACACTGTCACTGATCCGCCACTCAAGCTTCTGCGGCGGGTAATCCCGCCGCTGCGTCTCGGGGGCGTGGCGCTCGACCTGTCCTTCTTCGTATTGATGATCATCGTGTACATCCTGATCACCGTCGTGAGGTCGGTGTTGTTGGTGTGAACGATACGGTCTTGCCGATTGCCGACGACTACGTTGAGGTGAAGTAGAGATGCCGTTGACCCCCGAGGACGTGCGGAACAAGCAGTTCACGACCGTCCGCCTCCGAGAAGGCTATGACGAGGACGAGGTCGATGCCTTCCTCGATGAGGTCGAAGCCGAACTGACCCGGCTCCTGCGGGAGAACGAGGACCTGCGCGCCAAGCTTGCCGCTGCCACCCGCGCCGCCGCGCAGAACCAGCAGCAGCAGGGTCTGCGCAAGGGACCGGACCAGCAGCAGGATCAGCAGCAGAGGCCCGGGTCTCCGGTGCCCGCCGCCATATCCGGTCCGCAGCCGGTCCCGCCGCAGCAGCAGCAGGGGATGGGTGGCCCGCCCCAACTGCCCGGTGGTGCACCGCAGCTGCCTCCAGGTCCCGGTGGCCACGGCCCCGGTCCGCAGGGCCCGCACGGCCCCGGTCCGATGGGCCCCGGCGGTCCGATGGGTGGCCCGATGGGCGGCCCCGGTGGACCGCAGCTGCCGCAGGCTGCCCAGCAGCAGGGTGGCCCCGGCGGTGACAGCGCCGCGCGCGTGCTGTCGCTGGCACAGCAGACCGCCGACCAGGCGATCGCGGAGGCCCGTTCCGAGGCCAACAAGATCGTCGGCGAGGCGCGCAGCCGTGCCGAGGGTCTGGAGCGGGACGCCCGCGCCAAGGCCGATGCGCTGGAGCGGGACGCGCAGGAGAAGCACCGCGTGGCGATGGGCTCGCTGGAGTCGGCCCGCGCGACGCTGGAGCGCAAGGTCGAGGACCTGCGCGGCTTCGAGCGCGAGTACCGCACGCGGCTGAAGTCCTACCTGGAGAGCCAGCTGCGTCAGCTGGAGAACCAGGCCGACGACTCGCTGGCTCCGCCGCGGACCCCGGCAGCCGCTTCGCTGCCGCCGTCCCCGTCGATGGCGTCGGCCGGTGCCGGCACCATGGGCGGCAACCACACCATGGGTGGCGGCCAGCAGATGGGCGGCAACCACTCCATGGCCGGTCCGTCCAACGGTGGTCCGTCCTACGGCGGTCAGCAGCAGATGTCGCCGGCGATGACCCAGCCGATGGCTCCGGTGCGGCCGCAGGGCCAGCAGCCCATGCAGCAGACGCCGTCGCCGATGCGCGGCTTCCTCATCGACGAGGACGACAACTGACGTCCGCGTAGCGCGCACAGTCGGCAATCAGGGCCGGGCCTCGAGGGAACACTCCTTCGGGGCCCGGCCCTTTTGTGTGTACTTGTGCGCGTGGGCCGGATACGTCCGCCGCATGGGCCGGGTGTCCGCCGGGTGGGCCGGTTGCGTCCGCGGGGACGGCAAGGCCCCCCGGTGCGGGTTGCGCCGGGGGGCCTGGTGCGCCGTCGTGGCCGCGGGTGCGGTTACGCCTTGCGCAGCTGGAACGTGAGGGACAGGCTCTCGTCGGTGAACGCGGGGCCGTACGATCCGTCCGCCTCGCCGGGGGTGAAGTCGTCGGCGAGCACCTCGTCGGAGATCAGGCCGGTGTGGTCGGCCAGCGCCGTCCGCACCTCCTCGTCGGTGGACTGCCAGCGCAGCGCGATCCGGTCGGCGACGTCCAGGCCGCTGTTCTTACGGGCCTCCTGGATCAGCCGGATCGCGTCGCGGGCCAGGCCCGCCCGGCGCAGCTCCGGGGTGATCTCCAGGTCGAGGGCGACCGTGGCACCGGCGTCGGAGGCCACCGACCAGCCCTCGCGCGGGGTCTCGGTGATGATGACCTCGTCCGGGGCGAGCGAGACGGTCTCACCGTCGACCTCGACGTGGGCCGTGCCCTCGCGCAGCGCGAGGGAGAGCGCCGCGGCATCGGCCGCGGCGACGGCCTTGGCGACCGCCTGGACGCCCTTGCCGAACCGCTTGCCCAGGGCACGGAAGTTCGCCTTCGCGGTGGTGTCGACCAGCGAGCCGCCCACCTCCGACAGCGAGGCCAGCGAGCTGACGTTGAGCTCCTCGGTGATCTGTGCCCGCAGGTCCTCGGGCAGGCCCGCGAAACCGTGGGCCGCCACCAGCGCACGGGACAGCGGCTGGCGGGTCTTCACCCCCGACTCGGCGCGGGTCGCGCGGCCCAGCTCGACCAGCCGGCGCACCAGCTGCATCCGGCCGGACAGCGCCGGGTCGATGAGCGTCCGGTCGGCGACCGGCCAGCCGGCGAGATGGACGGACTCCGGTGCCTCCGGGGTGACCGGGACGACCAGGTCCTGCCAGACCCGCTCGGTGATGAACGGGGTGAGGGGCGCCATGAGGCGGGTGACGGTCTCGATGACCTCGTGGAGCGTCCGCAGCGCGGCGGCGTCGCCCTGCCAGAAGCGACGGCGGGAGCGGCGGACGTACCAGTTGGAGAGGTCGTCGACGAAGGAGGACAGCAGCTTGCCGGCCCGCTGGGTGTCGAACGTCTCCAGGGACTCGGTGGCCTGCTCGACCAGGGTGTTCAGCTCGCCGAGCAGCCAGCGGTCCAGCAGCGGGCGGTCGGCGGGGGCCGGGTCGGCCGCGGAGGGCGCCCAGTTCGACGTACGGGCGTACAGCGCCTGGAAGGCGACGGTGTTCCAGTACGTCAGCAGCGTCTTGCGGACGACTTCCTGGATGGTGGAGTGGCCCACCCGGCGGGCGGCCCACGGGGAGCCGCCGGCGGCCATGAACCAGCGGACTGCGTCGGCGCCGTGCTGGTCCATGAGCGGGATCGGCTGGAGGGTGTTGCCCAGGTGCTTGGACATCTTCCGGCCGTCCTCGGCCAGGATGTGACCGAGGCAGACCACGTTCTCGTACGAGGACTTGTCGAAGACGAGCGTGCCGACGGCCATCAGCGTGTAGAACCAGCCGCGGGTCTGGTCGATGGCCTCCGAGATGAACTGCGCCGGGTAGCGCTTCTCGAACAGTTCCCTGTTGCGGTACGGGTAGCCCCACTGCGCGAACGGCATCGAGCCCGAGTCGTACCAGGCGTCGATGACCTCCGGGACACGGGTCGCGGTGCCCTGGCACGTCGGGCAGGCGAAGGTGATCGCGTCGATGTACGGGCGGTGCGGGTCCAGGTCCGACTGGTCGGTGCCGGTCAGCTCGGTCAGCTCGGTGAGCGAGCCGACGCAGGTGAGGTGGCCCTCCTCGCAGCGCCAGATGGGCAGCGGGGTGCCCCAGTAGCGGTTGCGGGACAGCGCCCAGTCGATGTTGTTCTTGAGCCAGTCGCCGAAGCGGCCGTGCTTGACCGACTCCGGGAACCAGTTGGTGTTCTCGTTCTCCCGCAGCAGGGCGTACTTGACCGCGGTGGTGCGGATGTACCACGACGGCTGGGCGTAGTAGAGCAGCGCGGTGTGGCAGCGCCAGCAGTGCGGGTAGCTGTGCTCGTACGCGAGGTGCCGGAAGAGCAGGCCGCGGGCGTCGAGGTCGGCGACCAGCGCCTCGTCGGCCTTCTTGAAGAACTGGCCGCCGACCAGGCCCAGTCCTTCCTCGAACGTGCCGTCCGGGCGGACCGGGTTGACCACCGGAAGGTCGTACGCCTTGCAGGTCTTGAGGTCGTCCTCGCCGAAGGCCGGGGCCTGGTGGACGAGGCCGGTGCCGTCGTCGGTGGTGACGTACTCGGCGTTGACGACGATGTTGGCGCCCTCCAGCTCGACGAGGTCGAAGGGGCGCTCATAGGCCCAGCGCTCCATCTCGCGGCCGGTGAACGACTCGCCGGTGGTGGTCCAGCCTTCGCCGAGGGCCTTCTCCAGCAGCGGCTCGGCGACGACCAGCTGCTCGCTGCCGTCGGTGGCGACGACATACGTGACGTCGGGGTGCGCGGCGACGGCCGTGTTGGAGACCAGGGTCCAGGGGGTGGTGGTCCAGATCAGCAGCGCGGCCCGGCCGGCCAGCGGGCCGGACGTCAGCGGGAGGCGGACGAAGACCGAGGGGTCGACGACCGTCTCGTAGCCCTGCGCCAGCTCGTGGTCCGACAGGCCGGTGCCACAGCGCGGGCACCAGGGGGCGACACGGTGGTCCTGGACCAGCAGGCCCTTGTTGAAGATCTCCTTCAGCGACCACCACACCGACTCGATGTAGTCGGGGTCCATCGTGCGGTACGGGGCGTCCAGGTCGGTCCAGTAGCCCATACGGGTCGTGAGCTCGGCGAAGGCGTCGGTGTGGCGGGTCACCGACTCGCGGCACTTGGCGTTGAACTCGGCGATGCCGTACGCCTCGATGTCCTTCTTGCCGCTGAAGCCCAGCTCCTTCTCCACGGCCAGCTCGACCGGGAGGCCGTGGCAGTCCCAGCCGGCCTTGCGGTCGACGTGGTAGCCCTGCATCGTGCGGAACCGGGGGAAGACGTCCTTGAAGACGCGCGCCTCGATGTGGTGCGCGCCGGGCATGCCATTGGCGGTCGGGGGGCCCTCGTAGAAGACCCACTCGGGCCGTCCCTCGGACTGCTGGAGGGTGCGGGCGAAGATCTTCTGCTCCTGCCAGAACTCGAGCACGGCGTGCTCGAGGGCGGGGAGGTCTACCTGGGCGGGTACCTGGCGGTACTGGGGCTGCGGACTCATCGGGGGCTTCCTCCGGCGGACACCTGCTGCTTCTCCGTCCGGAGGGACGAGAGCCTTCGCTCCCGCGGTACCACCCTCCTTGGCGGTGCCGCTGCACCGCCCCCTCATTGGGGTCGCGCTGCCGGTTCTACTCGCCGCGGGGGTGATCCACGGGCTTTCTTCCGGCGGCTCCGGGGTGATCTTCGCGTCGTGCACACCCCCGGGCTCCCACCGTCCCCGGGTCGCTGCTGGCTGCGTACGGCGCTACTCGTCCCATCAATGCCTCTCGCTCGGCCCAGTGTACGGGGCGGCGCCGACAGTGGCCGACCGGATTTCGTGCAACCGGGGGGCGGGCCGGGCCGGGGCGTCGTGCGGGGAGGCCCCGGCCGCTCGTCGGGCCGGCGGTCCGGCTCCTCGCGGTGCCGGGCGCGGGCGCGCTCCGTGACCCGAATGGCGAGCAGGCGGGTGCCGCGCCGACGGGCGGATTACCGGCCGGGGAGCGGGGCACAAACGAGGCAGACCGGACGTCAGGGCCCGGGTGGCAGGTCCCGAAGGGCGGTGCGTCCCGTTGCCGCGTGGCGTGCGGCGATTTATCGTTCCCGTCACGATTCGCGAACAAAGTCACATATGTGAAGGGGTCGCGGCCATGGTGGCGAAAAAGACCGCCGCGGAGAAGAGCACGACGCCTGCCGACGAGGCCGTCGCGAAGCAGCCTGCACCGAAGAAGACAGCTCCGAAGAAGGCAGCTCCGAAGAAGGCCGCGGCCAAGAAGACGGCGGCCGGCACGACCACGCCGCGGAAGGCCACGGCCAAGAAGGCGGCGTCGAAGAAGGCGGCCGCGAAGAAGACCGCGGCGAAGAAGACCGCGAAGAAGGCTCCGGCCAAGACGGCCGCGGTGCCCGCTAAGAAGACGGGAGCCAAGACGGTGGTGGCGAAGAAGACTGCGGCCGCAACGGCCAAGGCCCACGGCGACGACTCCGCGGTGCCCATGGCCCGGGTGGCCGCGGCGCCGGGGGAGCTCGCCGTACGGCCCGGCGAGGAACCCTGGACGCCCCAAGAGGTCGCCGAGGCGCGGACCGAGCTGATGGAGGAGACGGCGCGGCTGCGGCTGGAGATCGCCTCGGCCGAGGACGCCATCGCCGGGCTGATGCGTGACTCCGGTGACGGAGCGGGCGACGACGAGGCCGACACCGGCACCAAGAACATCACCCGCGAACACGAGCTGTCGCTCGCCTCCAACGCCCGCGAGATGCTCCACCAGACCGAGCGGGCCCTCGGCCGGCTGGACGCGGGCACCTACGGGCTCTGCGAGAACTGCGGCAACCCCATTGGCAAGGCGCGGATGCAGGCTTTCCCCCGGGCGACGCTGTGCGTGGAGTGCAAGCAGAAACAGGAGCGCCGATGAGGCGGCCGGCAGTCGTCGCGGGCGGCACCCGGATCGCCCGCGCCCGTACGTGTGTGCCGTACTCTCGTGGTTCAGCCGGGCACGGCCCGGCCGGGGATACAACGGGCTGAGGGACTCACACGTGGCAGAGGCGGAACGCATCACCGGTATGCCGGAACCCGAACCGGGTGCCGGAGCGGATTCCACGAAGGGATCCGAGGGGGGAGAGCCGGTGACGCCGGAACAGGGCGCGGGCCGCGGCAAACGGCGGATCGGCGCGCTGTTGCTGGTCGCGCTCCTCGTCTACCTGCTCGACCTGGGCAGCAAGCTGCTGGTGGTCGCGAAGCTGGAGCACCACGAGCCCATCGAGGTCATCGGAACGCTGCTGCAGTTCACCGTGATCCGTAACCGCGGCGCCGCGTTCAGCATGGGCGAGGCGCTGACGATCTTCCTCACCATCATCGCGGCGGCCGTGATCCTGGTGATCGCCCGGATCGCCCGCAAGCTCTACAGCATGCCCTGGGCCATCGCGCTCGGGCTGCTGCTGGGCGGCGCCTTCGGCAACCTCACCGACCGGCTGTTCCGCTCGCCGGGGGTCTTCGAGGGCGCGGTGGTCGACTTCATCGCCCCGGCGCACTTCGCCGTCTTCAACCTCGCCGACTCCGGGATCGTCTGCGGCGGCATCCTGATCGTGATCCTCTCCTTCCGCGGGCTCGACCCCGACGGGACCGTCCACAAGGACTGACCGGCCCCGCAGACGCTGACGAGCCGTCCGGGTCCCGGCCGCCGGGCAGGGCACCACGGTGGGACTGCCATACTCGTGGGGTGAGCACCATTCCCGAGATCCGCACCCTGCCCGTACCGGACGGCCTGGAGGGCGAGCGCGTCGACGCCGCGCTGGCCCGGATGTTCGGCTTCTCCCGTACGAAGGCGGCCGAGCTGGCCGCCGCCGGCAAGGTCCGGGTCGACGGCTCCGAGGTGATGAAGTCCGAGCGGGTGAGCGGCGGCGCCTGGCTGGAAGTCGAGATGCCGCAGTCCGCGCCGCCCGTGGAGATCGTCGCCGAGCCCGTCGAGGGCATGGAGATCGTGCATGACGACGACGACATCGTCGTGATCGTCAAGCCCGTCGGCGTCGCCGCGCACCCCAGCCCCGGCTGGACGGGAACGACCGTCATCGGCGGTCTGGCCGCGGCCGGCTACCGCATCTCCACCTCCGGTGCCGCCGAGCGCCAGGGCATCGTGCACCGTCTCGACGTCGGCACCTCGGGCCTGATGGTGGTCGCCAAGTCCGAGCGCGCCTACACGCTCCTCAAGCAGCAGTTCCGTGAGCGTACGGTCGACAAGCGCTATCACGCCCTGGTCCAGGGCCACCCGGACCCGATGAGCGGCACCATCGACGCCCCCATCGGCCGGCACCCGCAGCACGACTACAAGTGGGCGGTGACGGCCGAGGGCAAGGCGTCCGTCACGCACTACGACCTGATCGAGGCGTTCCGCGCGGCCAGCCTGCTCGACATCAAGCTGGAGACCGGCCGCACCCACCAGATCCGGGTGCACATGTCCGCGCACCGCCACCCCTGCGTCGGCGACCTGACCTACGGCGCCGACCCCACCCTCGCCAAGCGCCTCGGCCTCACCCGGCAGTGGCTGCACGCCATGCGGCTGGGCTTCGAGCACCCCTCCGACGGCCGCTGGGTCGAGTTCGAGAGCGGCTACCCGGACGATCTGCAGCGCGCCCTCGACACCGTCCGGGACGAGAGCAGCTGACGCGGAGGGCATCCTGCGGGATGCGACACGGCGGGCAACCGCGGGTGTCGTGGCAGGCTGGGGCCGGCAAGTGATCGAATCCGACCCCGGAGCGTAGCCACCGTGGACCAGCTGGCTCTGATGTTCGTCCTTCTGCTGGGAGCCGTGGTCATGGTTCCGGTCGGCGACCGACTGGGGCTTCCGTCACCGGTGCTGATGACCCTGGTCGGCGCGGTGCTGGCACTGCTGCCGTTCGTGCCCAACGTCGAGGTACCGCCCGAGTTCATCCTGCCGGTGGTGCTGCCGCCGCTGCTCTACGCGGCCGTGCAGCGCACCTCCTGGCGGCAGTTCACCGCCAACCTCCGGCCGATCTTCCTGCTCGCCGTGGCACTGGTCTTCGCCACCACCGCCGCGGTCGCCGCCGTCGCCCAGGCGGTGGTGCCCGGTATGCCGGTGGCCGCAGCGGTGGTGCTCGGCGCGCTGGTCGCGCCGCCCGACCCGGTGGCCGCGACCGCCGTCGCCGGCAAGCTCGGACTGCCCCGCCGGATGGTCTCCATCCTGGAGGGCGAGGGGCTGTTCAACGATGTCACCGCGATCGTGCTCTACCACGTCGCGCTCGCCGCGGCGGTCAGCGGAACCTTCTCGGTGCCCGCCGCGGTCGGCTCGCTGGTGCTCTCCGCGGTGGTCGCCATAGCGGTCGGCCTGGGGCTCGGCTGGCTCACCAACAAGCTGATGGGGCTGCTCGGTGACCCCACGCTGCAGATCGGTCTGACGCTGCTGGTGCCGTTCGTCGCCTACGTCCTGGCCGAGAACTTCCGGGGTTCCGGTGTGCTCGCGGTGCTGACCTGCGCGCTCTTCCTGGCCGAGTACGCGGTCGACCCGGACGATGTGATGGGCCGGCTCGCCGGTTACACCTTCTGGGAGGTCGTCGACACCCTCGTCACCGGTGTCGCCTTCGGGCTGATCGGCCTGGAGCTGCACAACATCTTCGGGGCGGCTTCGCACCGTTGGGGCCAGCTGCTCGGCGCCGGCGCCGCCGTCGTCGGGGTGGTCGTCGGGGTCCGGCTGCTGTGGCTGCTGCCCGCCGCCTGGCTGGCCAAGCGGATGCACAAGCGGCGCGACTACGACGAGGAGATCCCGATGAGCTGGCGGGAGACGCTCATCATGTGGTGGTCGGGGATGCGCGGGGTGGCCTCGGTGGCGCTGGCGCTGGCCATCCCGTACAGCATCGACGGCGGCAACGGCTTCCCGGCCCGCGACGACATCCTCTTCATCGCCTTCGCGGTGGTGCTCAGCACCCTCCTCATCCAGGGCCTCACCCTGCCCTGGCTGGTGCGCAGACTGCGGGTTCGGGCCGACACCGATGCCGTCGACGCGCTGGAGCGGGAGCTGGCGATCCGGGTGATCAAGGCGTCCAAGCGGCGGCTGAAGGAGATCCTGGAGGTCGAGGAGCTGCCCGACGAGGTCAGCGACCAGCTGGCGCGCCGCGCGCACGACATCGGTGCCCGGATCGCGCCGGACATCGTCGACGACGAGCGGCGCGAGCTCTTCGACAAGCGCATCACCCGGCTGAAGAAGGTGCACCGCATCCAGGGGGAGATGCTCTCGGCCGCCCGGCACGAGGTACTGGCGGCGCGCAGTGAACCGGGCGCGGACCCGGAGATCGTCGACCGGGTGCTGCGGCATCTGGACATGCGCAGCCTGCGGGGCGCGCCGTAAGGACGTAACGGGCGGGCGGGACCGGGGGCTCAGCCCTGCGCGGACCGCCCGCCCGGCTCCCCTCCCCGGTCGAATGCGGGGGTGCCCAGCGGCGCCGGCGCGGTGCTGATCCGCGGCAGCGCGTAGGCATGTTCGGCCTGCAGCCACTCCAGCATCCGCTCGCGCACCTCGCAGCGCACCGTCCAGAGGGTGTCCGAGTCCCGGGCGGTCGCCAGCGCACGCACCACGATCGTGGACGGTGTGGTGTCGGTGACCACCAGGCTCCAGGACCTGCCGTCCCACTCCGGGCACGCCTGGAGGATCTCCAGCAGCCGCTGGCGCATCTTCTCCACCGGCGCACTGTGGTCGAGGTGGAAGAGGACCGTCCCGGTCATCTGCGCACCGCCGCGCGACCAGTTCTCGAACGGCTTGCCGGTGAAGTACGACACCGGCATGGTGATCCGGCGCTCGTCCCAGGTCCGTACGGTCAGAAAGGTCAGCGTGATCTCCTCGACGGTGCCCCACTCGCCGTCCACGACGACGGTGTCCCCGATCCGCACCATGTCGCCGAACGCGATCTGCAGTCCGGCGAAGAGATTGCCGAGGGTGGACTGGGCGGCGACACCGGCGACGATCCCCAGCAGTCCGGCCGACGCCAGCATGGAGGTGCCGACCGCCCGCATTTCGGGGAACGTCAGCAGCATCGAGGCGGCCGCGACGATGATCACCACGGCCGTCACCACCCGCTGGATCAGCGTCACCTGGGTCCGTACCCGCCGCACCCGTGCCGCGTCCCGGGCGCCCGCCGCATAGCGCGAGTACGACGACTCGACGATCGCCGCGGCGGCCCGGACGACCAGCCAGGCGGCGGCCGCGATCAGGACCAGGGTCAGCGCCTGGCCGACGCCCGCCGCATGCTTTTTGACGGACGTCAGCCCGGCGTGGTCGAACGAGCCGCCCAACAGGGCCGCGCAGAGCGTCACTTGCAGCGGCATCCGGCAGCGGCGCAGCAGCCCCCACAGGGGGGTCTCCGGGTGGGCGGCGTCGATCCGGCGCAGTGCCCGGTCGGTGAGCCAGACCAGGATGAGCGCGAGCAGGACCGCGCCGCCGATGACGACGACCGGACGCACGACGTCCTCCAATGACACGAGACTCCTCCTCCATGGGGTGCGAGGGGCGGTGGTGTGCTGGTACCCGGTCCCTGCGACGGTAACTGGCACGATGGGGGGAGATCGATCCAACTCCAGGGAAGTGATGTCAGTGCCGCCCTCCACCGAGTCCTCGACCAGCGGACTTTCGACGATTGTCCTGATTCATTCGGTGTGCGGGCTGCGTCCCGCGGTGCACGCGGCGGCGGACCGGATGCGCGCCGCGGGGCACGAGGTGATCGTCCCCGACCTGTTCGACGGCCGGACCGCCGACTCCGTCCCGGACGGCATTCTCATCAAGGACGAGATCGGCAAGGAGGAGCTGCTCAAGCGCGCCATCACGGCCGTCGCGCCCTACTCGGACCGCGGACTGGTCTACGCCGGCTTCTCCTTCGGCGGCTCGGTCGCGCAGAACCTCGCGCTGGGTGACGAGAAGGCCCGGGGGCTGCTTCTGCTGCACGGAACCTCGGACATCGCGGAGGGCACCGTCGCCGACGACCTGCCGGTGCAGCTGCATGTCGCCGACCCGGACCCGTACGAGCCGCACGACTGGCTGACCGCCTGGTATCTCCAGATGCGCCGGGCCGGCGCGGACGTAGAGGTCTTCCGCTACGCCGGCGCCGGCCACCTCTTCACCGATCCCGAGCTGCCCGATTACGACGCGGAGGCGGCGGAGAGCACCTGGAAGGTGGCGCTGGGCTTCCTCGCCGACCTGTGAGCCGGTAAGCCGGCCGGGCCCGGGCGGATACCTCCTATCCGAGCGGCTGGTCCGCCCGCTCCACCTGCTGGGTGCCGGACCGGGTCCGGTACGAGCGCAGCAGTGTGCTGGTGGCGTGCGGGTCTGTTTTGTCGGAGATGCCGAAATAGTCCATCTGCGTACGCTCAGCGTTGACGTCCAGGACCCCGTAGCCGTGCGAGTCCATGTCCAGCCACTTCACATGCCGGTTGGCGGCCTTGATGGCGGCGACCCCGGCCAGCGAGATGGTGTGCGGGGCGACATGCAGGAAGTCGTCCACGTTGTCGGAGGTGACGGAGGTGACCACAAACTCCGTCGCCACCGGCCGGGTGGCGGGGTAGGTCGCCGCCTGCAGCGGCACATCGTTGGCCCAGGCCATGTGGATGTCGCCGGTCAGGAACACGGTGTTGTCGATACCGCGGTCGCTGAGGTGGGAGAGCAGCTCGCGCCGGTCGTCGGTGTAGCCGTCCCACTGGTCGGTGTTGATCGCCAGGCCCTCCTTGGGTATCCCGAGGATCTCGGCGAGCGGGCCGAGCAGCTTGGCGGGAACGGAGCCGAAGGCGACCTGCGAGATCATCACCGAGGTGCCGACCAGCCGCCAGGCGGTGTCCGAGCGTTCGAGCCCGGACTTGAGCCAGTCCAGTTGGGCCCGGCCGGTGATCGTACGGCTGGGGTCGTCCACCTCACCGCTGCCCGGCTTGGCCTGGGCGTCGCGGAACGACCGCAGATCGAGCAGATGCAGATCGGCGAGGGTGCCGAAGCGCAGCCTGCGGTAGGTGGTGCCGGCGATCGAGGGGCGCACCGGCATCCACTCGAAGTAGGCCTGCTTCGCGGCGGCCATCCGCGCGGACCAGGGGCCCTCGGTGTCCGCGGTGTGGTTCACCGCGCCGCCCTTCCAGGCGTTGTCGGCGAACTCGTGGTCGTCCCAGATGGCGATGACCGGGTGCGTGGCGTGCATGGCCATCGCGTCCGGGTCGGTCTTGTGGACGCCGTGCCGGGTGCGGTAGTCGGCGAGCGTCAGCAGCTCGTGGGCGGGGGTGTGCGGGCGGACGACGTACTTGAAGTCCGGGTACTCGCCGGACTTGTACTCGTAGAGGTAGTCGCCGACGTGCAGCACCGCGTCCAGCTCGGTACGGGCGGCCAGATGCCGGTACGGCGAGAAGTAGCCGGACTCCCAGTTGGCGCAGGAGACCACACCGAAGCGGACGTTGCCGGCCGCGGTGTCGTGGGCGGGGGCGGTGCGGGTCCGGCCGACGGGGGAGTGCTGCCCGTCGACGGTGAAGCGGTAGTAGTAGTGGGTGGCCGGGTGCAGGCCGCGGACGTCCGCCTTGACGGTGTGGTCGGCGGCGGCGGAGGTGGTCAGGGTTCCCCGTGCGACGACGGACGCGAAGTCCTTGTCGCTCGCCACCTGCCAGCTCACCTTGGTGGCCGGCCCGCGGCCGGAGCCGGGTGTGGCCGCCGGGGTCGGCGTGACCCGGGTCCACAGCAGGACGCCGTCGGGAAGGGGGTCACCCGAGGCGACCCCGTGCTGGAAGAACGAGCCCTGGTCCGGGGCCCCTTGGGCGTGCGCGGCGGCGGCGCCGGCGAACGGCAGAAGTGCGGCGGTGGCGGCTACGGCCGTAACGGCAGTGCGGCGCGAGATCTGGTCATGATCGGTCACGGCCGATCACCTTACTGGCCGGTAATCGGGCCCGGGAGGGCGATTCCCGATAACCCCGAGAATTCGCCCGCCCGTTGTCCGAAAGGCGCTCAGTTCGCGCCCGTGGGGTCCTTTTCGCCCTCGCGAATGCCCTTCTCGCCGTCTTCGCCCTTGCTGCCGCCCTTGCCCCCGTTCCCTTGGGCCTGTCCCTTCGCCGGGCCGAACTCCTTGTCGATCATCTTCTTGAAGTTGGTCTGCGCGAGCTGGTTGTACTGCGCCTGTGTCATCTGCTGCTGCGGGACCTGCGGCATCACCAGCTTCTTGCCGCCGTGCATGAACGTGGGCGTGGCTTTGACGCCCTTGCGTCCGAAGAGCGCGGTCATGTCCATCGCCCAGCGGTCGTAGGTGCCCTTCTTGACCGCCGTGGCGAACGCCTTGTCGTTCTTCAGCTCCGGCACGTCGGCGGCGACCTTGAGGAGTTCGGAGTCCTTGGCGTAGAGGTCCTCGCGCTCGTCGGGGTGGTACTTGGCGGAGTACAGCGCCGACTTGTACTTCAGGAAGGCCTCCGGGCTGACGTTGAGCGCCGCGCCGAGCGCGCTCAGCGCGTTCTTCGAGCCCTCGCCGCCGCCCACGCCGTCGATGAAGGTGTACATCGTGAAGCGGACCCGGTAGCGGCCGTCCTCGATGTCCTTGAGCAGGGCCTTGCCGCTGCTCTGCTCGAAGGCCGCACACGCCGGGCAGCGGACGTCCTCGAAGACCTCCAGGGTCTGCTTGGCGTTCTTGTCACCTATCAGGATCTCGGTGCCGTTCTTGCCCTGCGTGTGCGCGGGCGTGACGAGCTTGGCCTCCTTGGCGGCCTCCCAGCCCTTGGGCTCGTTGGCCTTCATCACGGCGTAGCCGATGCCGCCGGCCACGGCGAGGACGCCGACCACCGCGCCCACCGCGGTCAGTTGGCGGCGCAGCTTCTCCTTCTTCTTCTGGCGTTCCCGCTCGGCCCGGATGCGTTCGCGGGCCGCGGTCTTGTTGGCCAGGTTGTTGCGGTTGCTCATGGGTGGTCCCGTCCCCTCAAGGGTTGTGCCGGCTTCTGCGGGCTGGTCAGGCGGCAGCCGGAGGGGGCGGGCCGCGGCGCCGTACGCAGTGCACGAGGAGGGGGAGCGGGCGGGCCGGCGGCAGCGGGTGCAGCGGCCGGATCCGCCGACGGGGCGGGGCGAACGCGGCGGTGCTCACCGCGACCGCGGTGAGCAGGGGGCGGAAGGCGCCGGCCGCCGCGGCGCGCAGCAGGGCGTCCAGGGCGGCATCGCCACGGTGCAGCCAGGCCGCGGCCAGCAGGCCGATCGCGACATGGGCGGCGAGCAGCAGCCAGGGGGCCGCCGCCGGAACGGCCGGCGGCAGCGGCGCGCCCGGATGGGCGGCCACCCGGGCCAGCGGTGTGCCCAACTCGCCGCCCCGGCACAGCAGATCGACGCCGACCGAGCGCAGCGGGCCGGTGACCGGGCCGCCGGCCGGGCCGTAACAGGTGTGCTGCCCGGCGGTGAAGACGGTGTCGGCGGCCAGTTCCAGCGGTACCAGGAGCGCGGCGACGCTGCCGAAGCCACGCTCCCGGCCGGTCAGTACGTAGGCCACGGCGAAGACACCGGCGCAGATCGCGGCGACCGAAGCGGGCGGCAACGGGGCGTGGGAGAGCAGCACATGGGAGGCCGCGGACAGGGTGGTGCACAGCGCGGTGAACAGCGCCGCCCGCACCGCCCTGAGCTGAACCCCCGGCGCGGCCGCCGGCCGGGCCCCGGGGTGAACTCCCGTCGCCTGCATGGCGGGAGTCTGCCATGTGCACGGCACCGGTCCGGGTCAAGATTTGGCATCGGCCGACGTGCACGGAGCACGCCGGCCGAGAGGTGCGGGATGCGGCCCGGCCTGGGGAGCGGACCGCCCGCGTCAGCTCTTCAGTGCCTTGCCGACCATGGAGTTGAAAGCGGCCACGCTGGACGGGGCCACCTTGCCCTGCGGGCTGTCCGTGCCCAGCACGGAGTCATTGAGCTTGATCGTCGGGGTGCTGGTGACGTCCTTGACCGCGCTGAAGGCGTCGGACATCTCCAGCGCCCACCGGTCGTAGGTGCCCGACTTGACGGCCTTCTGGAAGGCCGCGTTGCCCTTGAGCGCCGGGATCGTGTCGGCGACCTTGATCAGGTAGCTGTCGTCGGCGAACTTGTCCGGACCGGTCTCGTCCGGGTGGAACTCCTTCGAGTACAGCGCGTACTTGTACTTCAAGAAGGCGTCCGGGCTGACGTCGAGGGCGGCGCCCAGTGCGCTCAGCGCGTTCTTGGAACCGGTGCCCTTGAGGTTGGCGTCGAGGAACGTGCCCAGATGGTAGGACGCCTTGTACTTGCCGTCCTTGATGTCCTTCTCGACGGTGGCGCCGACGTTCTGCTCGAAGCCGGCGCAGCCGGGGCAGCGCGGGTCCTCGAAGAGGTTCAGGGTGTTCTTGGCGTCCTTCTTGCCGACGACGACCGTGGTGCCGTTCTTGCCGCTGGTGTTCTGGGGCTTGGTCAGCGGGGCCTTCGCGGCCTTCGCCCAGTCGGTGCTGCCCCCGCCGCTGCTGCTGACGGAGCTGCCGCCGCCCATATTGGCGACCGCCACCCCGATACCGCCGGCTATCGCCAGGACACCGACGATCGCGCCGCCGACGATCAGCTGCCGGCGGACCCGGTCCTTCTTCGCCTGCCGCTCACGCTCGGCGCGCAGCCGCTCGCGGGCTGCCTGCTTGTTGGCCTGGTTGTTGCGGTTGCTCATGACTGTTCCTGCTCCGTGGTTGTCCGTGGGACGGAAGATGCGTGCGGTCAAAGGCGTAGGCGCGCGGTGCGGGCGTACGCGGGCCGCGTGGCCGAAGGCTCACGCAGCGAGCGCGCAGGGCGGCCCACGGCGCACGACACAGTGCACGAGCAGGGGGACGGCGCGGGCGGGGCGCCCGGACCGTACGGGGGCGGGCGCCGGGTGGCGGGGCACGGCGGTGGCGCCGATCACCGCGACGGCGATCAGCAGCGGGCGGAAGGCGAAGCCCGCCACCGCGCCCAGCAGCTGGTGCAGCGCTCGCTCGCCGCGGCGCAGCCAGCCCGCCGCCAGCAGCCCGGTGCCCACATGCGCCGCGAGCAGCACCAGCCAGGTGGCCACGGGCGCAGCGTCGTCCTGGGACAGCCGTGCCAGCGGTGACCCGACGGGGTCGCCGCCGCACAGCAGATCCACGCCCAGCGAGCGCAGCGGGCCGGCGACCGGGCCGCCGGCCTCCCCGTAACAGGTGTGCTGCCCCAGGCTGAAGACCAGATCGGCGGCCAGTTCCAGGGGGACCAGCAGCGCCGCGATCCGCCAGAAGCCGCGCTCCCGCCCGGCCAGCGCATAGGCGAGGGCGAACACGGCGGCACTGAGCGCGGCGACGGTGGTCAGCGGCAGCGGCATACGGGACAGCAGCACATGCGACGCCGCGGACAACGTCACGCACAGCGCCGTGAAAAGCGCCGCGCGCAGTGCCCGCAGGTGTGCCGCCGAGATGTCCATTGCAGCCGAGTGTGCCATGGGCCGGGGTAAGCGGCGGCTAAGGGGGTCCGAAGCCGTACGCACCGGGATACACGGTGCGTACGGCACGCCTCGGGCGCCGCCCCGGCCCCTACAGGCCCGGGATCCGCCCGTTCCGGAACAGATCCACGAAGATCTGGTGGTCGCCGCGGGCGCGGGCCCCGTAGGAGTGCGCGAAGTCCACCAGCAGCGCCGCGAAGCCGTCCTCGTCGGCCGCGATGGCCGCGTCGATGGCCCGCTCCGTCGAGAACGGCACCAGCGAGTGGCCGCTCTCGTCGTCCGCTGCGGCGTGCATGGTCGCGGTGGCCCGGCCCAGGTCGGCCACCACCGCCGCGATCTCCTCCGGGTCGTCGATGTCCGACCAGTCCAGGTCGACCGCGTACGGCGAGATCTCGGCGACCAGCTGGCCCGCGCCGTCCAGTTCGGTCCAGCCCAGCCACGGGTCGGCGTGATCCTGCAGGGCGCGCTGCGAAATCACCGTGCGGTGGCCCTCGTGCTGGAAGTAGCCGCGGACCGCGGGGTCGGTGATGTGCCGGGAGACGGCCGGGGTCTGCGCCTGCTTCATGTAGATCACGACATCGTTCTCCAGGGCGTCGCTGTTGCCCTCCAGGAGGATGTTGTACGACGGCAGACCGGCCGAGCCGATGCCGATGCCGCGCCGGCCCACCACGTCCTTGACGCGGTAGGAGTCCGGGCGGTCCAGGCTCGATTCCGGCAGCGTCTCCAGATAGCCGTCGAAGGCGGCGAGGACCTTGTAGCGGGTCGCCGCGTCCAGCTCGACGCTGCCACCGCCCGCCGAGAAGCGGCGCTCGAAGTCGCGGATCTCCGTCATCGAGTCCAGCAGCCCGAACCGGGTCAGCGAGCGGGCCATGCGCAGCGCGCCCAGCAGCGGGCCCTCGGCGGTGTCCAGCGTGAAGGGCGGCAGCTCGTCCCGGTCGGAGCTCTTCGTCCCCGAGGCCAGCGCGTGGATGCGCTCCCGGTAGGCGGCGGCGTAGGTGCGCACCAGGTCGGTGATCTGCTTGTCGCTGAGCGCCTTGGCGTAGCCGATCAGCGCGACCGAGGCGGCGAACCGCTTGAGGTCCCAGGTGAACGGCCCGACGTACGCCTCGTCGAAGTCGTTGACGTTGAAGATCAGCCGGCCCGTGGCGTCCATGTACGTGCCGAAGTTCTCGGCGTGCAGATCGCCGTGGATCCACACCCGGCCGGTCCGCTCGTCCAGATACGGGCCGCTGTCCTTGCCGCCGTCGTCCTGCGAGGCCTCCAGGTCCCGGTAGAACAGACAGGCCGTGCCCCGGTAGAAGGCGAAGGCGGAGGCGGCCATCTTCCGGAATTTCACACGGAAGGCTGCGGGGTCGGCGGCGAGCAGCTCCCCGAAGGCGGTGTCGAATACGGCGAGGATTTCCTCGCCGCGCTGCTCGGCGTCCTGCGCGGGGGCATGCTGGGACGGCATCGCTGGGTGCCTCCTGAGGTGGAAGAGGGTACGGAGAACCGTGGCGGAGCCCGTCGCGGATCTGCCACTGACAACGCGCGAGGCTACTCGTCGGTGCCCGGCGATTGTCAGTCAGGAGTCGTAGACTTCGAGACCGTCTCACCCATCCGTCGCCGACCGTCCATCCGTCGTCCGACCACCGCCCCCCCCGCCGATGCGCTTTGTGCCGCTTCGTTCCTTTGGAGGTCCTCCGCCGTGGCAGCCCCGTCCAGGCCCCCGTTCACGCACCTGCATGTCCACACCCAGTACTCACTGCTGGACGGTGCGGCGCGGCTGTCGGACATGTTCAAGGCGTGCAACGAGATGGACATGACGCATATCGCCATGTCCGACCACGGCAACCTCCATGGTGCGTACGACTTCTTCCACTCGGCGAAGAAGGCGGGGGTGACGCCGATCATCGGCATCGAGGCGTATGTGGCGCCGGAGTCGCGGCGCAACAAGCGCAAGGTGCAGTGGGGCCAGCCGCATCAGAAGCGCGATGACGTCTCGGGCTCCGGTGGTTACACGCACAAGACGATCTGGGCGGCGAACAGGACCGGACTGCACAACCTCTTCCGGCTGTCCTCGGACGCGTATGCCGAGGGCTGGCTGACGAAGTGGCCGCGGATGGACAAGGAGACCATCGCCCAGTGGTCCGAGGGCCTGATCGCCTCGACCGGCTGCCCCTCCGGTGAGCTGCAGACCCGGCTGCGGCTCGGCCAGTTCGACGAGGCGCTGAAGTCCGCGTCCGAGTACCAGGACATCTTCGGCAAGGACCGGTATTTCCTGGAGCTGATGGACCACGGCATCGAGATCGAGCGCCGGGTCCGTGACGGTCTGCTGGAGATCGGCAAGAAGCTCGACATCCCGCCGCTGGTCACCAACGACTCGCACTACACCTACGCGCACGAGTCCACGGCGCACGACGCCCTGCTGTGCATCCAGACCGGCAAGAACCTCTCCGACCCCGACCGCTTCCGCTTCGACGGCACGGGCTACTACCTCAAGTCCACGGACGAGATGTACGCCATCGACTCCTCGGACGCCTGGCAGCAGGGCTGCGCCAACACCCGCCTGGTCGCCGACCAGATCGACGTCTCCGGGATGTTCGAGAAGCGCGACCTGATGCCGAAGTTCGACATCCCGCAGGGCTTCACGGAGGTCACCTGGTTCCAGGAGGAGGTCCGGGTCGGCATGCAGCGCCGTTACCCGGGCGGTGTCCCCGAGGACCGGCAGAAGCAGGCCGAGTACGAGATGGACATCATCATCCAGATGGGGTTCCCCGGCTACTTCCTGGTCGTCGCCGACTTCATCATGTGGGCCAAGAACAACGGCATCGCGGTCGGCCCCGGCCGTGGCTCAGCGGCCGGCTCGATCGTGGCGTACGCGATGGGCATCACCGACCTCGACCCGATCACGCACGGGCTGATCTTCGAGCGGTTCCTCAACCCCGAGCGCGTCTCCATGCCCGATGTCGACATCGACTTCGACGAGCGCAGGCGCGTCGAAGTCATCCGGTATGTCACGGAAAAGTACGGCGCCGACAAGGTCGCCATGATCGGCACCTACGGCAAGATCAAGGCCAAGAACGCCATCAAGGACTCCGCGCGCGTCCTGGGCTATCCGTACGCCATGGGCGACCGCCTCACCAAGGCCATGCCCGCCGACGTCCTCGGCAAGGGCATCGACCTCAGCGGCATCACCGACCCCCAGCACCCGCGCTACAGCGAGGCGGGCGAGATCCGGGGGATGTACGAGAACGAACCGGACGTGAAGAAGGTCATCGACACCGCCAAGGGCGTCGAGGGCCTGGTCCGGCAGATGGGCGTGCACGCGGCCGGCGTCATCATGTCCAGCGAGCCGATCGTCGACCACGCCCCGGTCTGGGTCAGGCACACCGACAACGTCACCATCACGCAGTGGGACTACCCCCAGTGCGAGTCGCTCGGCCTGCTCAAGATGGACTTCCTGGGCCTGCGCAACCTCACCATCATGGACGACGCCGTCAAGATGGTGAAGAAGAACAAGGGCGTCGACCTGGAGCTGCTCTCCGTCTCGCTGGACGACCCCAAGACCTACGAGATGCTCTGCCGCGGTGACACGCTCGGCGTCTTCCAGTTCGACGGCGGTCCGATGCGCTCGCTGCTGCGGCTGATGAAGCCCGACAACTTCGAGGACATTTCCGCCGTCTCGGCGCTGTACCGGCCCGGCCCCATGGGCATGGACTCGCACACCAACTACGCGCTGCGCAAGAACGGCCTCCAGGAGATCACCCCGATCCACCCGGAGCTGGAGGAGCCCCTCAAGGAGGTCCTCGGCCTGACCCACGGCCTCATCGTGTACCAGGAGCAGGTGCAGAAGGCCGCCCAGATCATTGCCGGGTACTCCCTCGGCGAGGCCGACATCCTCCGCCGCGTCATGGGCAAGAAGAAGCCCGAGGAGCTGGCGAAGAACTTCGTGCTCTTCCAGGAGGGCGCGCGGAAGAACGGCTTCTCCGACCAGGCCATCCAGGCCCTGTGGGACGTCCTGGTCCCCTTCGCCGGCTACGCCTTCAACAAGGCGCACTCCTCCGCGTACGGCCTGGTCACCTACTGGACCGCCTACCTCAAGGCCAACTACCCGGCCGAGTACATGTCCGCGCTGCTGACCTCGGTGCGCGACGACAAGGACAAGTCGGCGGTCTATCTGAACGAGTGCCGCCGCATGGGCATCAAGGTGCTGCCGCCGAACGTCAACGAGTCGGAGGCCAACTTCGCCGCCCAGGGCGACGATGTGATCCTCTTCGGTCTCACCGCGGTCCGTAACGTCGGTCAGAACGTCGTCGACTCGATCATCCGCTGCCGCAAGGCGAAGGGAAAGTACCTCTCCTTCCCCGACTACCTCGACAAGGTCGACGCGGTCGTCTGCAACAAGCGCACCACCGAATCGCTGATCAAGGCCGGTGCCTTCGACGAGATGGGCCACACCCGCAAGGGCTTGACGGCGCACTACGAACCGATGATCGACAACGTCGTACAGGTCAAGCGCAAGGAGGCCGAGGGGCAGTTCGACCTCTTCGGCGGCATGGGCGACGCCGCCGCGGACGAGGGCCCCGGCTTCGGCCTGGACGTGGAGTTCTCGGACATCGAGTGGGACAAGGCCTACCTCCTCGCCCAGGAGCGCGAGATGCTCGGTCTCTACGTCTCCGACCACCCGCTCTTCGGCCTGGAGCATGTGCTGTCCGACAAGGCGGACGCCGCCATCGCCCAGCTGACCGGCGGCGACTACTCGGACGGTTCCATCGTCACCATCGGCGGCATCATCTCCGGCCTGCAGCGCAAGATGACCAAGCAGGGCAACGCCTGGGCGATCGCCACCGTCGAGGACCTGGCCGGCTCCATCGACTGCATGTTCTTCCCGGCGACCTACCAGCTGGTGTCCACCCAACTCGTCGAGGACACCGTGGTCTTCGTCAAGGGCCGCCTCGACAAGCGGGAGGACATCCCGCGGCTGGTGGCCATGGAGATGATGGTCCCCGACCTCTCGGAGGCCGGCACCAACGCCCCCGTGACGATCACCATTCCGACGGTCAAGGTCACTCCGCCGATGGTCGAGAAGCTCGGTGAGGTGCTCAGCAGCCACCGCGGTTCCACGGAGGTGCGGATCAAGCTGCAGGGGGCCCGCAAGACGACCGTCCTCCGACTGGACCGGCACCGGGTCACGCCCGACCCCTCGCTGTTCGGCGATCTGAAGGTGCTGCTCGGCCCGTCCTGCCTGTCGGGCTGAGCCGCCGGCCCCGGCCGTTCGCACCCCGAGGGGCGCGCCCCGTAGCGGACGCGCCCCTCAACCTCTGTGTGGCGTGGATCAGTTGTGACCGAAGCGCCGCTGGTGCTTACGCGCAACATCTGCCGGGCTGCCCTGCGCCTGTGACCGCGACTGGGACTGTGCCTCGAGGCTCGACTTCTGGGCTTCCTGCTGGCCGCGTTCCGCCGAGGATGCCGTCTTCTGCTGCTGACTGCGGTCCTGCTTCTTGTCCTTGGCCATGATCTTGCCTCCTGAGGGGGAATCTGGGATCGGGGCCGGATCCAGACTTACATGCCGGACAGAGCGCTGCATTTCGGGCAATTACCCTGCGTTATATGGTTGATCACGCGCTGTACTCAACATCCCCGCCGAATCCGCCACGCCGATGATCGAGTTCGGGCAGATAACGCCCGTAGGGTCGGGCAGACTCGAAGGACAACCGAAGAGAACTCGTGCCACGGGCCGAGCCGGGGGGCGACCGGACATCAGCACCTCAGGGAAGAGGGTGGATCGTGGATCGCTGTGTCGTCCTGGTGGACGCCGGGTATTTGCTCGGCGCCGCGGCGAGCCTGCTCGCCGGAGAGCCCGCCCGTTCCCGGATCACGGTGGATCACGCCGCCCTCATCCAGGGCCTGCGCCAGCGTGCCGAGGCGGACACCGAACGCCCGCTGCTGCGGATCTACTGGTTCGACGGCGCCCCCGACCGCGTCCCGCAGCCCGAGCACCGCCGGCTGCGGGTGATGCCCCGCGTCACCGTCCGGCTGGGCGCGCTGACCCGCAGCGACGGGCGCTGGGCGCAGAAGGGCGTGGACGCCGCGATGCACGCCGAGCTGACCGAACTCGCACGCAACCGGGCCTGCTCCGACATCGTCCTGGTCACCGGCGACGGCGACCTCCTGCCCGGTCTGATGTCGGCGAAGGAACACGGCGTCGCGGTCCATCTGTGGGCCGTCCAGGCCGCGGACGGCGACTACAACCAGTCCGAGGACCTGGTCGCCGAGGCCGACGAGCGGCGGGTGCTGGACCGGACCTGGATCACCCGCGCGGTCCGCGCCAAGGAGCTCGGCGGTCCCTGTGCGCCGCCGCCGGTACCCCGCCCCGAGATCGCCGCGATCCTCTCCGCCCCGCTGCCCGAGTCCGCGGTCGCGGCCGCCGCGGCGGCCGCCTCCGGCCCGGAATCCGCCGAGCACGCCCATGAGCGCAACGGCGCCAACGGCGTCTCCCGGGCGCCGGGCGGCGCCGAGGGCGCACCGGCCGCCGCTGACGAGGCCGGCGCCGCGGGCTCCAAGGTCGTCCCCACCCCCAAGGACCTGGCCGGGCTCGGCCGGGCCCACGCCGCGGGCCAGGGCCCCGCCGCTGGTGCGGCCGGCCCCGCCCCGCAGGCACCCGGCGGTGCCACCCTGCGCTGGTCGTCCGACAAGGGCTGGGTCGAGCGCGGCGGCCCGGTCGGTGAGCCCTCCGAGACCGCGGCCCTGCCCACCCTCGCCCAGCTCACCAGCGCCGAGCAGCGCTGGGCCGACCGGGAGGAGGACATCACCGCCGTCAGCGGCGACCCCTTCGAGGTCGGCCAGGTCTTCGCCCGCCGCTGGACCGACCGGCTCTCCGACACCTCCCATCTCCAGCAGCTGTCGACGGAGTACCCGCGCATCCCGCACCGCATCGACGGTGAACTGCTGCGCTACGCCGCCCGGTTCGGGCTGCTCGCCCACAAGGACGACCAGATCGACGAGCACGACCGCTATGCGATCCGGGCCGGATTCTGGCGCGAGGTCGATCTGCGGACGGCCGCCGAGCACGCTCCGGCCGGGGACTGACCGGCCGGACGGCCCCTGCCCGTCCCCGCCCGCCGGAGCCCCGCGGCCCGGAGGCGGGCCGGGGACGCGTACCCTCATAGCTCGTGAGGACGGGCGCAAAACAGGTGGAGCGCGGGATGCCGGTGTGCGCCGTGCGTGACCTGGTCAAGACGTACCCCGCGATGCGCGGGCGCCGCGGGGCGGCACGCCCGTCCGCCGTACGCGCCAATGACGGCATCACCCTGGAGGTGCGCCGCGGCGAGATCTTCGGGCTGCTCGGCCCCAACGGCGCCGGCAAGTCCACCCTGGTCCGTCAGCTGACCGGACTGCTGCGCCCGGACTCCGGCAGCATCTCCGTACTGGGCCACGACCTGGTGCGCCACCCTGAGCGGGCCGCCCGGCTGCTCGGCTACCTGGGCCAGGAGTCGACAGCTCTGGACGAGATGACGGTCTCGCTGGCGGTGGAGACCACCGGCCGGCTGCGCGGGCTCGGTGCCCGCGAGGCGCGCGCCGAGCGGGACGCGGTGATCGGCGAGCTGGGCCTCACCGACATCACGGGACGGGCACTGAAGAAGCTGTCCGGCGGGCAGCGGCGGCTGGCCTGCCTGGCCACCGCGCTGATCGGCGAGCGGCCGCTGCTGGTGCTGGACGAGCCGACCACCGGTATGGACCCGGTCGCACGGCGCGCCGTGTGGGCCGCGGTGGACCGGCGCCGGGCCGAGCACGGCGCCACGGTGGTGCTGGTGACCCATAACGTCCTGGAGGCCGAGAGCGTGCTCGACCGGGTCGCGGTGATCGACCGGGGCCGTGTCATCGCCTGCGACACGCCCGGCGGACTGAAGGAAATGGTGAGCGAGGAGGTCCGGCTGGAGCTGGTGTGGCGCGACCGCCCGCCGCTGGAGGTGCCCGAGGTCGCCGCCCTCGAAGCCGACGCGCACACCTCCGGCCGCCGCTGGACCCTCCGCCTGCCCGCCGACCGGGCCCGCTCCGCCGTCGCCGCGGTCACCGCGGGCCCCGCCTTCGCGGCCCTGGACGACTTCACGCTGGCCACGCCCAGCCTGGAGGATGTGTACCTGGCCCTGGGGGGCCGGGCGGAAGGACTGGTCAAGGCGTGAACGGAGGCCGGTGCGGCGGACGTATGGAGTACCACGGGGGCAGCGAGGAAGGCTTGGTGACAGCGTGAGTGTGGTTCCCGCGCAGGCGGTGGCCGGGGCGGTCCGGGGCGCCGGGGCGCGGCCCGAGGAGGCCGCCCCGCTGGCGCCGCGCGCCCGTCTGGTGCCCGCGCTGGGCGCCGTCTACCGGGCCCAGCTCTCCCGGGCCCGGGTCGCACGGATACCGCTGCTGTTCGTCGCCACCTTCCAGTCCATCGGGATCATGGTCCTGCTGCGCGGCGTGGTCGACGGCGGGGATCCGGCCCGGTCCGTGGTGTCCGGCTCCAGCGTGCTGGTCGTCGCCTTCGTGGCGCTCAATCTCCTCGCCCAGTACTTCGGACAGCTACGGGCCGGCGGCGGGCTCGACCACTACGCGACACTGCCGGTGCCGCCGGCCGCCGTGGTGCTCGGCGCCGCCGCCGCGTACGCCTCGTTCACCGTGCCGGGGACGGTGGTCACCGCGGTCACCGGCTGTGTGCTCTTCCAGCTGCCGATGGCCCACCTGTGGGTGCTGGCCGCCGTGCTCCCGCTCGCCGGGGCGGCGCTGGCCGGCCTCGGCGCGGCCCTCGGCCTGCTCGCCCCTCGGCCTGAACTCGCCACGCTCTGCGGCCAGTTGGGTATGTCGGCGGCGTTGCTGCTGGGGGTGCTGCCGGCCGAACGGATGCCCGCGGCGATCGGCTGGGCCCGCGATCTGCTGCCCTCGACCTACGGCGTGGAGGCGTTGGCACGCAGCTTCGACCAGCATCCCGACTGGGTCGCGGTCGGGGCGGACCTGGGCGTCTGCGCGGCCGTCGGGGTGCTCTCGCTGGCCGTCGCCACCTGGGCGTACCGCCGGGCGGCGGCCCGATGACGGGCGCCACCACACCGAACGGCCGTCCTGCTTCCGGTCCCACCAGCCCCACCTGGCACGATGACGGGGTGACCGCACCGCTGACGCCATCCGACAACCAACCGCCCGACGAGCCGCAGCGCCCCGAGGCCGCGCCCGTCACCGACCACGGCGGCCTCGGCGGCCCCGAGCTGGCCCGCGAGCTGCGCGAGGGCGCGCTGATCGCGCTCGTGGTCGCGGTGAGCGGCGTGCTGCTCGGACTGCTGTGGAACTGGCTCGCGCCGCACATCCCGCTGATCGCGGACACCCGCAACGTCTACCTCAAGAACACCGAGGGCGAGGAGGCGATCGGCGCGGACGGCACCTTCGTCCTGCTGTCCCTCGGCTTCGGTGTGCTGAGCGCCGCCGCGGTCTTCCTCTTCCGCCGGCGTGGCGGGATTCCGCTGGTCGTGGCGCTGGTCGTGGGCGGGCTGCTCGGCGCGGTGCTGGGCTGGGTGACGGGTATGTGGCTGGGCCCCACAGCGGACGTGGCCGCGCACGCCAAGCAGGTCGGCCCCGGCGTGATCTTCAACGGCCCGCTGCGGCTGCAGGCCAAGGGCGCGCTGCTGGCCTGGCCGATCGCCTCGATGCTCACCCAGCTCGCGCTGACCGGGCTGTTCGGGCCGCGTGACCCGGAGCCGGAGCCGGAGTCGCCGCACTGGCCCGTGGACCACCACGATCAGCGGCCGCCCGACGCGGGCTGACCTCCACAGACACCTCAGGGGCGGCCGGTCCACCGGCCGCCCCGCAGTGCGTTCAGCCGCGGGCGATCGGCGCGAGGTGCGCCCCCGTGAGCGCCACCAGGTCCGCCGGCGACAGCTCGACCTCCAGCCCGCGCCGCCCCGCCGACACACAGACCGTCGGCCGGCCCTCGGCCGAGGCGTCCACGACCGTGCGCAGCCGTTTGCGCTGTCCCAGCGGCGAGATCCCGCCCAGGACGTAGCCCGTGCTGCGCTCGGCCGCCGCCGGATCGGCCATCGTGGCCCGCTTGCCGCCCACCGCGGCCGCCAGCGCCTTGAGGTCCAGTGACCCCGACACCGGGACCACGGCGACCGTCAGGGTGCCGTCGACGTCCGCCAGCAGTGTCTTGAACACCTGGTCGGGCGCGACGCCGAGGGCCTCGGCGGCCTCCTCGCCGTACGACGGGGCGGCCGGGTCATGCGCGTAGGAGTGCGTGGTGAACGGGACGCCGGCCGCGGTGAGGGCGGCCGTCGCAGGGGTGCCGACGGACTTCCTGGACTTCTTCGCCACCGTATTCGTGCCTCGCGTCCGTGGGGCCGGTCGTTCAGTTGGGGCTGGTCGGCTGCCGGGTCAGATCCACGGCCGGCAGCGACGGGAGCTTACCGAGCAGCGCCGACTCCTGGCGAAGCAGTTTCAGCTCCTGCCCCAGCCGCGACGCGGTGTCCGGTGCCTCCAGCAGCCGCTGCTTGGCGGGGACGTCCAGCACGGCCGCCGCGGCGACGAGATACGACAGCACCGCCGGGTCGGCCGGCAGGTCCTGCCCGCTCGACAGGGTGCGCTCGTTCGCCCAGGCCAGCCGCTTCTGGTACGTCCGGAAGGCCCGCACGACGCCCGAGGCGAGCGCGCCCGCGCCCTCTCCCTCGCCGTCCTCCAGCTCCTCCAGCTCGCCGGTCAGATACGGCCCAGAGGCGTCCACCGACAGCAGCCGGAAGCGGGTGATGCCGGTCGCGAGGACCTCGTAGCCGGTGTCGTCGGCGGACGACTTCTCCCGGACGGTCGCCGCGTCGGCGATACAGCCCACGGCGTGGAACGCCTGCATCGGATCGTCGCCGAAGCCCGCCGTGGGGCCGTCCGCGGACGGCAGCGTGGCGTCCGGCATGCCCTGCGCGGTGGCGGCGACCTCGCGGCCGTCCCGGATCGCGATCACGGCGAAGCGACGGTCGTCCTCGGGCACCGCACTCAGATCACGCATCATCGCCCGGTACCGCGCCTCGAAGACGTTCAGCGGGAGCACGAGTCCTGGGAACAGCACCGAGTTCAGCGGGAAGAGCGGTAGGCGCACGGAGGTCACAGCCCGTAAGCCTAGACGCTGCACTTCGCTGTGCCCCCACGCGGGCGGGAATCCCGTCGTGGACGCTGCCTCGCCGTTGCGCCTCCGTCGTGCGGTCTCGGGTGTGTTGCCGGCCGTCCCGCCGTGGGGCGGGGGCGGGGGGGCGGGCGGCCCCCGGGGGCGCAACTGGC
>NZ_JBSHAW010000055.1:0-51145 GCF_053611685.1 Streptomyces sp. NPDC054786 | reverse complement strand
CCGCCGGAAGCGCACCTGGCGCCTTCCGGCGGCCGCCGCTCCCGTTTCCCGGACCGCGTCGTCTAGGCTCCCCCGGAAGCGCAGGCAGGGGGCCTGCAGGGATGCGGCCGGGATCCGGCCCAGGTGTGGGGGAAGTGGTTCGATGCGTGCACTTCGTGTGCTGTTGATCGTCATCGTCATATTCGGCGGGCTGTTCGTGGCCGCCGACCGGGTGGCGGTGAATCTCGCCGAGGACATGGCCGCGGACAAGATCCGCAGCAGCCAGGGGCTCGACAAGACCCCGGAGGTCTCGATCAAGGGCTTCCCGTTCCTGACCCAGGTCGCCGGCCGCAGCCTCCAGGAGGTGGACGCCGAGCTCGGGGGCATCGAGGCCCGCGCCGAGGGGCGCGCCCTGCGCGTCGACCAGCTGTCGGCGCAGTTCCACGACGTCACGCTGACCAGCGACTACACCTCCATCGAGAGCGCCGCCACGGCCACCGGCAACGCCCGGATCAACTACGCCGACCTGACGAAGGCGGCGGGCGGCGGCGTCAAGATCACCTACGGCGGTCAGAAGGACGGCCGCAGCCAGGTCAAGATCTCGCCGAACATCCCGCTCCTCAGCTCGCTGGACGTGACCGGCTCCATCACGATCGTGGGCGGCAACACCGTCCGGCTGCGCGCCGACGGGCTCCCCGCGATGTGCAAGGCCGTCCCGAGCTGCGAGACCAAGGTGCGCGCCCAGACCGACCACGACTGGAAGCTGGACCAGCTGCCCGGCAACCTGAAGCTGGAGAAGGTCCTGGCGATGCCCGACGGCCTCTCGATCTCCGCCGCCGGCAAGGACGTCAAGCTTCCCGGCTGACCGGACGCCCACGGCGGGCCGCCCCACCGGCCCGCCGGCCGATCCGCGCATCGTCCAATCCCTGAGACACCCAAGTCCGTACGCCAGACCCCCCACCGGCGTACGGCCGCCGGGCGCCCGCGGGCGCCCCGCCCCACGGCATCCGATCCCACATCGCGGACAAAGGCGTCTCGCCATTCGACACGCCGGTGACACGCCCCGCCCCGCGTCCCTACGATCGGTGCCATGCAGAGCTCATTGAGCGGTCTCCGTCCGCGGGGACGTGCGGTACTGACGAAGCGGCGGGCAGTAGACCTGTGCCGCGTCGCCGCCATGCTCTGTCGCCCTGTCTGACGGGCCTCCGCACCCGTCTTTCCCCGGCCGGCCCCCGAGGCCGCGCCCCCACGCGTCCCGGCGCAGCGCCGCCCCGGTACCCCGTCCGGAAGTCACCGGCGCGCACCCGGCGTACCCGCGTGGAAATCTGCCACCGCCCCCCGTAACTGCCCCGGAGGAGAAGAACATGAGCCGTAGCGACGTCCTCGTAGACGCCGACTGGGTCGAGGCCCACATCGACGACCCGAAGGTCGTGATCGTCGAGGTTGACGAGGACACCTCGGCCTACGACAAGAACCACATCAAGAACGCCGTCCGGATCGACTGGAAGACGGACCTCCAGGACCCGGTCCGCCGTGACTTCATCGACCAGGCCGGATTCGAGGCGCTGCTCTCCGCCAAGGGCATCGGCAACGACGACACCGTCGTCCTCTACGGCGGCAACAACAACTGGTTCGCGGCCTACGCGTACTGGTACTTCAAGCTGTACGGCCACGAGAACGTCAAGCTGCTCGACGGCGGCCGCAAGAAGTGGGAGCTGGACTCCCGCGACCTGGTTGACGGTGCGCAGGTGCCCGAGCGCCCGGCCACCGCGTACCGGGCCAAGGCCCAGGACAGCTCCATCCGTGCCTTCCGTGACGAGGTCATCGCCGCGATCGGCGACCTGAACCTGGTCGACGTCCGCTCGCCCGACGAGTTCTCCGGCAAGCTCCTCGCCCCGGCCCACCTCCCGCAGGAGCAGTCGCAGAAGGCGGGGCACATCCCCACCTCCCGCAACATCCCGTGGTCGAAGAACGCCAACGACGACGGCACCTTCAAGTCCGACGCCGAGCTCAAGGCGCTCTACGAGGACGAGGGCGTCGACCTGTCGAAGGACACCATCGCCCTGTGCCGCATCGGTGAGCGCTCCTCGCTCACCTGGTTCGTGCTGCACGAGCTCCTCGACCAGCCGAACGTCAAGAACTACGACGGCTCCTGGACCGAGTACGGCTCGCTGGTCGGCGTGCCGATCGAACTCGGCGCCGCCAAGTAAGCAAGCAAGCTTCTCCCGAACCCCTCAAGGAAGTACCCCTATGTGTGGAGCACAGGCAGGCGGCCCGGACGCCTCGACCATCAAGCCCGGTGAGACCACGATCCAGGGCAGCGTGACCCGCGACGGCGAGCCCGTCACCGGTTACGTCCGCCTCCTGGACAGCACCGGTGAGTTCACCGCCGAGGTTCCCACCTCCGCGACCGGACAGTTCCGCTTCTACGCGGCCGAGGGCACCTGGACGCTGCGTGCGCTCGTCCCGGGCGGCACCGCCGACCGCACCGTCGTCGCCCAGCAGGGCGGCCTGGCGGAGGTTGCCATCGCTGTCTGACGGCGGGAGTGGCCGTGCTCCGCAGGGGCCCTCGCCACGATCCGTACGGCCGGAGGGCCGCACCCCAGAGGTTTGGACGCCTTGACCGGGGTGCGGCCCTCCGCGCCGTCCGGGGCGCGAACGGCGTTTCACCCGCCGACTTCTGTCCTGCCCCGCGCGGACTTACCGTGGATTTATGGACGCGCACCGCCGGTCGCCCGTACAGCGCCGCCATCGCAGGTACTTCGTCCTCATGGGCGTGTGCCTGGTGCTGTTCGTCCTGGCCTGGGGCGTGGTGCGGCTGTGGTCGGTACCGGCCGCGGTCGGCATGTGCGTCGTCGCCATGGTCATTCCGCCGGTCGCGGCGATCATCGGCAACCGCCGGGAGCCCGGTGAGCGCTGGTGGGACGAGTCCGGCGACCCGGAGTCCGACCGCTGGTGGCGCGAGCTGGACGACCGGGGCGACGACAAGCACCCCCAGTAGGCGCGCCGGGCGCCCGCGGGCCTCAGTACACCAGCGCCTGTACGTCGTCCGGCATGATCTCGCTGACGAACACCTGGGCACCGGCGATCCCGGCCCCCTCGATCAGATCCTTCTGCTCGATGTCGCGCCGGGCCGCGCACTGGGTGCAGACCGTGATCGCGCCGCCGCCGGCGCGGATCCCGTCGATCAGTTCCGGCAGGGGCGCCGCATGCGGCAGCTCGAAGTCCGCCGCCCGCCCGGGGAGCGCGAACCACACGGACTCCCCGGTCAGCCACAGCGACACCTCGACACCGCTGGCCACCGCCACCGCCGCCACCGTGAACGCCTGCGAGCACCGCTCGGGCGCATCCGCACCCGCCGTCACCTTGATCACGAGCTTCTTCGCCATGAGGCAAGAGTAGGCGCGGTGGACCTCACAGCGCCGTTGTCACCGCCGCCGACTAGACTCTCAGGCGGTCCGTTACACCCTCACTCCGTTCAGGGAGCGCGCTCGTGCTTGAGGCATTCTTCACCACCCTGCTGGTTCTGGTCGCCATCGGCGTGATCGCGTTCGCCGGTCTGACCTGGAAGAAGCTGTACCAGGGCCAGCGCTGAGCCGTCGCTCCACGGCTACCGCCGGGTGGCAGCCCCACCCACCAGCTTTTTGAGGAGCGCCCCGCGCGCGCCTGTCGGTTCCCCTCCACATAGATCGTCTGAGCTCTCATGATCGAGATCCCGTCCGACCTGAACCCGGCCCTGGTGCCGCTCGCCTTCCTCCTCGGCAACTGGGAGGGCGCCGGCGTCGCCGACTTCCCGGGCACCGAGAAGTGCAACTTCGGGCAGGAGGTCAGCTTCACCCACGACGGCCGTGACTTCCTCGAGTACACCTCGCACAGCTGGGTGCTCGACGCCGAGGGCAAGAAGGTCCGCCCGCTGGAGAGCGAGAGCGGCTTCTGGCGCATCGACGCGGACCGCAAGGTCGAGATCGTGATGTGCCGTGACCAGGGCGTGGTGGAGGTCTGGTACGGCGAGCTGGCCGACCAGAAGCCGCAGATCGACCTGGCCACCGACGCCATCGCCCGCACCCCCGCCTCCGGCCCGTACAGCGGCGGCAAGCGGCTCTACGGCTACGTCAACAGCGACCTGATGTGGGTCGGCGAGAAGTCCACCCCGGACGTACCGCTGCGGCCGTACATGTCGGCGCATCTGAAGAAGGTCGCCGACCTCAAGGAGTGGGCGGAGAACCTCCCCGACGACGTGCCGGACGGCGTGTCCTTCTTCCGTCCCGACGGCACGCCCTACAACCCGTAAGCACGACGGGAGAGCCCCGCTCTCCCCGCCAGCGCCCCGCGGGGGAAGCCGGTCGAAGTCCGGCGCTGACCCGCAACGGTGGGCGGAAGGCATCCTTCCGCAAGCCCGATTGCCCGTGGTGCGCACAGCTTCCCGCACAACTCGCCGTGGACTGCGAGGGGACGCCACCGGACCGGCGCGGTCCCGGGCCGCCCCTTGGTACGTACGGACACGGCCCGACCCCGAGGCGGCCGACCGACCGTGGCGACTGGCACCGCGCATCCGACGACGGCCGGGACCGGCGCACCGGCGCCGCCCCGGCGCCTGCCCCTACCACCCCTGATCGCCGTCCTCACGGCCGTCCTGCTCGGCTCGCTGCTGTGCGGGGCCGGACTCGGCGCGGCCGGCCTCGGCCGGGCTCAGGTGGTGCGCTATCTGGGCGCCGGGCTGACCGGCGGGACGATCTCGGCGGACGAGGTCTCCGCGTACACCATCGTCTGGGAGCTGCGCTTCCCACGGGCGGTCCTGGCCGCCGTCGTCGGCGCCGGGCTCTCCGCCATCGGCGTCGCCGTACAGGCCCTGGTCCGCAACGCCCTGGCCGACCCGTTCGTCCTCGGCATCTCCTCCGGCGCCGCCGTCGGCGCCAACGCCGTCCTCCTCTTCGGGGCGCTCGGCGCCCTGGGCGTCTGGGCGCTGTCGGTGTCGGCGTTCGTCTCCGCACTGCTCGCCATGGCCCTGGTCTACGCGGCCGCCCGCACCGCCCACGGGCTCACCCCGCTGCGTCTGGTGCTGACCGGCACCGCGATGTACTACGGCTTCTCCGCCGTCACCACCCTCATGGTGTTCACCGCCGACCGCGGCGAGGCGGCCCGCTCGGCGATGATGTGGCTGCTCGGGAGCCTGAGCGGGGCCGGCTGGGGCTCGGTACCGATCGCCGCCGCCGCGGTGGCCGCCGCACTGGCCCATCTGCTGCTGTCAGCGGGCCGGTTGAATGCACTGGCGATGGGCGACGAGACCGCCGCCGCCCTCGGCGTGGACGCGCACCGGCTGCGCCGCGAGCTGTTCGTCGTCGCGGCCGCCGTCACCGGCGCGGTGGTCGCCGTCAGCGGCGCGATCGGCTTCGTCGGGCTGATGGTGCCGCATGTGACCCGGATGCTGGCCGGCGCCGACCACCGCCGGGTACTGGCCGTCGCACCGCTGCTCGGCGCGGTGCTGCTGGTGTGGGTGGATCTGCTCTCCCGGGTGCTGCTGGCGCCCGTCGAACTGCCGGTCGGCGTGCTCACCGCCGTCATCGGCGTGCCCTGCTTCGTCCTGCTGATGCGGCGGCGCGGCTATACCTTCGGAGGCGGCGCCTGATGCGGATCGACGTCACCGGAGTGTCCGTGGAGGTGGCCGGGAAACGGCTGGTCCACGACATCACGCTGCGGGCCGGCAGCGGCCGGCTGGTCGGCCTGGTCGGCCCCAACGGCAGTGGCAAATCGACCCTGTTGCGCTGTGTCTACCGCGCGCTGCGCCCGGCCGCCGGGACCGTACGGCTGGACGGCGCGGACCTGCACGCCATGGACGCGCGCGAGGGCGCCCGGCTGCTGGCCGCGCTGCCCCAGGAGACCAGTACGGAGTTCGACTTCACCGTGGCCGAGGTCGTCGCGATGGGGCGGCTGCCGCATCAGCGCGGGGCGGGCCGGGCGAGCGCCGAGGACACCGCACGGTGCGCGCGGGCGCTGGCCCGGGTCGGCGCGGACCAGCTGGCCGGGCGCGGCTTCCTCAGCCTGTCCGGCGGCGAGAAACAGCGGGTGCTGATCGCCCGCGCGCTGGCCCAGGACCCGCAGGTGCTGGTCCTCGACGAGCCGACCAACCACCTGGACATCGCCCAGCAGTTGGAGGTGCTGGCGCTGGTCAGGGCGGGGGACACCGCACTGGGGGCACCTCCCGGACGGAGTCCGGGGGAGGAATCCGGGGGACGGCCGACGGTCCTGATAGCGCTGCACGACCTCAACCTGGCCGCCGTGCACTGCGATGAGCTGTATGTCCTCGCCGGCGGCCGGGTCGTCGCCGCGGGCCCGCCGCACGACGTCCTCACCCCGGAGCTGCTCGCCGACGTCTTCGGCGTCCGCGCCCACCGCGTACGGCATCCCGAATCGGGCGCCGTCCAGCTGCTGTTCGACCGTCTCGAAACCCCCGCCGCCGCCTCCTGAGGACCCCGCCATGCGCCGCCCCACCGCCCCGCTCACCGTCCTCGCCCTCGCGCTCGCCCTGACCGGCTGCGGCGCGAAGGTCTCCGACGACGGAAATGACGCAGCCGCCCGGCAGCCCGCCGGGGCCTTTGGCCACTACCCCGTCACCATCGAGAACTGCGGCACCCGCACCACCTACGACAAGGCCCCCCGCCGGGTGGTCACCAACGACGTCGGCATCACCGAGATCATGTTCGCGCTGGGCCTGGAGAACCGGATGGCCGGCTACGTCATGCCCGACGACCAGGGCGATCTCGACGGCCTGCCCTGGAAGGCCGCGTACGACAAGGTCCCCCGGCTCTCCAGGAAGGCGCTCACCAGGGAGATGGCCCTCGACGCCCGCGCCGACCTGGTCTTCGCGGGCTGGAACTACGGCTTCGGCGAGGACACCGGCCTGACCCCCGCCTCCCTCAAGAAGCTCGGCATCGGCAGCTACGTCCTGACCGAGTCCTGCCACAACGGCACGGACGGCGGTGCCCGCGGCGTCATGCCGCCCCTGGAGGCGCTCTACACCGACCTGACGGCACTCGGAAAGATCTTCGGCGTCGAGGACCGTGCCGCGGCCCTGGTGAAGAAGTACCGGCGCCAGGTGGCCGACGCCGCGGCCAAGGCCCCCGCACCCGCCGCACGCCCCACCGTCTTCCTCTACGACGACGGCCGCGACAAGCCGTTCACCTCGGGCAAGTACGCCGGACCGCACGACATCATCACCAAGGCGGGCGGCAACCACGTCATGAAGGACCTCAAGGACTCCTGGACGACCGTCGGCTGGGAGACCGTCGTCGACCGCGACCCCGACGTCATCGTGATCAACAACTACGGCGACACCTCCGCCGCACAGAAGAAGGCCTTCCTGAAGTCCTACGCCCCGCTCGCCGGCGTCTCGGCGGTCAAGCACGACCGAATCTACGTCATGGACTACGCCGAGCTCGTCGAGAGCCCCCGCAACCCCGCCGCCGTCAGCGACCTGGCCCGCTATCTGCGCGGCGTACGGGCGACCGGCTGAAACGGCAACCCACGCACACCCGCCGCCCATTCTCCTACACTGGCTGTGTGGTGACCACCGACTGGCAGAGCGACCTCCGCAGGCGCGGATACCGCCTGACCCCGCAGCGTCAGCTCGTACTGGAGGCTGTGGACAGGCTGGAGCACGCCACCCCTGACGACATCCTCACCGAGGTGCGCAAGACGGCGGGCGGGGTGAACATCTCCACGGTCTACCGGACCCTGGAACTTCTGGAAGAGCTGGGCCTGGTCAGCCATGCCCACCTCGGGCACGGCGCACCCACGTACCACCTCGCCGACCGCCACCACCACATCCACCTGGTGTGCCGGGACTGCACGGACGTCATCGAGGCGGATCTGTCGGTGGCCGAGCCGTTCACGGCGCAGCTGCGCGAACAGTTCGGCTTCGAGACGGATATGAAGCATTTCGCGATCTTCGGGCGGTGTGCGGCCTGCCGTGACAAGGCCGCCGAGGGCGACGGCTGAAGCAGTCGCCGACGAGTCGTAGGCTGGCCTCATGCTGCGACCATCACCCGCCAGCCCCCTGCTGTCGCTGCCCGGCGCCGTCCCCGCCGAGGCCCCCGACGAAGGCGTCGCCGCGCACTACGGCGACCTCTTCCGTGAGCAGCGCGCCCTCGCCGACGGCTCCGGCTTCGTGGACCTCTCCCACCGCGGCGTGGTCACCGTCACCGGCCCCGAGCGGCTGAGCTGGCTGCATCTGCTGCTCACCCAACACGTCAGCGATCTCGCGCCCGGCCACGCCACCGAGGCGCTGATCCTTTCCGCGCACGGCCACATCGAGCATGCGGTCTACCTCGTCGACGACGGCGAGACGACCTGGATGCACACCGAACCCGGCAACCAGGAGGCGCTGATCGCCTACCTGGAGAGCATGAAGTTCTTCTACCGGGTCGAGGTCGCCGACCGCACGGACGAGATCGCCGTCGTCCATCTGCCGGCCGGCTCCATCGCCGAGGCGCCCGGGAGCGCCGTCGTACGAGAGACCGCGCACGGCCGGGATCTGTTCCTGCCGCGGGCCGGTCTGGAGTCCTTCGCCGAGGGTTTCACCAGGGGGAGCTCCACGATGCCCGGCGCAGGCCCGGCGATCGGCGTCCTGGCGCTGGAGGCGCTGCGCGTCGAGGCCCACCGCCCCCGGCTGGGACTGGAGACCGACCACCGCACCATCCCGCACGAGCTGGGCTGGATCGGCACCGCCGTGCACCTGGAGAAGGGCTGCTACCGCGGCCAGGAGACCGTCGCCCGGGTCCACAACCTGGGCAAGCCGCCGCGTCGGCTGGTCTTTCTGCACCTGGACGGCAGCGAGGTCCATCTGCCGCCGCACGGCACCCCCGTCCGCCTCGCCTCGGACGGCGAGGAGGGCCGGCAGCTCGGCTTCATCACCACCTCGGCCCGCCACCACGAGCTCGGCCCGATCGCGCTCGCCCTGGTCAAGCGGAATGTTCCGCTGGACGCGCCGTTGATGGCGGGCGGCACGGCCGCGGCGCAGGAGGCCGTCGTCGCGCCGTAAGGCGTAAGGCCGCGACACCCAGGTACCCGGCGGCCCGGCCGGGTGCCCACGGGGTGCCCGGCGGCGGGGCCTACACCTCCACCAGCACCGTGAACGGCCCGTCGTTGGTCAGCGACACCTTCATGTCCGCACCGAAGCGGCCGGTCTCCACATGGGCCCCCAGCTCCCGCAGCTCTGCGACGACCTCGTCGACCAGCGGCTCGGCGACCGGTCCCGGGGCCGCCGCGTTCCAGGTGGGGCGGCGCCCCTTGCGGGCGTCACCGTAGAGAGTGAACTGGCTGATCACCAGCAGCGGCGCCGCGGTGTCCGAGCAGGACTTCTCGCCCTGCAGAATCCGCACCGACCACAGCTTGCGGGCCAGCTGCGCCGCCTTCTGCGGGGTGTCCTCGTGCGTGACCCCCACCAGCACGCACAGCCCCTCACCGACGATCTCCCCGACCGTCTCGCCCGCCACCTCGACGCGTGCGCCGTCAACCCTTTGCACCACAGCTCGCATACCCGCCATCATGCCGGGCGCCCCACCGCCTTCGGACAGCCGTGCCCCTACAGGGGCCGTTCGGGTGCCATGGCCCTGCAGAAGGACCGCCCAGAGTGGCACGATGCGTGCACGTGGTGCGTTTCATGGACAACATGCCCAGGAAGCGGCACCGGACGAGGGGACGGAACGACCCATGAGCACTCTCGGCGCCGGACAGACACCCGGTCCCGTACCAACCGCCCGTACGACACCGACCGGTCGGACGACCTCAACCGCCCCCACGACAGACACCGCAGCTCCGGCCCCCACCACCCCACCACCCCCCAGCGCCCTGACGACGACCACGGCAACGGCTCGCGTCGAGCCCCCCGGCACCGAGGACGGCCCCATGCTCCAGGCAGGCCAGGCGCAGCATCCCCGCCCCCCGCAGCAGCGCGACCCCTGCCGTCCGGCCATGACGCCCGAGCTGTCCGGTCTGGGGCTGCCCGAGCTGCGGGTGGTGCGGCGCGACTCGCAGCAGGAAGAGGCCGATCTCAGCTATCTGCGACGGCTGTTGCAGGGCCGGATCGACATTCTGCGCGCCGAGATCGCCCGCCGTTCCGCGCAGCACTCCCCCCTGCTCGACCGGCTGCCGGAGATCCTGACGGACCTGCCGTCACGGCACCGCTCCTCGGCACGGCATGTGACGGTCGGCACTCCGCACAGCGAGGAGTACCGCAGGCTCGCCGAGGAGATGCTCGGCGAGGTGGAGCTGTCCGACCTCACCGCGCGGACGGACCAGGAACTGCAGGACGCCATGAGCCGGCTGATCCGCTACGAACAGCAGGTGTCACGTCGCCGTCAGTCACTGCAGCGCACCACCGACGATTGCAGTGCCGAAATCGCCCGCAGGTACCGTGAAGGCGAAGCGCAAGTAGACGACCTGCTGTCCTGACCGGGCCACAAGCCTCCGGGGGGCAACGGGTCACTCCCCCGGAAGGCCGCCGATGACCTCGCCCACTCCGATATCCGCACCGATCCCGGAAGCCGCCGCGTCCCCGGGCTCCGCGGTGAGGGCACCTGCTCCCGCTTCCCCCGTCCTCGCCGAGGTCGTCCGCTCCGGCTTCGTCGAGGGCCGGCACCGCGGCTCCCTGGTGGTGCTCGCGGCGGACGGCAGCGTGGAGTGGTCACTGGGCGAGGTGACCACCCCGGTCTTCCCCCGCTCCACGAACAAGCCGATGCAGGCCGCGGCCGTGCTGCGGGCGGGCCTGGACCTCTCCGGCGAGCGGCTGGCGCTGGCCGCCGCCAGCCACTCCGGCGAGGCCTTCCACCTCGATCTCGTACGGACCATGCTGGCCGAGCACGGTCTGACCGCCGACGATCTGCAGACGCCGGCGGATCTGCCGCTGGACCCCGAGGAGGCGGAGGCGTACCTCGCCTCGGGCCGGGGCCGCGACCGCCTCACGATGAACTGCTCGGGCAAGCACACCGCGATGCTGGCCGCCTCCGCGCTCAACGGCTGGCCGCTCGCCTCGTACCTCGACCAGGCTCACCCGCTGCAGCAGTTGGTGGCCGACGGCGTCCGCACCGCGAGCGGCGAGGAGGTCGCGCACGTCGGCACGGACGGCTGCGGCGCGCCGCTGCTCTCCCTCTCGCTGACGGGACTGGCCCGCGCCTTCCGGTACTTCGTCATGGCGGAGCCCGGCACCCCCGAGCGGCGGGTCGCGGACGCGATGCGCGCCCACCCGGAGTACGTCGCCGGCACCCGCCGCCCCGACACCTGGCTGATGCAGGCCCTCCCTGGCACCCTCGCCAAGATGGGCGCCGAGGCCGTCCAGGCCCTGGCCCTCCCCGACGGCCGCGCCCTCGCCTTCAAGATCGACGACGGCGCCACCCGCACCCTCGGCCCGGTCCTCGCCCGCACCCTGCGCCTCATGGACATCGACGCCCCCGTCCTGACCCGCCTCGCGGACGCCCCGCTCCTCGGCGGCGGCGCGCGGGTGGGGGAGATCCGCGCGGCGTTCTGAGGGCGGGGCCCGGCCGGCGCGGCCGGGGGCGCGGGGCCGGCGCCACCGCACGGCGTGCCCCCGCGCCCGCTGCCCCCACGGCGGTGACCTGCATAAGGTGGCGAGGACACAGTGCACGCACGTACCACCCACCACAGCAGGAGGCCGGCGACCATGAGCGACGCTAATTCCGAGCCGCAGGGGCCCGAGGCGATCGAGCACGCGCACGACCCCGAGGTACTGCAGCTCGCGGCCAAGGTGTTCGACCTGGCGCGGCACGGCGACACCGACACCGTCGCGGCGTACGTGGACGCGGGCGTCCCCGCCAACCTGACGAACGACAAGGGCGATTCGCTCGTGATGCTGGCGGCGTACCACGGTCATCCCGCCACCGTGGAGGCGCTGTTGCAGCGCGGTGCCGACGCCGACCGCCCCAACGACCGCGGTCAGACGCCGCTGGCCGGCGCGGTCTTCAAGGCCGAGGACGAGGTCATCAAGGTCCTGGTGGCCCACGGCGCGGACCCGACGGCGGGCACGCCCTCAGCCATCGACACGGCCCGGATGTTCGAGAAGGCGGAGCTGCTGAAGCTGTTCGGGGCAGAGTGACCCGGCAGCCGGCCCGGTAGCCGGCCGGTGGCCGGGGCCCCGATGGGCGGGGCCCCGGCAGCCCGTCCGTGAGCAAGGCCCCTGCGGGGCACCACACGCTTGACCTCAAGTCCGCTTGAGGTCCTAGCGTCGGGTTTCGACGGCAACGCCGCCGTCCACCGACGCACGTGCCACGCCACGAAGGGCCCCCCATGTCCGAGCACCCCTACCGCCTCGCAGTGATCATCGGCAGCACCCGGGAGGGCCGGTTCGCGCCCGTCATCGCGAACTGGTTCACCCGGCACACCGAAAGCCACCCGCACATCGACGTGGACGTCATCGACCTGGACACCGTCCGCCCGTACGAACTCCGTTACGGCAGCGAGGAGTACGAGTCCTTCGCCAAGCGGGTCGACGAGGCGGACGCCTTCGTCGTGATCACGCCGGAGTACAACCACTCCTTCCCGGCCCCGCTCAAGCACGCCATCGACCTGCTGCACGGCCAGTGGCAGGCCAAGCCGGTCGGCTTCGTCTCGTACGGCGGGATCTCCGGCGGCCTGCGCGCCGTGGAACAACTGCGGCTGGTGTTCGCCGAGTTGCATGCCACCACGGTGCGCGAAACGGTGAGCTTCTCGCTCGCCGGCAACCTCTTCGACGATGCGGGCCGCCTGCGCGACCCGGCCCCCGCCACCCAGGCCGCCGACACCCTGCTCCATCAGCTGACCTGGTGGGCGGTGGCCCTTCGCGAGGCCCGTGCGAGCCGCCCCTACGGCGGCTGAGGCCGCACCCGGCGGGCCCGTTGCCCCTCGCCCGCCGGCCCGGTCGCACGGTCGACGAGCGCCGAGACCAGACCGTCCGTCTCGTCGGCCGGCACCGCCCCGGGGCAGGGGCCAGAGCGCCGCTTCTCCCGTGGCGCTTCCGGCACTTACGGCGCTCGGTCCCCTCAGGTGTCGTGCCGTACGGCCGTCGCGAGGTGCACGTTCATCGCGCACGGAATGCGGCCGTCCGGCAGCGCCATCGCCGCCGACTCCGCCTCGAAGCGGGTCCGTAGATCCGTCATGACCGCGGCGTCGAAGGGTCCGAGGTCGTAGTAGCCGCCGACGGTCCGCCAGATCTGTTCGGGCGGGCCGGACAGATCGATCCGTACGGTCTCCCACTCCACCGGGCCGAATCCGGCCGGGCGGAACACCGCATCGAAGCCCTCGCGGGTGCGCACCCGCGGGTCCCCGAGCGACGGGATCCGCTGCTCCGCGGGCGCCGACGTGAACAGCGGCTTGGCCAGCTGCAGAAACCTCTCGCACGCCTCACCCCCGGCCGCCCCGCCCCCCAGGACCACGGCCAGCGTCCCGCCCGGCTCCAGCACGCGTGCCAGCTCCGCCGCCACCTGGCCCGCATCGCTCATCAGCATCAACGCCATATGGGAGACACAGCCGTCGAACCGGCCGTCGTGGAACGGCAGTTGCTGCGCCCGGCCGACCCGGAGGTCCGCCCCCTCGACGCCCGGCCGGCCACGGGCCAGCGTCAACTCCTCGGCGGACAGGTCGATTCCGGCGAGCGTTCGCCGGGCACCCGCTTCCCGCTCCGCGAGGAGTTCCAGCAGCAGCCCGTCGCCGCAGCCGAGATCGAGCACCCGGCCGCACGCCGCCACCCGGTCGCGCAGGATCTCGTAACTGGAACGGCCGTCCCCGGCCCGCCCATGGGCCAACGCCCGCACGGTCACCGCGGGATGCGCGGCATGAAAGGTCCGCAGAAATTCTTCCTGAACCGTCGCCATCCACCGATCCTAGGAGCCCCGCGACCCCGTGTCCCTCAGTCCCCGGGAGGGCCCTCCTGCAGCGCCCAGCCGTTGCCGTCCGGGTCGCTGAAGTAGACGAACGAGTTCCATGTCCCGCCGGGCCCGTCGGCCATCGCCCCGTCCTCCACATGCTGTACGGGACCGGCCACCACGCCCCGTTCGACCAGCTCCGCGCGGGCCGCGGCGATATCGGGGACCACCAGCTGCAGCCCCTGCACCGAACCGGGCTTCGCCTCCGCGATCCCGTCGCCCGCGCCGATGACGATCGAGCAGCCCGACCCCGGCGGCGTCAGCTGCACCACGCGCACCTCGCCGCCGACGCTCATGTCGTGATCGACGGCAAAGCCCATCTGCTCGCTGTAGAAGTGCTTCGCCCGTTCCACGTCGGTCACCGGAATCGGCACCAGTTCGAGCTTCCAGTCCATGGCGCGCCGTCCTTCCGTACGGCGACGGCCCTGCTCAGCGGCCGTCGGCACCGGGCCTGTCGCGCTGCAAGAAGTCTAAGGAGCGGGGGACGGATGCGCGCACCCATTGACGGAGTGAGTACTCACTCCGTACCGTGGAGCCATGCCCCCAACCTCCCGTAAACGCGCCCCCGGCATGAGCGTCGAGCAGCGCCGGGCCATGATCGTGGCCGCCGCGCTGCCGCTCGTGGCGGAGTACGGCGCGGCCGTCACCACCAGCCAGATCGCCCGCGCCGCCGGTATCGGGGAGGCCACGATCTTCCGGGCCTTCAAGGACAAGGACGAGGTGCTGGACGCCTGTGTCGCCGAGGCGGCCGGCACGGACCACGTCCTGCGCGAGCTCGCCTCGGTCTCCCTGGACGAACCGCTCGCCGTACGGCTCACCGAAGCCGCCGAGGCGCTGCGCGCCCATATGGAACGCATGGGCACCGTCATCGGAGCCCTCCATGGCTCCGGGCACCTCCGCGGCCGCGAACCCGGCGCCGGCAGCGACGACGGGGACGGTCCGCCGCGGGACCGCCGGGCGGAGTCCGTCACCGCCCTGCGCAACGCCGTCATCGAGCTGATCGAACCCGACCGGGCCGCGTTCCGGCTGAGCCCCGAAAAGGTCTCCGCCGCGTTTCTGGGTCTGCTGTTCACCCGGCTGCAGACGCCGGTATCGGACGCCGATGCCCCGCTCACACCCGACGAACTCATCGACGTGCTGCTGCGCGGCACCCTCCACCACCCCGGGAACGACCGATGACCGTGACCCTCAACCACACCATCGTCCCGGCCGCCGACCACCGCGTCGCCGCCCGCCTCTTCGCCTCGGTCATGGGCCTGCCGGAGCTCCCGCCGGCCGGGCGCCTGGGACACTTCGCCCCGGTCCGGGTGAACGAGACGCTCACCCTCGACTTCATGACCGTGCCGGACGCCGAGGGCCACCACCTCGCCTTCGACGTCGACCCCGAGACCTTCGACGGGATCCTGGCCCGCATCGAGGCCGCCGGCATCCCTTACGGCAATGACCCCGCCGCGCCGGACAACGGCCGGACCGACCATCCGCTGTGCGCCCGGGGCCTGTTCTTCCGCGACGATTCCCGCAACCTCTACGAGGTCATGTCGCCGGTGTGAGCAAGCGCCTCCCGGCTGTCGGAGTTCCCCCGCTGGCTCCGACAGCCCTGGGCCGCGTCACCTGTTGACGAACGTCATGCTGGCCTCGTCGTAGCGCGTGCCGGCGATCCGGCCGGCCGGTGCCGCGGCGTCGATCGCGGCGAGTTCCGCGGCGGTCAGCTCGATGGCGAGCGCGCCGAGGTTCTCCTCCAGATACTTCTCCCGGCGGGTGCCGGGGATCGGCACGACGTCGTCCCCGCGGTGCTGCACCCAGGCCAGGGCGAGCTGACCGGCGCTGACGCCCTTCTGGGCGGCGAGTGCGTCGAGCTGCTCGACGATGGCGAGGTTCTGCTCCAGGTTGCCGTCGGCGAAGCGCGGCTGGCCGCGGCGCAGATCCGACTCCGGCAGCCCCTCCACCGAGGTGTAGCGCCCGGTCAGGAAGCCGCGCCCGAGCGGCGAGAACGGCACCAGGCCGATGCCCAGTTCACGGCACACCGGCGCGATCTCCTGCTCCAGATCGCGGGTCCACAGCGACCACTCGCTCTGCAGCGCGGCGATCGGATGCACCGCATGCGCCCGCCGGAGGGTCGCCGCGCCCGCCTCGGACAGCCCGAGGTGCCGCACCTTGCCCGCCGCGACGAGTTCGGCCATCGCACCGACGGTCTCCTCGATCGGCACGTCCGGGTCGACGCGGTGCTGGTAGTAGAGGTCGATGTGATCGACCCCGAGCCGGCGCAGCGACGCGTCACAGGCCTCCCGTACGTACGCGGCATCGCCACGGATCGCGGTCGGCTCACCGAGCCGGTTGGCGAACCCGAACTTCGTCGCCAGCACCACCTCGTCCCGCCGGCCGGCGACGGCCCGGCCGATCAGCTCCTCGTTGTGCCCCGCCCCGTAGAAATCGGAGGTGTCCAGCAGGCTCACACCGAGGTCGAGCGCCCGGTTGATGGTCGCCACCGACTGTGCGTCGTCCGACTCCCCGTACCCGTGGCTCATCCCCATGCAGCCGAGCCCCTGCGCGGAAACCACCAGCTCGCCGAGGTGACGCGACGGGATGTTCGTCGTGGTCATGCTGCTGCTACCTCCTGGACGTACGACGGACGGACCCGGATCGCCGACCCTGATCCCTCCCTGATTCCTGAACCCCGGGGCCCTCGTGGCGGACCTGTTCCGGAATCCCGTCCCGGACGCTATGAGTTGGAGCGCGCTCCAAGTCAACACGGCATCGCCAGGGCGCTGTGCGCCACGGCTCGTTGGCTGGGGCAGCCGGCCGCGCTTGGCCGCACGCGCCCCGTACCGACACCCGTGGCGCCCGTGGCGCGAGAGGGAAAGAGAGGCAGGGGCCGGCATCGGGCCTTGCCCGCCCGCCTGTGCGCCGCGGCCCCGTCAGGTAATGTTGCGCCCCCAGTAGTGGACCGACCCAGGAGGTGAGACCGATTCCCCGCCAGACCAGGCAGGCGCTCCCGGCTCACGCCCGTACGGTCCACCCGATGCAGGTGACCGCCCGACGCAAGTGACCCGGGAAGCGCCCTCGGCGCCCCGAAAGGCTCACATGTCGTCCGCTCCGATGCCGTCCCACCCGTCACCTCTCTCCTCCCCGTCACCTCTCTCCTCGCCCCTTGCGGCACCCGCTTCCGCACCCCTCTCCCGCTCCGCCGTCGTCACCACGCTGCGCGCCGCCGGCTGCGTCTTCGCCGAGGACGAGGCGGAGCTGCTCCTCGCCACCGCCCGTACGGCCGACGAACTCGCCGCCATGGTGGAGCGGCGCACCCTCGGCCTGCCCCTGGAACACGTCGTCGGCTGGGCGGAGTTCTGCGGGCGGCGGATCACCGTCGATCCCGGGGTGTTCGTACCGCGCCGCCGCACCGAGTTCCTCGTGGGCCAGGCCGTCGGCCTCGGTCTCCGGACCGCCGAGCGCACCGGGCGGCTCCCGGTCGTCGTCGACCTGTGCTGCGGTTCCGGCGCGGTGGGCGCCGTGCTGGCCGCCGCCCTGGGCCGGGTCGAGCTGTACGCCGCCGACATCGAGCCCGCCGCGGTGCGCTGCGCCCGCGGCAACATCGCCGCCGCCGGCGGCGCGGTCCACGAGGGCGACCTCTTCGACGCGCTGCCCGCGGACCTCCGCGGCCGTATCGACATCCTGGTGGCCAACGTTCCCTACGTACCGACCGAAGAGGTCGGGTTGCTGCCGCCCGAGGCCCGCGAGCACGAGCCACTGGTCGCGCTCGACGGCGGCGCGGACGGACTCGACGTCCTGCGGCGGGTGACCGCGGCCGCCCCCCGGTGGCTGGCACCGGGGGGCCATCTGCTGGTCGAGACGAGCGAACGGCAGGCATCGCGGGCCGTCGACGCCTTTACCCGCAACGGGCTGCTCCCCCGGGTGGCCGACTCCGACGAGCTCTACGCCACGGTCGTCATAGGGACCCGGCCGGCCGGCGCGGGAGGCGCAGTAAAAACGTCGTGACGGGGGTGGCAGCGGTGCCGTCGTGACGGGGGGTGGCAGCGGAGGCCTCGTCACGACGGCGGCAGCAAAACCGTGGTGCCAAGGGGGCTGTCCTCAGGCGAACTTGGCGCCGGCCACCGGCCCGGTCAGGTGCCGACGTACGCCGCGAGGTGCTCGCCGGTGAGGGTGGAGCGGGCGGCGACGAGGTCGGCGGGAGTGCCCTCGAAGACGATCCGGCCGCCGTCGTGGCCCGCGCCGGGGCCGAGGTCGATGATCCAGTCGGCGTGCGCCATGACCGCCTGGTGGTGCTCGACGACGATGACCGACTTGCCGGAGTCGACGAGCCGGTCGAGCAGACCGAGCAGCTGCTCGACGTCGGCGAGGTGAAGGCCGGCGGTCGGCTCGTCGAGGACGTAGACGCCGCCCTTCTCGGCCATGTGCGTGGCCAGCTTGAGCCGCTGCCGCTCGCCGCCGGACAGCGTCGTGAGCGGCTGGCCGAGGCTGAGGTAGCCGAGCCCGACGTCGGCGAGCCGGCCGAGGATCTTGTGCGCGGCCGGCGTGCGCGCCTCGCCGGCGCCGAAGAACTCCTCCGCCTCGGCCACCGACATCGCGAGCACCTCGCTGATGTCGCGGCCACCGAGGTGGTGGTCGAGAACCGCTGCCTGGAACCGCTTCCCCTCGCACTCCTCGCAGGTGGTGGCCACGCCGGCCATCATCGCCAGGTCGGTGTAGACGACGCCGGCGCCGTTGCAAGTGGGGCAGGCGCCCGCGGAGTTGGCGCTGAACAGGGCCGGTTTCACGCCGTTGGCCTTCGCGAAGGCCTTGCGGACCGGGTCGAGCAGTCCGGTGTACGTCGCCGGGTTGCTCCGCCGCGAGCCGCGGATCGCGCCCTGGCCGACCGACACCACCTCCGCGCCGGCGGAACCGTTGACCAGCGACCCGTGCACGAGCGAGCTCTTGCCGGAGCCGGCGACACCGGTGACGACGGCCAGCACCCCGAGCGGGATGTCGACGTCGACGTCCCGCAGGTTGTGCGTCGTCGCCCCGCGGATCTCCAGCGTGCCGGTGGGCTTGCGCACCGCCTCCTTGAGGGCGGCCCGGTCGCCGAAATGGCGTCCGGTGATGGTGCCGCCGGCCCGCAGCCCCTCGACGGTGCCCTCGAAACAGACGGTGCCGCCCGCCGTGCCGGCACCGGGGCCGAGGTCGACGACGTGGTCGGCGATCGCGATCGTCTCCGGCTTGTGCTCCACGACGAGCACCGTGTTGCCCTTGTCGCGCAGCCGCAGCAGCAGGTCGTTCATCCGCTGGATGTCATGGGGGTGCAGGCCCGTGGTGGGCTCGTCGAAGACATAGGTGGTGTCGGTGAGCGAGGAGCCGAGGTGGCGGATCATCTTGACGCGCTGCGCCTCGCCGCCCGACAGCGTGCCCGACGGCCGGTCGAGCGAGAGGTAGCCCAGCCCGATCTCCACGAACGAGTCGAGCGTCGCCCCCAGCGTCGTCAGCAGCGGCGCCACCGACGGCTCGTCGAGTCCGCCGACCCATCCGGCCAGGTCGCTGATCTGCATCGCGCACGCATCGGCGATGTTGATCTCGCCGATCCGCGACGACCGGGCCCCCTCACTGAGCCGGGTGCCGCCGCACTCGGGGCACGCGGTGAACGTCACCGCCCGCTCCACGAACGCCCGGATGTGCGGCTGCATCGCCTCCCGGTCCTTGGACAGCATCGACTTCTGCAGCTTCGGGATCAGACCCTCGTACGTCAGGTTGATGTTGTCGACCTTGATCTTGGTCGGCTCCTTGTGGAGCAAGTTGTGCAGCTCGGCCTTGGTGTACTTACGGATCGGCTTGTCCGGGTCGAGGAACCCGGAGCCGCTGAAGATGCGGCCGTACCAGCCGTCGACGCTGTAGCCGGGGATCGTGATCGCGCCCTCGTTGATCGACTTGGAGTCGTCGAAGAGCTGGGTGAGGTCGATATCGGAGACCGTGCCCCGGCCTTCGCAGCGCGGACACATGCCGCCGGTGCGGTGGAAGGTCTGTTTCACGGTCTTGCCGGCACCGCGTTCGATCGTGAGGGCACCGCTCGCCCGGACCGAGGGGACGTTGAAGGCGAACGCGTTGGGCGAGCCGATGTGCGGCTGCCCGAGTCGGCTGAAGAGGATGCGCAGCATCGCGTTGGCGTCGGTGGCCGTGCCGACCGTGGAGCGGGCGTCGGCGCCCATCCGCTGCTGGTCGACGATGATCGCGGTCGTCAGCCCTTCGAGTACGTCGACCTCGGGCCGCGCCAGTGTCGGCATGAAGCCCTGTACGAAGGCGCTGTAGGTCTCATTGATCAGCCGCTGCGACTCCGCGGCGATCGTGCCGAACACCAGAGAGCTCTTGCCCGAGCCGGAGACGCCGGTGAACACCGTCAGCCGGCGCTTCGGGAGCTCGACGCTGACGTCCTTGAGGTTGTTCACGCGCGCGCCGTGCACGCGGATCACATCGTGGCTGTCGGCATCGTGCAGCGCGGGCGACTGCGTGCCCGTCCTCGTGGCCGTGCTCATCGTGTCTCCCTCTGTTGGGCGGGCCGCCTGCGCGGTCTCCGTAGGCGTCGCCTGGCCCGGTCCGACCGGCTTCGAGCGATATCGAGGACCTCAGCTACGCCCTCGGTCATGGACACATCGCGGGTGTGGCCCGTCCCCGGCCGAACGGCCCGGGTGGCGGCCAGGTTCTCCCCCGGCCTCCGGCCGTGAGGTGCGCCCCGCCGCTCCGGCTGTCCGTCGGCGTGGCCATCTGCAGTGCCTCGCCGTCCCGGCCGAAGGATAGCGGCACCCGGTACGGCGCCCCGGCCGCCGAGGCACCGGCCCCCCGGGCGCCGGTGTCGCGGCCGAACCGGTGCCCGGTGTCGCGACAACACCGGGCACGGGGGCGGGGGGGGCGACGCCGGGCGCGGGAGCGGCGAGCGGCACTCATCGGTCCTGGAGCAGCCCGAGAACGTTGCCGTCGGGGTCGGTGAAGGTGGCCACCAGGCGGCCGCCACCGACGTCGTGCGCGGGCTCCTTCACCGTGGCACCCGCTGCGGTGACCTCGTCCAGCTTCGCCTCGATGTCCGGCACGTGCCAGTAGGCCACCGGCGAGGTCATGCCCTGCGGTCCGCCGCCCGGCACCAGCCCGATGTGCTGGCCCGCGGCCTCGAAGCCGACGTAGTAGGACTCGTCGGCCTGCGGCGCTACGCCGAGCAGGGCGGCGTACACCTCCTTGGCCGCCGCGAGGTCGGACACGGGATGCAGCACGGTCTTGATTCCCTGGGTCGATGCGCTGGTCATGGTCACTCCTGAGTCTTGGATCCGGTGGGGACCGTCCGGCTTACGGTCGAACGGGAAATCCGGAGAAACCGGCAGCCCGATCGCCCCGGAGGTGAAGGGTGAAGTCCACGGCAGTCACGCTAGCCGCGGCTTTGTGACCCGCGCTTCTCGAATCCTGACCGGTCCGGGCACCCGTTCCGCGACGCACCTGTTTTCGCGACGCACGACGGATCCCCGCCGCCGGGCGCGCCGCGTGGCGCTCCGGCTCCGGGGCACCGTCCAAGTTCCTCATCACCGACCTCGGATGCTGTGGGAAACTGACCGCGTGAGACGGCAGGAGCTCGACGACCTCGTCCGGCTGCGGCGGGCCCGCGACCGGATGGACCGCGACTACGCGGAGCCGCTCGACGTCCCGGCGCTGGCGCGTGGCGCCCTGATGTCGCCGGGCCATTTCTCCCGCAGCTTCCGCGCCGCTTTCGGCGAGACGCCGTACAGCTACCTGATGACCCGCCGCATCGAGCGGGCCAAAGCGCTGCTGCGGCGCGGCGATCTCACGGTGACCGAGGTCTGCTTCGCGGTCGGCTGTACGTCCCTGGGGTCGTTCAGCTCGCGCTTCAGCGAGCTGGTCGGCGAGAGCCCGAGCAGCTATCGGGCCCGGAGCCATGACCATGGCGCCGCCATCCCGGCATGCATGGCCAAGATCCACACACGGCCGGTCAGGAACGCAGAAGCGAGCACCGCGCCTCGGCCGTAGCGTGAACGGCATGGACATCAGGCTTTCCCAATGCTTCATCGCCGTCGACGACCACGACAAGGCGATCGCCTTCTACCGCGACGTACTCGGCCTTGAGGTACGCAACGACGTCGGATTCGAGGGGATGCGCTGGGTGACCGTCGGGGCGCCCTCGCAGCCGGACGTGAGCATCGTCCTGGAACCGCCGCTCGCCGACCCGAACGCCTCACCGGACGACCGACAGGCCATGGCGGAGCTGATGGCCAAGGGCCTGCTGCGCGGCGTCATCTTCGCGACGGACGACTGCGACGCCACCTTCGAGCGCATCAGCGCCGCGGGCGGCGAGGTGCTGCAGGAGCCGATGGACCAGTTCTACGGCGTCCGCGACTGCGCGTTCCGCGACCCCGCCGGCAACCTGCTGCGCTTCAACCAGCCCCTCGGCAAGTGAGCCGTTGGCCCCGGGCCCGGCTCAGGGGCCCGGGGCTCCGGACCGCGTCGCCCGGACGAACCCGGCGAACCGGCCGGTCCACTCCGGACCGGCCGGTTCGCCGCTCGTGAACGGCACCGGAATGTGGCCGGTCAGCGTCAGAGGGGGCACCCCCAGCGGCGTTGTCGTCGGTTGCCGACGACACCGCTTCGACGCCCTCCTCCGCCTTGCCACTGCACCCATCAGACCCCGCTCACCTGCCCTGATAAGGCGCCGTTGCCTGCAGTCGGCCGGATCCGCCGGACAGCACACCTGGCTAGTCCGTGGCGGCGGGTTCCGGCAGAACGCCCGGACCCGTACCGGGGGCGGCCGGCTGTCGTGCCTCGTGCCTGCCCAGCGCCGCGAGGGTCAGGGTCACGGTGACCGATCCGGCCGCCAGCACCGTCATCGCCGTGGCCGGGGAGGTCAGTTGGGCCATCGTGCCCGCCAGGGCCGCGCTGACACCCTGCAGGGTGGACATACCGACGAAGTGCAGGCCGAGTGCCTGGCCCGCGAGGTCGTCGGGAGTGCGGGACATCAGGCGTTCCTGCAGGACCAGGCCCGCGCCGAAGCCGACGGAGGCCACGGCGGTGGCCACGGCCGACAGTGCCACTCCCGGCCGTAGGACGAAGACCAGGTAGGGCGTCGCCAGCAGCAGGCGCAGCGGGACCGCGAGACGGGGGCGCCACGCGGGCGGTACCAGGCGGCCCACCGTCACGTCGCCCACGAACATGCCCAGCGCCCCGCACGCGAACAGCGTCCCGGCCGCCCCGGGGGCGTAGGAGACGAAGAGCGAATCGCAGCCGACCACCAGGCCGTTGGGGATCCACAGGCCCAGGTACGTCAGGCGGCGGGGGCGCGAGGACCACAGGAGGGCGTTGGTGCGCCAGGTCGCCGAGACGGACGGGCGGCCGGCGGAGCGCGGCGGGCGGGCCGTGAGGCCCAGGCGGCTGCCGAGGGCCGACATCACGTACAGCGCCGCCGCCAGGAGCAGGCACGCCCTCGGGGTCAGGAGCGCCAGCAGCGCGCCGCCCGTCGCGAAACCGGCCACCTGCATCAGGCCCCAGAGCATGTTGAACACGGAACGGCCCAGGACATAGCCGTCCTTCGACAGGATGTCGTTCAACAGTCCCGCGCGCACTCCCCCGCCCAGGGACGCGATCAGGCCCTGCGCCAGTACGACGGCGAAGACCGCCCCGACCGGCAGGCCGGGCAGCGCCAGTACCGCCGTACCGGCCGCGAAGGCGAGGCCGAGGCCGGAAAGGACCGCGCGTGGGGGCAGACGGTCGGCGCCCGAGAGCAGGAACGTGGCTCCCAGCAACTGCGCCAGCTGCGGGCCGAACATGCTCACCGCCGACAGGAGCGGGGAGCCGGTGGCCCGGAAGACCAGCGTGCCGAGGGCCAGGCCGCCGATCGTCTGGGCCGCGGCGTAGGCGGAGAAGGAGAGCAGGAACGGGGTGAACTCCGGGGTGCGGAACAGGGTCGATAGCTGCGCATGCGTCGGAGTCTCGGAGCGGCCCGGGGGCCGTGGTTACTGTTTCGCCGACACGCGAAAGTTCGTACGCATGGGCTTATGGCGGATCGACACCGACACCCTCGCCCGCAGCCGCTTCGTGCTCTCGCCGTTCGCCGAGACCTTCGCGAGCCTCAAACTGCTGCACACGGGGACCGGCGCCCATCCGGGCGAGGAGGCCTGGCTGCGCGCACACCTGCCCGGCTACCGCGCGCGCCTCGCGGCCGACCCGGTGACCGCGCTGCTCGTGCGGGCGGCACTCGGCACGTCCTGGATCGCCGACTTCTTCTGGAGGGACGGGAACGGTACGCCGTCGTCCACCCGTGTCTCGGGGTGCTCGCCGAGGACCACGACCGGCGGCCCGTCCCGGCCGGGCTCGGGGCGCTCATCGGGACCGCGCGGGCCGGATTGCTGGTGCTGCTCGGGGCTCCCCTGAGTACGACCCAGCTGGTCGCCGTGACCGGGCAGGGGCTGGGGTCGGTGGGGCGGCATCTGCGGGTGCTGCTGGATGCGGGGCTGGTGGAGCGGCGGAGGGCGGGGCGATCGGTGCTGTACGTGCGGACGGCGGCCGGGGCGGTGCTCGTGGAGGCGTCGGGGGCCGGTACCGGTGACCGGGAGCCGGACCCGGGGCTCCACCAGCCGGGTCCGACCGGCGAAAGGCGCAGGCCGGTACGTCCGACGATGACGGTGGATCCTTCGTGCTCGGTCACTCCCGGGGACTCGGTCCCAGTGGCCCGCCCCACTCGACCGGACCACTCCCGCTAGCATCTTGCTTGCAATAGTTAGCACTACGAGGCACCATCGTTGTATGGCATCACTCAACGTCGGCAATCTCGGCGAGTTCCTGCGGGAGCAGCGGCGCACGGCGCAGCTGAGCCTGCGGCAGCTCGCGGATGCCGCCGGGGTGTCCAACCCGTACCTCAGTCAGATCGAGCGCGGCTTGCGCAAGCCGAGCGCGGAGATCCTGCAGCAGCTCGCCAAGGCGCTGCGGATATCCGCCGAGACGCTGTACGTCCAGGCCGGGATTCTGGACGAACGGCACGGTCTGGACGGGGTCGAGGTGCAGACCGCGATACTCACCGACCCGGCGCTGAACGAGAGGCAGAAGCAGGTTCTGCTGCAGATCTACGAGTCCTTCCGCAAGGAGAACGGGCTCGGGAGCGGCGGCAAGGTCGCCGCTGCGAGCGGACCTGAGAACGGGCGCGGCACGGACTCCCTTGAGACAGAGGCCGACGGCGGCCCGCACGCCACCTGAGCAACCGACTTCGTTTCCAGGAGGAATAACGTCATGGCCATCAATACCGATGACCTCCGCAAGGCCCTGACCGACGCGACCCCGCTGTACGCCCTGGCCGGCACCGTCGACCTGGCCGCCGAGAAGCTCGGCGAGGTGCCGCAGTTCGTCGAGAAGATCCGGGTCCAGGCGCCCAAGCGCTTCGAGTCCGTCCGCAGCACCGACCCCAAGGACGTCCAGGCACTGGTCACCAAGCAGGCCAAGGACGCCAAGGAGAAGCTGACCGAGCTGCTGGGCTCGCTCGACGGCGACATCAAGAAGGTCCGTGACCAGGCGCAGGAGCTGGCGCTGCAGGGCGTGGGCCGCGCGGCCGAGGCCGTCGTCCGGACCCGTGAGGGCTACGAGGAGCTGGCCGAGCGCGGTCGCGGCGCGGTGGCGACCTGGCGCGGCGAGGCCGCCGACCAGGTCGAGGACCTCGCGGTGGCGATCGAGCCGGAGCCGAAGCAGGCGGGCAAGAGCGGCACGAGCCCGAAGCCCCAGGCGGCGAACGGCGCCAAGGCCGAGACCAAGGCCACCCCCTCGACGCAGCCCAAGCCGGCCGCGACGAAGAAGCCCGTCGCGCAGCGCAAGCCGGCCCCGACGCCGGCGAAGAAGAGCACCCCGCCGTCCGCCAAGTGACAGCGCAGGGATCACGCGGCGAGGGTGCGTGAGTTCGCTCACCTTTCGCCGGGGGTCCCGTTTCACGGGCCGGGCCGGGCACACTTCGGGTGCCCGGCCCGTTGTCCGGGTACGGTGGGGCCGCACGGGCGGCAGACGGCCGCCGCGGACCGAGACGACACGACTGGCGAACGGGCGGTGTAAGGCGTGCTGATTTACGGGTTCCAGAGCATTCTGAGCTGGGTGCAGCTCGCCCTGGGTGTCTATGCCGCCGTGATGCTGATCGATGCGGCCGTGCGCCGCGAGGACGCCTATCGCGCCGCGAGCAAGCAGACCAAGGGCATGTGGCTGATCTTCCTCACCCTCGCCACGGCGCTGCTGTTCATTCTCCCGATCATGTCGTTCCTGCCGATCATCGGCGTGATCGCGGTGATCGTCTACACCGTCGACGTCCGCCCGGCACTCCGGGAGGCCTCCGGCGGTGGCCGCGGCCCCCGGCGCGGGGGTTCCAGCTCGGACGGGCCGTACGGGCCCTACAACGGCGGGCGCTGAGCGGGACGGGACGGCCTGGCCCGGCATGGACCCGGGCCGACTCGGCCACCGGCCCTCACCGCCGCTCCAGCAGCGGCAGCGCTCTCCTCACCGCCGCTTCAGCAGCGGTCGCCCTACCGCCGGTCCAGCAGCAGTACGGCCACGTCGTCCGTCAGCTCGCCGCCGTTCAGATCGCGCACTTCCCTGACCGAGGCGTCCAGCAGCTCCTCGCCCGTGAGGCCGGCGGCCATCTGCCGGCTGACCAGTTCGGTCATGCCTTCCTGGCCGAGGCGCTGATTCCCCTCGCCGATCCGGCCCTCGATCAGGCCGTCGGTGTACATCATCAGGCTCCACGAGCCGCCCAGTTCCACCTGCCGGCGCGGCCAGCGGGCGTGCGGCAGCAGGCCGAGCGCCGGGCCGCCGAATTCGTACGGCAGCAGCTGCGGGCCCTCGCCGGCCTGGGCCAGCAGTGGTGCCGGGTGGCCGGCCAGGCACAGACCGGCGCGGCGGCCGTCCGCGGAGATGTCGACGGTGCACAGCGTCGCGAAGATCTCGTCGTCCGCGCGCTCGTGCTCCAGCACCTTCTGCAGGGTGGCCAGCAGCTCGTCGCCGGAGAGCCCGGCGAAGGTCAGCGCGCGCCAGGCGATGCGCAATTCGACGCCGAGGGCGGCCTCGTCGGGGCCGTGGCCGCAGACGTCGCCGATCATCGCGTGGACGGTGCCGTCCGGGGTGCGGACGGTGTCGTAGAAGTCGCCGCCGAGCAGCGCGCGGCTGCGGCCGGGGCGGTAGCAGGCGGCGAACCGCAGATTGGAGCCGTCGAGCAGGGGCGTCGGCAGCAGGCCGCGCTCCAGGCGGGCATTCTCCTGGGCGAGCATCCGCGACTCGGTGAGCTGGCGCTGCGCGAGGTCGGCGCGTTTGCGCTCGACGGCGTAGCGGACCGCGCGACTGAGCACCGCGCCGTCCAGCTCGTCGCGGAAGAGGTAGTCCTGGGCGCCGACGCGTACGGCATCGGCGGCGCGCTGGGCGTCCGTCTCGTAGGTGAGGACGAGGACGGCGTGCGAGGTGGCCATTCGCAGGACGTCGCGCAGCATGCCCAGTTCGTCATCGGGGGTGTCGCCGTGGCCCGGACCGCGTTCCGTGCGGTCGCCGGGCTGCCGCGGCGGCAGGTCGAGCAGGATGCAGTGCACATCGTCGGTGAGCAGCCGCTCGGCCTCGGTGAGGTTGCGGGCGGTGCGCAGGCGCACCTTCCGGCCCGCCCAGTCCCACATGTCGGGGACATGACTGTTGGGATCCTCGCCGATGAGCAGCAGGGTCAGGCCCTGATGGACCGGGCCCTGGTCGGCCGAAACTCGCCGCTCGGCCGACTGCTGCTCGGGCTTCTGGGAGCCCTGCGATACCGAGTGGACCGGCTGCCGGTCCACGCCGGTGGCCGGGGCGCTCACGCCCTGGGCCGTCGCGTCCCCCGCGCCCGGCGCGCCGGCGACCCGCGCGGCATCCGCGCAGGCGTCGTCCACCGGTCCTGCCTGGTGCGGCAGCACGACCGTCCGCTGGTGCGGTACGGGTACGGGCATTGGTCTGCTTCCTTCCCTCCCCCCGAGGGGTGCGGCGGGGCGCCGACGGCGCGCCACCGTGCCCGGCTCCCCACCGCTCGTCGGTCAATGAAGCGGCGGCGCACACCGGGCACTGACAGGCGACCATAGCGTCAGTACGGAGTGGGATGGAATGCCCGACGGCAATCGGCCATCGTCATATGCCGCACCCGATAAGCCATTTGACCTGGGGAAGGTGGAATGCGGAATGACGAACATCACCCCGCTTGAGTGCATTCCGCTACACGACGGCAACACTCAGATAGCAAACAATCCGGTCATTTATCGTGCGTGTGATCCGCGCCATGGCGTCAGCCGTCGCCGTCGGGGCGGACGACGCCGAGGATCGGCATCGAGCCGGCGCCGGTGATGGTGACCTGCCGGCCGGGCCGCGGCGCATGCACAATCGCGCCGTTACCCAGATACATCCCGACATGACTGGCATCGGAGAAGTAAATGATCAGATCGCCCGGCCGCATGTCCTTGAGCGCGACCCGGGGCAGCTGACGCCACTGCTCCTGCGAGGTCCGCGGAATGGTCCGACCGCCGGCCTGCCACGCCCGCAGGGTCAGCCCGGAGCAGTCGAAGGTGTCCGGCCCTTCCGCACCCCACACATAATCCTTGCCGATCTGTGCGGTGGCGTACGAAATCGCCTTCTTTCCGACGGCCGATGCTTTGTTGCTGATGTCTTTCAGTACGCCCGAGTCCAGCCACTTCTGCTGCTGCTTGAAGGCCAGCTCGTCCTCCAGCTTCTTCAGCCGGTCCTTTTCCTTGGCGGCCAGCCGGGATTCCAGCTTCTTCGCCTCGTCGATCTTTTTCTTGATGTCCCGCTGGGCGCTCTCCTTCTTCTTGCGGTTCGCCTCCAGCTTCTCCCAGCGGTCCGTGGCGAAATCCGAATAGTCCTCCAAGTCGCCCTTGAGGTGCGACAGTTGGCTGATCATTCGCTTGGCTGCCAGCTGCCCCTTGCGCGCCAGGGTGGCATTGTCCAGAAAGCCCTCCGGGTCGACGTTGAGCACCAGCTTCGCCTCGGCGGGCAGCCCGCCGCCGCGGTACTGGGCGCTGGCCAGCGCGCCCGCCTGCCGTTTGAGGGCGGATACCCGGTGCTGGGTCGTGTCGATACTGCGCGCCAGTTTGACGATCTCCTTCTGCTGGAGCTCGACCTGTTCCTTCGCGGCGTTGTAGGCGTCGGTGGCCTGCTCGGCCTTGCGGTAAAGGGCGTCGATCTTTTTGCGTACGCCGTCCAGGCGCCGGGCGTCGGCGTCCGCGGCCGCACCGGCGACCCCTCCCGGGTCCGCGGACGGGTTCTTCCGGGCTTCGGCGTAGGCGGCCGTCGCCGTACTGCCGAGCAGCCCCATCGCGCACAGGACGACAGCGGTGCACGCTGCGAGACGCCCGCCCCGCACACCCCACACGCCCCGTCCGCCCCGCCCGTCCCTTATGTCACGAACGCCCTGCCGTGCCCCCTGGCTCCCCACCAGCCACCTCCGGTCGTTCCGCACCGATTCGCGTGTTCCTACAGGCGCGGATGCTGCCATACCGGCCGGTAATTCAACAGGGCGACGGGCCGTTTCGCACGAGCTGGCGAGCGCTTCTCCCCCGCACCCATCCGATGGCCGAGGTTCACCGTGCGTTCACTCTCCTCCTTCGGCCGCTTCACCTGATCTGCCTAATTTCAGCCGTACCGAGTGCGCGTCACGCCCACGGCGCAAGCGCGACACGGCTAGCTGGCATCGCATACCGCGTAGCCCTCATCACCCTCACCATTCGCACGCCGACAAAGCGGCGCGCCCCAGGAAGGAACTTTCGACAGTGAAGCTTCAGCGCAAGAACCGGGTTCGCGCCCTCGCCGTTGGCGCTCTCGCCGTCTCGGGTGCCCTGGCCCTGACGGCGTGCGGCTCCGACGACACCTCCGGTGCGGGCGGCGGTGCCGCCGCCAAGCCGTCGAACATCAAGTGCGACGGCAAGGGCAAGCTGCTCGCGTCCGGCTCGTCCGCGCAGAAGAACGCCATGGACGTCTGGGTGCAGAACTACTCGGGCGCCTGCAAGGGCACCGAGATCAACTACCAGCCGACGGGCTCCGGCGCGGGTGTCACCACCTTCCTGCAGGGCCAGACCGCCTTCGCGGGCTCCGACTCGCCCCTCAAGCCCGACGAGGTCGCGAAGTCGAAGCAGGTCTGCAAGGGCGGCCAGGCGATCGACCTGCCGATGGTCGGCGGCCCGATCGCGGTCGGCTACAACGTCCCCGGCGTGGACAACCTCGTGCTGGACGCCCCGACCCTGGCGAAGATCTTCGACGCGAAGATCACCAAGTGGAACGACGCCGCGATCAAGAAGCTGAACCCGGACGCGAAGCTCCCGGACCTCAAGATCCAGGCGTTCCACCGCTCCGACGACTCGGGCACCACCGACAACTTCACCAAGTACCTCAAGGGCGCGGCCCCCGGTGACTGGAAGCACGAGCCGGCGAAGAAGTGGGAAGGCACCGGCGGCCAGGCGGCCTCCGGCTCGGCCGGCGTCTCCTCGCAGGTCAAGCAGACCAGCGGCGCCATCTCCTACTTCGAGCTGTCGTACGCCACGGCCAGCAAGATCCCCACGGTCAAGCTGAACACCGGCGCCAAGACCCCGGTCGACGCCACCGTGGACAACGCCTCCAAGGCGATCTCCGAGGCCGAGCAGGTCGGCAAGGGCAACGACCTGGCCCTGAAGCTCAACTACACCACCAAGGCCGAGGGTGCCTACCCGATCACCCTGGTGACCAACGAGATCGCCTGCGACAAGGGCAACAAGCCCGAGACGCTGGCCGCCACCAAGTCCTTCCTGACCTACATCGCCAGCAAGGACGGCCAGAGCGCGCTCAAGCAGCTCGGCTACGCCCCGCTGCCCACCGAGATCGCCGACAAGGTCCGCAAGACCGTCGCGACGCTCTCCTGACCCACCGGGCGGCGGCCCGTAGACCGCCGTTTGGCCAAAGGGGCCCCTTCACCAGGGCCCCTTTCGGGCCGTCGCCCGTCCGGTGCACCGCCGCGCCAGGAGCCCTCACCTGCTCCGCAGACCGGAGAATCCATGAATTCAGTTACGTCGACAACCGCCACACCGCCTCCGCCAGGCAACGACGGCAGCTCCGCCGTCTCCGGCACGGCGGTCCGCCCCGGTGACCGGATCTTCCTGGGGCTCTCCCGGGGCTCCGGTATCGCCCTCCTGGTGATCATGGCCGCCATCGCGGTCTTCCTCACCTACCGCTCCGTGATCGCCATCTCCGGCGACAAGGCCAACTTCTTCACCACGCTGGACTGGAACGCCAGCGGGCTGGACCCGAAGTTCGGCATCGCGGTCCTCGCCTTCGGCACCTTCGTCAGCTCGGTGGTCGCGATGGTCATCGCGGTCCCGGTCGCGGTCGGCATCGCGCTGTTCATCTCGCACTACGCCCCGCGCAAGCTGTCCTCGCCGCTCGGCTACGTCATCGATCTGCTCGCCGCGGTGCCCAGCATCATCTACGGCCTGTGGGGCGCGCTCTTCCTCGTCCCGCACCTGAGCGGCCTCTACACCTGGCTGGACGACTACCTCGGCTGGACCGGCATCTTCTCGTACGGCGGCGGGGCGGCCCGTTCGCTGTTCACCGTCGGCATCCTGCTCGCGATCATGGTCCTGCCGATCGTGACCAGCGTGAGCCGCGAGGTGTTCCTGCAGGTCCCGAAGATGCACGAGGAGGCCGCGCTGGCGCTGGGCGCCACCCGCTGGGAAGTCATCCGGATGTCGGTGATCCCCTTCGGCCGCTCCGGCATCATCAGCGCCTCCATGCTGGGCCTGGGCCGTGCGCTCGGCGAGACGATGGCCGTGGCCACGGTCCTCTCGCCCAGCTTCCTCATCAACGCCAGCCTGCTGGACCCGGGCGGCGGCACCTTCGCCCAGAACATCGCCAGCAAGTTCAGCGAGGCCGATGCATTCGGCCAGGACGCCCTGATCGCCTCCGGCCTCGTCCTCTTCGTGATCACGCTGCTCGTCAACGGCGCGGCCCGCCTGATCATCGCCCGCCGCAAGGAGTACTCGGGAGCCGCCGCATGAGCATCACGACCGACCGCCCCGCGGTCTCGAACGGCGGCAGCCCGCTTCCGGTCTCCCTCAAGCAGGCCCGGCTGCCCCGCTGGACCCCGCCGGTTCTCGCGCTGGTCGCGGCCGGCGCGGGCTGCGGCATCGGGCTGGCCGCCGGCCTGGACAGCTTCATCCAGTGGGGCCTGATCGCCGCCCTGCTCTTCGTCTTCGGCACGTTCGCGCTGGCCGCGGGCGTCGAGGGCGCCCGGCAGGCCAAGGACCGGCTGTCCACCAGCCTGGTCTGGTTCGCCTTCCTGATCGCCGTCGTACCGCTGGCCTCCCTCCTGTGGGAGACCGTCGCCCGCGGCACCAAGGTCCTGAACGGCTACTTCCTGTCGCACTCGATGGGCACCACCCCGGACGCGCTGCCCGGCGGCGGTATCTACCACGCGATCATCGGCACCCTGGAGCAGGTCGGCCTGGCCACCCTGATCGCCGCGCCGATCGGTCTGCTCACCGCGATCTACCTCGTCGAATACGGGCGCGGCCGGCTCTCCCGGGCCGTCACCTTCTTCGTCGACGTCATGACCGGTATCCCGTCGATCGTGGCCGGACTGTTCATCCTCTCCGTGTGGATCCTGATCCTCGGCTTCGGCCCGTCCGGCTTCGCCGGTGCGATGGCCCTGGCGATCCTGATGATGCCGGTCGTCGTCCGCTCCACCGAGGAGATGCTCAAGCTCGTCCCGAACGAGCTGCGCGAGGCGTCCCTGGCCCTCGGCGTGCCCAAGTGGCGCACCATCCTCAAGGTCGTCCTGCCGACGTCGATCGGCGGCATCACCACCGGCGTGATGCTCTCCATCGCCCGTATCACCGGGGAGACGGCACCCGTGCTGCTCTTGGTGTGGGGCGCGAAGACGATCAACAACAACCCCTTCGAAGATGCCCAGCAGTCACTTCCGCTCTACGTTTTCCAGCAGTGGCAGCAGGGTTCCGAGGCCTCCTACGACCGCGCATGGGCCGCGGCACTGGTCCTCATCGCCTTCGTCATGATCCTCAACCTGGTGGCCCGCGGCATCGCCCGCTGGAAGGCCCCCAAGACCGGCCGCTGACCAAGCCCGGCGACACGAAAGAAGCAGTGATTTCCATGGCCAAGCGAATCGACGTCAGCGGCCTCTCCGCCTACTACGGCAGCCACAAGGCCATCGACGACATCTCGATGACGGTCGAACCGCGCTCCGTGACGGCCTTCATCGGCCCGTCCGGCTGCGGCAAGTCGACCTTCCTGCGCACCCTGAACCGGATGCACGAGGTCACCCCCGGCGGCCGCGTCGAGGGCAAGGTGATGCTGGACGACGAGAACCTCTACGGCTCGGGCGTCGACCCGGTCGCCGTCCGCCGCACCGTCGGCATGGTCTTCCAGCGCCCCAACCCGTTCCCCACGATGTCGATCTTCGACAATGTCGCGGCCGGTCTGCGGCTGAACGGCTCCTACAAGAAGAGCGAGCTCAAGGACATCGTCGAGAAGTCCCTCAAGGGCGCCAACCTCTGGAACGAGGTCAAGGACCGCCTGAACAAGCCCGGTTCCGGCCTCTCCGGCGGCCAGCAGCAGCGGCTGTGCATCGCCCGCGCGATAGCCGTCGAGCCGCAGGTGCTGCTGATGGACGAGCCGTGCTCGGCGCTCGACCCGATCTCCACCCTCGCCATCGAGGACCTGATCGGTGAGCTCAAGGAGCGCTTCACGATCGTCATCGTGACGCACAACATGCAGCAGGCCGCGCGCGTCTCGGACCGTACGGCCTTCTTCAACCTCGCCGCCGTCGGTCAGCCCGGCAAGCTGATCGAGATCGACGAGACCGAGCGGATCTTCTCCAACCCGTCGGTCCAGGCCACGGAGGACTACATCTCCGGCCGCTTCGGCTGAGCGGCGAGTGCGGCCCGGCCGCTCCGGCCGGGCCGCCCCCTCCACGTCCTGCGGTGCTGCATGGCGGTGCCACCGCACGACGAAGGGCCCGCCCCTCTTCCCGGGGGCGGGCCCATTCCTTTGCTCTGCGTGGGTCGGCCACGGCCGGCTGCGGCCCGCGGGCCGCCGGCCCCGGCCCGTTCCGCGGCCCCCCCGGGGCCGCGAGCCGGTCCGTCAGCCGAACGCCAGCTGGATCAGCCAGTACGCGAGCGCCGCGACCAGCGCCGCCGCCGGCATCGTGATGAACCAGCCCATCACGATGTTCTTGGCGACGCCCCAGCGCACCGCGCGCGGGCCCTTGGTCGAGCCGACGCCCATGATGGCGGAGGTGATGACGTGCGTCGTGGAGATCGGCGCCTGGAACATGAACGACGCGGTGTACATGACCGAGGCGGCCGTGGTCTCCGCGGCGAAGCCCTGCGGCGGGTCCAGCTCGATGATGCGGCGGCCCAGGGTGCGCATGATGCGCCAGCCACCCGCGTACGTACCCAGCGAGAGGGTGAGCGCACAGGCCAGCTTGACCCAGATCGGGATGGCGTCGTTCGCGTCCTCGACATCGGCGATGACCAGCGCCATCACCACGACACCCATGGTCTTCTGCGCGTCCTGCAGACCGTGTCCGAGCGCCATACCGGCGGCCGAGACGGTCTGCGCTATGCGGAAGCCGCGCTTGGCCTTGTGCGGGTTGGACTTACGGAACAGCCAGAGGATGGCCACCATCACGAGGTAGCCGAGCACCAGGCCGATGACCGGCGAGATGAACATCGGCAGGACGACCTTCTCGATCACCCCGCCCCAGATGACCTTGGTGCCACCGGCGAGCGCCGCCCCGACCATGCCGCCGAACAGCGCGTGCGAGGACGAGGACGGCAGACCGAAGTACCAGGTGACGAGGTTCCAGACCACCGCGCCGAGCAGCGCGGCGAAGAGAATGCCCATCCCCTGGTTGCCCTGGGGAGTGGCGATCAGCCCTTCGCTGACCGTCTTGGCGACCCCGCTGCCGAGAAACGCACCGGCGAGGTTCATCACGGCGGCCATCGCCAGCGCCGCGCGCGGGGTCAGTGCCCGCGTCGAGACCGAGGTCGCGATGGCGTTCGCGGAGTCGTGGAAGCCGTTGGTGTACGTGAAACCGAGCGCGACCGCAATGGTCACGACGAGCGCGAAGGTGTCCATGGGCGGCGCTCAGGACTCCTTGACCGCGATGGTCTCGACCGTGTTGGCGACATGCTCGAACGCGTCCGCCGCCTCCTCCAGGATGTCCACGATCTGCTTGAGCTTCAGCACGTCCATGGCGTCGTACTTGCCGTTGAAGAGGTGCGCGAGCAGCTTGCGGTGGATCTGGTCGGCCTGGTTCTCCAGTCGGTTGACCTCGATCCAGTACTCGGTGAGGTTGGTCATGGTCCGCAGATGCGGCATGGCCTCGGCGGTCAGCTCGGCCGCCCGTGCCAGTACCTCGATCTGCTGGTCGACGCCCTTGGGCAGCTCCTCGACCTTGTAGAGGACGACCAGGTCGACCGCCTCTTCCATGAAGTCCATGATGTCGTCGAGCGACGAGGCGAGGTTGTAGATGTCCTCGCGGTCGAACGGCGTGATGAACGAGGAGTTCAGCTGGTGGAAGATCGCGTGGGTCGCGTCATCACCCGCGTGCTCCGCCGCCCGCATTCGCTCAGCGATCTCTGCACGAGCGGAGGCGTCCGCCCCGAGCAGTTCCATCAGGAGCTTGGAGCCCGTGACGATGTTGTCCGCGGAGGCGGCGAACATGTCGTAGAAGCTCGTCTCCCTGGGGGTCAGACGAAAGCGCACGTGAAATCCTCGGGGTGCATCGGATTCGGTCGAGTTGATGCTAGGCGCATCATCCAGCCACAGCTAACCGGCATTCCTTCAGTGTCGCCCATCGTGCAGCATGCTCTGCACGGGGTACCACGGGTGCCCGCAAAGTTCGGTACCATATACCTACCAGGGGTATATAGATCGCCTAGATACCACGGGAGACGGCCATGACGACCACGGACGCCGACACCAACGGCAGCGCCGCAGCCGCCGCGGCCTGCCACCCCCAGCAGCCGGGTACCGACCCCCGGGACGCTGCTCAAACCGTGACCGATAACGCAGAGACTTCGGCGACATCCGGTACCCACGGCTACGCAAAGCAGAAGGACGCACACATCAAGCGACTGCGCCGGATCGAGGGGCAGATCCGCGGACTGCAGCGGATGCTCGAAGAGGATGTCTACTGCATCGACATACTCACCCAGGTCTCGGCGAGCACGAAGGGCCTGCAGTCCTTCGGCCTCCAACTCCTGGAGGAGCATCTGCGGCACTGCGTCGCCGACGCCGCCGTCAAGGGACCCGAGGCCATCGACGCCAAGGTCCAGGAAGCCACCAAGGCCATCGAACGGATGCTGCGCACCTGACCGGCCCGCCCGCCGGGCCCCGCGCTAGCCCGGAGAGCGCCTCGCGGCCCCGGGCCCCGGAGGCACCCGGTCCACACCGCAGCCGTCCTCCCCGTCGACCTCCAGCACCTCGTCGATGCGGTCCGGGCTGAGCCGATCCTCGCTCGCGGCCGCAGCCGCGATCATCAACTCACCGGCCAGGTCGATCTCGACGAGGGCTACGTGGTCCTGGACCGTCGTAGGGCGGTGTCCGGCCACGTACAACACCTCCTCCTTCGAGCGCCTTCCCACGCCTCCGGTGGTTACCGTCAGCGTAAGGACGGGCGCACGCTCCGCGCATGGCACGGATGGACCATTTCCGCCATCCGGCAAGCGCCCCCGTCACGTGCCCGGCCGCCCCGCCCTACGGTGGGGGCGAAGCGATCTTCCCCGCGTAGATGGTGCGCTCGTCCGGCAACTGCACCGCGACCTTCGTCCCGAATTCTGACAGTTGCGTGGTCGATGTCACCGATGCCCCCTTGGGCGCACCGTTGGCGAAGTGGAACCACTGGCGCACTTTGCGCAGCCGCCCGTCCTCGTCCAGATACGCGTCGAACGGCACCGCGTCGGTGGTGAACCCCCGCTCCGCAGCGACCAGCGCGGGCCTCGTACGCGGCGACGCCGCCCTCGCGGCCGTCCCGATGTCCGTCGTCCCCCGGTAGTGCCGCACCGGGACGCCGTCCAGTCGTTCCTCGCCCCGGTACGTCACCTCCCGCGCGCCGCGCAGCAGTTCCGCGGCGGCCAGCGGGTCGGTGGCACCGCCGGTGACCAGATTCCCGTCGCTCAGCGAAGCGGTGTCCACCCGCACCCACTTGTCCGCCGGCACTCCCGCGCCGCGGTTCTTCATGTACAGCGCACCGGGCGCGAGGATCTCCGTGATCGGCTGACGACCCCCGCTGGGCCTGCCCGCCGGATCGGGGAGGATCACCCGCAGCCGTCCGGTGCTCGTGGCGAAGTCATAGCTGCCGGCGCCCCGGATGGCGACGCGGGTGCCGCCGCTCACCATCTCCATGGACGTACGGACCCTGGCGGAGCCGGCCCGCAGCAGGGCGGCGGCGCTGTTGCGAACCTCCGCGGCGGCAGCGGCCCGGGCGGACGGCTCCTGGTCGTCGGCCGCGGCACCGTCCGGGGAACAGCCCGTCGTCAGCAGCCCGACCGCCAGACCCGTCCCGCACGCCACGGCCACGGCGGCCGCGCCGCCGCCTCGCCTGTCCTGCACCACCATCGCGTACGAGCCCCCTCGGCCGCTGTCTTCGGGAACGGCCTGGGCCGGCCGGTCCGCTCGGGAGGGTCGGACGTTCCGCCACCGCCGCATCTGACGTTCCGTCGACCGATTCGTTCAACGACCGGCAAGGGGGCTCGTCACGCAAGGCCACCTGGGACGCGTAGCGTGACGGGGTGCCCGACCGAGCCCCCCATGCGACCTCCACCACCGAGAGCGGCGCCTTCTGCACGGCTCGCTGCGCCTGTGGCTGGCGGGGGCCGGCCCGTCGTGCCCGCTCTCAGGCGCGTACGGACGCGGAGCGCCATCTGGCCGACGCCGGGGCCGGACCGGAAACGGGCACCGCCCCCGAGCCTCCCCGGGTATGAGCGAGTCCGTTCCGGGAACCCCCCACGCCCGTACGGCATCTGGCTAGTGAGGGAAGCAAAAGCACCGCGCCGGTAACGGACTTCACGGACGGCACCGGACAGTGCGGAGCATTACCGGGCACAGCGGAACGTGCGGGCAGCGCGCCGTACCCGCCCGGTGCTGCGTTCCCGGCACGTGCCCCGCGGCCGGCGGCCGGGCCATCGGCGGCGGGGCAGGACCGTACGAACATCGAGGGGGATTCATCCCAGTGAAGCGGCGCACACTCCTGCAGGCGGGCGGCGGACTGGCGGCAGCGACCTCGGTCGCCTGGGCCACCGGCTGCGACAACAAGACCGGCAAGGCGGGTGCGGCGTCCTCCACATCCGCCACAGGGGCCGCGAGCGGCACCGGCACGGCACAGACCAACGCGGCCTCCGCCCCCGCGGGCGCCGCCCGGAGCCGCGCCTCGCAGTCCTCCTGGACCGCGCTGGGCAAGAGCCTGGACGGCAAGCTGGTCCGGGCCTCCGACGCCGCCTACGCGACCGCCCGCCGCCTCTACAACACCCGCTACGACACGCTGAAGCCGTCGGCCATCGCGTATGTCCAGCACCCGTCGGACATCGCCGAATGCCTCGCCTTCGCCCGGCGTTACGACACCCCGGTCGCCATCCGCAGCGGCGGCCACTCCTACGCCGGCTGGTCCAGCGGCAACGGCAAGCTCATCGTCGACGTCTCCGCCCTCTCCAAGGTCCGCGCACCGTCCGGCGGCACCACCCGCATCGGCGCCGGGGCCAAGCTCATCGACGTCTACGAGGGCCTGGCGCCGCACGGCGTGACGATACCCGGGGGCTCCTGCCCCACCGTCGGCATATCCGGTCTCACCCTCGGCGGCGGCCATGGCGTGGTCTCCCGTGCGTACGGGCTGACTTGCGACAGCCTCGTCGGTGCCACCCTGGTCACGGCCGACGGCAAGACCGTCGACTGCGACAAGAGCCGGCATTCCGACCTGTTCTGGGCGCTGCGCGGCGCCGGCAACGGCAACTTCGGCGTGGTGACCGAACTCCGCTTCCGTACACATCCGGCGCCGCGCGCGGTGATGGCGTACATGACCTGGCCGTGGTCCAAGGCGGCGAAGGTCGTGGCGTCCTGGCAGAAGTGGGGGCCGGCGCAGGCCGACGAGATATGGTCCGCCTGCCATCTCGACGCACGCCCCGGCAACACCCCGTCCGTCTCCGTCGCGGCCTTCTCGCTGGGCAGCTACCGCGAGCTGCAGAACGCCGTCGACAAGCTCGCCGACCAGCCGGGCGGCCCCGGCCCGGCCACCACCGTCCACCTCACGCCGACCGGCTACCTGGACGCGATGGAGTCCTACGCGGGCTGCTCCTCCAAGTCCACCGCGCAGTGCCATATGCCGGGTTCGCTGCCCGGCCACACCGGCGCCGGCCAACTGGGCCGCGAGACCTACGCCGCCCGCTCGCACTTCTTCGACCGCTCGCTGTCCACGACCGGTATCCGCACCCTGATGGACCAGATCGAGCGCGGCGGCCGTCAGGGCGTCAACGGGAACGTGGCGCTGACGGCGCTGGGCGGCGCCATCAACCGCGTCGGGCGCACCGACACCGCCTTCGTCCACCGCGGCTCGCGGTTCCTGGCCCAGTACTTGACGTCGTGGTCGGCGAACGGCTCGTCCAGCACGCGCACAGCGTGGCTGAATTCGTTCCATGACGCGATGCGCCGCCACTCCTCGGGCGCCGCCTACCAGAACTACACCGACCCGGGCCTCAGCGACTGGAAGTCCGCCTACTACGGCGCCGCCGCCACCCGCCTCGCCCAGGTCAAGCGGACCTACGACCCGCAGCGACTGTTCAGCACCTTCCCGCAGGCGCTCTGACCCCGCCCGGCACCCCGGCGGACACACGGACGGCCCGGCCCCACGAGGGGGTCCGGGCCGTCCGCATCCGCCAGGTCGTCCTCCCGGAGGCCGTCAGACCGGTTCGCCCCACCGGTCTGACCGCCCCTCAGGCCGCCAGATCCTTGTCCCGCTCCTTGTGTCCCCGCGGCATCGCCGATCCGGTGGCCACCACCCGGCCGCCCTCGGCGTCCTGCCCCGTGAAGCCGCCCGCGCCCCGCGCCCGCACCAGCCACGCCAGCTTCGACCGGCCGATCGCGGTCGTCAGCGGCACCAACAGCGCCTGCGCGAGCGGCGCGAGCAGCAGCGCGACGGCCGTGCCCAGCGCGAACCCGCCGATCACATCGGTCGGGTAGTGCACGCCCATGTAGACGCGGCAGAAGCCCTCCGCGAGCGCCAGCGCGATCCCGATCAGGCCGTACTTCCGGTGGGCGAGGAAGAGGCCGACGCCGACCGCCATGGTGAGCGTCGCGTGATCGCTCACGAACGAGAAGTCGCTCTTGCCGGGGATCAGCACTTCCAGCCCGGCATGGTCCTTGAACGGCCGCGGCCGTTCGACGAACGCCCGGATGGGGATATTGGCCAGCAGCGCGATGCCCGCGGCCAGCGGCGCCCAGACCAGGCCCGCGACGACGGACGGCGCGCCCGGCTTACGACGCGCGGACCACCAGGCGATCACACACAGCAGCGCGAGGCCGGCGATGATGCCGTACTCGCCGATGTACTCCATGGCCTTGTTGACCCAGTGGGGGGCGTCCTTCGCGAGGCCGTTGATGCCGTCGAGCACGTCGACGTCGGGGTTCGGCCCCTCGAGTGCGAGTCCAGCCATCTGCCGCGGCCCCTTATCTTTCGCGCGCGCGAGCGCCGTCGTGTGCTGCCTGCCCCCGTGGTCGTCGAGCGTGTGCTGCGTCGAGCTCTGCTACGTCCCCACGCCAAGGAAACGCGATGTACACCCCTGCCGTTCCACTCTCCACCGGAAGATCACCAGGACGTTATCGAAGCTTGACCCATCACTGCAGTTCAGGGCCCTATGTTCACGCAGCGTTCGTACCGGGCAGCGCTTTTGCGCCATCCGACGTGACGCGGGTGGCACCGATGTAGTCCGGCGAATCGATCTTGTCGAACCGGATCACGGCCCCGGTGTACGGCGCATTGATCATGTACCCGCCCCCCACATAGATCCCCACATGGTGGATCGACCGCGGGTCCTTCAGGTCGTAGGCGAAGAACACCAGGTCCCCCGGGAGCAGCTCATCCCGCTTCGGATGCGCCCCGGCGTTCCACTGGTCGTTCGCCACCCGCGGCAGCTCGATGCCCACGGAGTGGTACGCCGCCTGGGTCAGCCCCGAACAGTCGAACCGCCCGCCCTGCGACGCCGTTCCCGTACCACCCCACAGATAGCGCGAGCCGAGCTTCTCCTGCGCGAAGTAGATGGCCCCCGCGGCCTGCCTCGACGGCGCCACCGGCCCGGCCGGCGCCTCGAAGCTCTTGGCGAGCGTCGTGATCGTCTTCACGTAGTTGCGTGTCTCGCGGTACGGCGGCACCCCGTTGTACTGGATCACGCGGTACGCCCCCGCGTTGTACGCGGCGAGCATGTTGTGCGTGGCGTTGCCCGGCGCGCCCTTCACATAGCCGGCCAGTTCGCAGTCGTACGAGGCCGCCGACGCGATCGCGTCGTGCGGGTCCCACACGTCCTTCTTGCCGTCGCCGTTCCCGTCGACGCCATGGGTCTGCCACGTCCCCGGGATGAACTGCGCCATGCCCTGCGCGGCCGCCGGGCTCTGCGCCCGCGGGTTCCACCCGCTCTCCTGATAGAGCTGCGCCGCCAGCAGCGAGGGGCTTATCGCCGGGCAGAGCGTCCCCCACTTCTGCACCAGCTGCTGGTACTCGGCCGGCACCGATCCCTTCGCCAGCCCCAGCGCCCGTCCACCGGCCCCGGCCAGCCCGGCCGCCACCGTGTACGTACCGATCACAAGCAGCCCGAGCAGGCAGAGCACCAGCCCCACCCCGAGCCCACCGGCCACCCAGAATTTCCGCACGCCCCAACCCTCCCCCATTCAGCCGCGGTTCACTGCCTTTTTCCGGTCGCTCCCCGCGCGTTGTGTCGCCCCCGGCGCGGCACGGCGGCGCATGGCAGGGCGCAGGGGGCGCTCCGGCCCGGGGTGCGAGTCCGCTCACGGCGACGCCCGGAACACCGCCGGATGGGCGACACTGCACAAGAGCCCCGAGACGGAACGAGAGCCGTGGACCCGAACAATCAGAAGCAGATGAGCCGGCACCTGTGGTGGCGCGTCGGGTATTTCCTGTTCGCCATCCACCTGGTGGCGCTCGTCATGATCTTCGCCATGTCGCACGCCCCCAAGTAGCCGCGCACGGGCCACGGCCGCCACCCGAACGGCCCCCGGCCCTCACGGCGCGCCGGACCGGCCACCAGTGCTTCCGATGATCATTGCTCAGGGTTGACCCCCGTGATACACACAGTGAGACCAGTCGGTTCAATGGACGGCGTGCGCCCACACATACACGCCACTCCCACGGGATCCGTCGAAGAAAGCCGCCAAGTCGACAGCTGACGGCCCGTTCGTCAGCGAAGATAGAGACTGACCCGTGCCGCGTCGGCACGGGCACACAACTACCCATCAAGGGGCGGTGAGTTCACACATGTTCATTGCGGCCGAAAAAGGCGACATCACCACCATCATCGGCGGAATCGCCCCGGACTGGGGGCCGTTCGGAACCCTGGGCAACGAAGCCCGCGTGATGATCGAAGTGGTCATGGCAGTGGCGATCCTGCTGTGCCTGGGCATCGCGATCTGGGGCGCCGCCAAACAGCGCATCGGCGCCACCGCGCTGCGCGACACCTTCAGCGCCGAACAGGGCAAGGGCCTGATCGTGGCCGGCCTGACCGGCGTCTTCATCATCGGCTCCCTGGGGACGCTGTTCACGATCGTCTACGGCATGGCGGTCTAGCGCGGCCACACCTCAGGGCGTGCCGCGGCCGCCCGCATGGTGCACACCCCGGCCCGCGCCCGTCCCCGGGCCGCTCCCTATGCGCCCCCGCCCGCCATCTCTCCGCCGTCCCGTGCCCCCACTCGCTCCCACCGGCCCCACCTCCCCTGCCGAGGCCACATGCTGACGCCGCCTCACGTCCGGCCCGACGGACCCGCCCCCGCGCCCTCGCCACCCCCGCCACCAGCGGACCGATTGGGCCGGCCGCTGCGCGGGGACAGGTGGACCCGGAGACAAGAAGGCGCAAGCAGACGACGGCAACCGCGGAGCGGGCGATGAGCACATATGACCCAGAGTCCCCCATTCGCCCCTGCCGTACCGCATCTGAGGACCCGTCACGGTGAGATGTACTCGTACCGCTGCACCCGAGCCGCCGCCCGCGCGGCTACGGTCATATGAGGGCGGCACAACTAGGGCACGCATGGCGACGGCGGCAGAGGGGGCACAGGCGCGATGAGTCTCAGTGACGACGGCGGCTACGGAGGCGACGGCCACCGCGGTTCCGAGACGGGCCAGACACGGACCAGACTTCCCGACAACGACGGCGACATCTACGGCTCGGGACGGCGGCCCCGCGCGGGCATGTCCAGCCGCAACCTCGTCACCATCGTCGGCGTGATCGTCCTGCTGCTCGCGGCCATCGCCTTCGCCAACCGCGGCGGCAGCGGCAACAGCGAGACGTCGCCCCAGGACTCCCCCAAGGACGCCGGCCACGCCCAGCCCACCGCCCCCACCGGCACCAAGCCGGCCACCGGCAAGACCGGGGGGATCGCGTCGGGCTTCGCCAAGACGGAACAGGGGGCGCAGTCGGCGGCGGCGAATTATGCGGTGGCGCTCTCCAGCGGCGGAATGTACAAGTCCGCCCAGCGTGACGCGATCGTCGATGCCGTCTACACCTCCTCTGCGGCCGCGGACCGCAAGGAAAGCCTGCGCAAGATCTACACCGACCCCAAGTTCCTCAGCCGGATCGGCCTCAAGGCAGATGGCAACGCACCTGGCGGGATGACCTTCGTCTCCCGGGCGAACCCGGTCGGAACGAAGGTCGAGAAGTTCGAGGGCTCCACGGCCACGGTCGCGGTCTGGTACTCCACCTTGTTCGGCCTCGCCGGCCAGGGATCCCAGAACCCGGTCGCCGAGAGCTGGTACACGTCCACGATGCAGATGCAGTGGGTGAACAGCGACTGGAAGGTCGCCGGCTTCACGCAGAAGGCCGGGCCGGCGCCGATCGGCGGCGACCAGACCGCTGCGACGGCCAAGGACATGTCCCAGGCCGTCCAAGGGTTCGGAGGGTTCACGTATGCGAGGTAACAACGGACGTCGTGCCCTCGCTGTGGCCTCGGCGCTGACCGGTCTGCAGGCAACGCTGGTGGTCCTCTCGGCCCGCGCGTTCGCGGCGCCCTCGCCCAAGCCGAGCGAGGGCGCCTGCGATCTGCTCACGGACAAGGCCAAGGAGCTCTGCGAACGACGGGGCGGCGGCGGTGGCAGCACACCCGACCCCGGTGGCGGCGGCCTCACCGACAACAACCCCCTGGACCCCCTCGACTCCCTCGCCAAGGGCTGTGCCAAAGCCGCCGCCTGGATCGTCACCAAGCTCTCCGACGCCGTGAAGGCCACCTCCCAGGTGGACTTCACCAACGCCGCCTTCCTCCGGCAGTACGCCGTCGTCTTCGCCGCCTCGACGATCCTCACCCTCGTCCTGTGGCTGCTGGCCGTCGCCAAGCGCGCGGTGCGCGGGGTACGGCTCACCGAGGCGATCAGCGAGGCGGTCGGCTTCCTCTGGCTCACCGTCCTCGCCTCCGCCTTCACCCCGCTCATCCTCTACACGATCGTCTCGGCGACCGACGGGGTCACCGAGATCATCGCGAAGGGGACCGGAGCACAGACCGACACCTTCTTCGGGGCGTTCTCGCAGGCGCTCACGAAGGGCACGGACATCGGCGGCGGCCCGATCATGCTGATCGTGGTGTCGCTGGTCTCGGTGCTCGCCGCCGGTGTGCTGTGGCTGGAGCTGGTGATCCGGGCCGCGCTGCTGTACGTCGGGGCGCTGCTCGGCACGGTCGTCTACGCCGGGCTGGTCGACAAGAACATGTGGGGGCATGTGCGCCGCTGGGCGGGCATCATGATCGCGGTGATCATGGTGAAGCCGGTCATCGTGATCGTGCTCGGCATCGCCGGTGCGCTCTCCCACGACAAGGGCCCGAACGCCTTCTCCGCGGTCGTCTCCGGCCTCGCGATCATCGTCCTCGCCATCTTCGCCAGTGCGGTGATCTACCGCTTCGTCCCCGGCTTCGGCGACGAGATGGTCTCGGCCCGTACGAACAAGGGCCGGGCCACCGACGGCAGCCAGGCCGCCGCCATGATCTCCTCGCCCGCCGCGCTGGTGTCCCAGGGCATCAAGACCCACAGCTCCCGCAGGTCCGGCGGGGACGGCGGCGGGCAGGCCCAGGGCGCACAGGGCGGCCAGTCCCGGCCGGCCGACGCGGTGGCCGGCGGTGTCGCCGCGCACAGCTCCCGCACCGGCGGCGGCAGGTCCTCGGCACCCGCCACCCCTGCCCCCCGTACGAACCCCGGCCCGAGCACCAGCTCCCGCTCCGGCAAGACAGCAGGAGGTGAGGGGCGTTGAGCACGCAGTCCCACCCGATCGCGCCACGTCGCACCTATCTCATCGGCCGCGCCCGGCCCAACGCGATCGTCGGCAAGAACCGCGAGACCGGTGAGATCGCGCTGATCATCGCGGGGGCGTTCCTCGGCATGATGTGCGGGCTGCTGGTGCCGATGCTGCCGCTGCGGATCGTGTCCCTCACCGGCTTCCCGATGCTGGCGCTCGCCGTCGTCTATGTGCCGTACAAGGGCCGTACGTTCTACAAGTGGTTCGAGATCCGGCGCAGCTTCCGCCGTTCGGTCCGCCGCGGCGCCAGCTACCGCTCCGGCAACGCCGAGGCGGGCATCCGGCTGGACGGCCGGGAGGTCGAGATCGGCCCGCCGCCCGGCATCGGCCGGATCAACTGGCTCTCCGCCCCGTTCGGCCCGGACGAGATCGCGGTGCTGCTGCACGCCGACCGCAAGACGGTGACGGCCGCCATCGAGATCGAGGGGCCGGGCGTCGGCCTGCGCGACAGCGAGGACCAGGAGGCGCTGGTCGACCGCTTCGGGACGCTGCTCAAGCATGTGGCCAACGGCGACGGCTTCGTGACCCGGCTGCAGATGCTGGCCCGTACGCTGCCCGCCGACCCGGACGCGCACGCCAAGGACGTCGCCCAGCGCGGCGACCGCTCCTCCCCGGCCTGGCTGCAGGACTCCTACGACCAGCTGCAGTCGATGGTCTCCACCTCCTCCGAGCAGCACCGCGCCTACCTCGTCGCCTGTATGCACTACACCCGTGAGCTGGCCGCCGAGGCGCACACCATGGCGCGCGCCGCCCGGATGCACCAGGGCGGGCTGCTGCGCAAGAAGCTGGACCGCGACGCCGGCCTCGCGGTCGTCATGGCCCGTGAGCTGACCGACATCTGTGCCCGGCTCGCCGAGGCCGACATCCGCGTACGGCAGCCGCTGGGCCAGGCCCGGCTCTCCTCCCTCGTGCACTCCATGTACGACCCGGACCACCCCATCGACCACATCCAGGCGATGGGCAAGCGCAACGCCTGGCCGGCCGAGCTGGATGCGATGGAGCCGACGTATCTGCAGGCCAAGACGCGTGAGTCGACGACCCGCGCGCCCTGGTGCCATGCCACCGCCTGGGTCAAGGAGTGGCCGCTGACCCCGGTGGGCGTCAACTTCCTCGCGCCCCTCCTGGTGCACACCCCGGACGTGATCCGTACGGTCGCGGTCTGCATGGACCTGGAGCCCACCGAGATCGCCATCGAGCGGATGCTCACGGAGAAGACGAACGACGATGCGGAGGCCAGCCGGGCGGCGAAGATGAACCGGGTCGTCGACCCGCGGGATGTCGCCCACCACGGCCGCGTCGACCAGCGCGGCGAGGACCTGGCGTCCGGCGCCGCCGGCGTCAACCTCGTCGGCTATCTCACGGTCTCCTCCCGCTCGCCCGAGGCGCTCGCACGCGACAAGCGCACCATCCGCGCCTCGGCCGGCAAGTCCTACCTCAAGCTGGAGTGGTGCGACCGCGAGCACCACCGGGCGTTCGTCAACACCCTGCCGTTCGCGACCGGAATCCGCCGCTAAAGCCGCTGGGAGGCGCGTACGTCATGGCCATGATCGATCCGCTCGGAGCGCTCACCGACGCGTTCACCAGCTTCCTGTTCGGGAAGGTGGAGACGACCCGGCTGCCCGTACGCACCTCCACCGGTCAGGCCCAGGCCGTCTATCTGCCCACCGCGGCCCCCGGCCTCGGCGACTCCGGCGTGATCATCGGCCGTGAGGTCTACAGCGGCAAGGGCTATATCTACGACCCTTTCCAGCTCTACGGCCAGCAGCTGCCGGCCCCCCACTGGCTGGTCCTCGGCGAGTCCGGCAACGGCAAGTCGGCGCTGGAGAAGACCTATGTGCTGCGGCAGTTGAGGTTCCGTGACCGTCAGGTCGTGGTGCTGGACGCTCAGGGCGAGGACGGCGTCGGCGAGTGGAACCTCATCGCCGAGGAGCTGGGGATAACTCCCATCCGGCTGGACCCGACCTCCGCCCTCAACGGCGGCATCCGCCTCAACCCCCTCGATCCGTCGATCACCACCACCGGCCAGCTGGCCCTGCTGCGGACGATCATCGAGGTCGCGATGGGCCACGGCCTGGACGAACGCTCCGGCTTCGCCCTCAAGGTCGCGCATGCGTATGTGAACGACACCATCACCGACCGGCAGCCCGTCCTGACCGACATCGTCGAGCAGCTGCGGCACCCGGAAGCGGAGTCGGCGGAGGCCATGAATGTCGACATAGACGACGTCCGGGCCTGGGGTCTGGACGTGGCGCTGGTCCTCGACCGGCTCGTCGACGGTGACCTGCGCGGCATGTTCGACGGCCCGACGTCGGCGGGCATCGACCTCGACGCACCGCTGATCGTCTTCGACCTCTCGCACATCGACCGCAACTCCATCGCGATGCCGATCCTGATGGCGATCGTCGGCGTCTGGCTGGAACACACCTGGATCCGGCCCGACCGCAAGAAGCGCATCTTCCTGGTCGAAGAGGCCTGGCACATCATCAACTCCCCCTTCGTCGCCCAGCTCTTCCAGCGGCTGCTGAAGTTCGGCCGCCGGCTCGGCCTGTCGTTCGTGGCCGTCGTCCACCACCTCAGCGATGTGGTCGACGGCGCCGCCGCCCGGGAGGCCGCGGCGATCCTCAAGATGGCCTCGACCCGCACCGTCTACGCCCAGAAAGCCGACGAGGCCCGCGCCACAGGGCGGGTCCTCGGCCTGCCCCGCTGGGCCGTCGAGATCATCCCGACCCTCACCCCCGGCATCGCGGTCTGGGACGTCAACGGCAATGTCCAGGTCGTCAAACACCTCATCACCGAGGCCGAACGCCCGCTGGTCTACACCGACCGGGCGATGACCGAGGCGTCCGCGATGAGCGAGGCATCGGCCGTGCCGACGGACGAGGCGCGCGCCCTCCAGGCGGCGGCGGACGCCGAGGCCGAGGCACGCGCCGAGGCCATGGCGATGGAGCGGCAGTGGAGAGACGAGTCGAGCGAGACGGTGGCGTGACGCGCGGATACGACGACGAACGAGGCGGCCGCGGCTATCGCGACGCACCCGGCGGCCGGGGGCGCGGCATCCCCGACTCCCTGCTGGTCGGGCTGCTCGCCTTCCTGCTGGGCCTGACCGTTCTGGTGTGGACCGCGACCGGCCTGGCCGGCCTGTTCACCCACGGAGCCTGGCCCGACGGGGTCACCTACCCCGGCACCCCGATGGCGCTGCGTCATCTGGTCTCCGCGCCGCACGACATGGCCGCCGCCTGGCCCGACACCCCCAAGGCCCAGCTCTCCGGCTACGGCCTGTTCTGGGGCATCCTCATCGGCGAGCTGATGGTGCTGCTGGTCCTGACGATCTTCACGCTGGGGACGGTCACCCGCTATCGCGCCGTACGGGCGACACGGCGGACGAAGGCCAGGGAGGCCAGGGAGGCGGCACTCGACGCCCGGGAGGCGGCACTCGACGCGCGGCAGGCCCCGGAGGCACGGGAAGCCCGGGAAGCGGTCCGGGAGACGGCCCGCACGGCCCACGAGCGCCCGGCGCACAGCGAGGACGCACCGGCCCGACCGGCCGCGCCCGCCACCCCGCCCCCGCCCCTCGAAACCATGGCAGCGGCCACCGGCCCGGTCCCCGAGCAGCGCACCGCTCCCCCGGCCGCTCCGACGCTCCCGGGTACCGACACGACCGACACCCGCTCCGAACCCGCCCTCCCCCGCATCCAGTTCTCCACCGACCGCGCCGTCACCCTCGCGGCGTCCCTCACCACCGCGGCCGCCGCCCCGGGCCCCCTGATCGTCGCCACGACCGACCCCGTCCTCTGGTCCGACACCAAGGACACCCGCGCCAAGCTCGGCCCGCTGCTGACCTACGACCCCACGCACCTCCTCGACACCCCGGCCCGGCTGCGCTGGTCACCGACCTCCGGCTGTACGGACCTGGCCACCGCCACCGCCCGTGCCACCGCCCTGCTGGCCCCCGTACGCCCGTCCGGGGCGCTGGACTCGGCCGTCGCGGACGCCGCCCAGACCCTGCTGCGCTGCTGGCTGCACGCCGCCGCGGTGGACGGCCGTCCGTTCCGCCAGCTGCACCGCTGGGCCCATACCGCCGGCGCCGCCCAGGAACCCGTACGCATCCTGCGCACCAGCGCCAAGTCCTCCGCCGGCCAGGCCGGCGAGCTGGAGTCGGTGCTGACCGCACACCCCGAACGCCGGGAAGCAGCACAGCAGTTGGTCGGCCGGGCGCTGGCCGCCCTCTCCTCGATCCATATCCGGGATGCCTGCAATCCACTTCGAGCGGATTCGGTCATCCTCGAATCATTTATCGCAGAGGGGGGAACGCTTTACGTGGTAGGCGAGCCCATCGAGGATCCGCGTACCGACCCGGGTGCGATGCCCTTGCTCACCGCACTCCTCTCGAGCGTGGTCGAGCACGGCCGCCGCATGGCCGAACGGTCATCTGACGGTCGGCTCGACCCACCACTCACCCTCGTCCTGGACGACATCGCGGCCCTCGCCCCACTGCCCGCCCTCCCCGGCCTCCTCGAAACGGGCCGCAGCCGCGGACTGCTGACCCTGGCGACCATGCGCTCCCGGGAACAGGCCCGCGCCCGCTGGCCGCATCACTCCCTGCCGGCCTGACGCCCGCCCGAGGCCTTGCGCCGGATCCGGCCCGTACGCGACGAGGCGGACGTGTCCGCGGCGCACCAGAGCCGGGCGGCTCCCTTCCGCGCCCGGACGTCAGTCCCGCAGCAACTGCACCGCACACCACACCAGTTGCGCCTCCATCGCGGCCGACCGGCTGCCGGCGATACCCGACCGCACCAAGGCCGCCCCTTCCACCAGCGCGACAACATCAAATCGGCCCGGGCCGGGAAGTAGTGCTGCAGATGCCCGACCCGCACCCCCCGCCTCGCCGGCAATGGCCCGCAGCGAGGCATCCGCCCGGAACCGGTCTCCACGCCCCAGCCCCGCCACAGCGCCGGCCCACAGCTCGCTACCCCCTGGTCAGCGCCATCTCCCACTCCGTGGCGGCGGCATTCTTCGGATCGGCGATGGTCCGCCCCGTGGTCACGAACCCCAGAGACCGGTACAACCCCGCGGCCCGCGCATTCTCTTCATGCACCCACAGCCGTACGCGCTCCACGACCGGGTCCACGAGGCCCCACGACCACCCGATTGCCGCCTCGAACAACTCCCGCGCCAGCCCCGTCCCCCGGTGCTCGGGCCGCACATACACCCCCACCACGTGCGTCTGCGGCACCTCCTTGTCCCGCTCGACAAGGACCACCACCATGCCGCCCCAACTGCCGTCCTCCGTCTCCCCGACGAACGTCAGCGCCGCACCGCCCTCGTCGAGGGACGATGCCCGCCGCTGCCAGAACTCATCCGGCTGGCCGGCCGCCGCCTCAAAGGTTTCGTTGAACGCCACCCGAGCCACCGGATCGGCCAACGCCGCCAGCCGCAGCTCTTTGAGCCTCTTCCACTCATCCGCCGTCACCGGCCTGATCAAGTACCCCATGCGGCCCAGCATCCCAGCACGCCATCCCGCTGAACGAGACTTCCCGTTTCCGACCGTTCCGATTTCCGGCCCAGAACGCAGAAAAGCCCCGCACCATAAGGTGCGGGGCTTTCCCACAATGATTGTTCGGCGGCGTCCTACTCTCCCACAGGGTCCCCCCTGCAGTACCATCGGCGCTGAAAGGCTTAGCTTCCGGGTTCGAAATGTAACCG
>NZ_JBSHAW010000054.1:0-54106 GCF_053611685.1 Streptomyces sp. NPDC054786 | reverse complement strand
TCTGGCGTTGACTTTTGGCACGCTGTTGAGTTCTCAAGGAACGGACGCTTCCTTTGTGCCTGTTTCACCAGGCTCTCCGGGCGCTTCCCTTCGGTGTTTCACACTCTATCAGGCCTTTTCCGTCCTCCGAACCGCTGCTTTTCTGCAGACATGCAGAAGCGCGCAATTCTTGAGTCGCGATCAAGACGCCAGGAGTGCCGCCCACCTCAACCGGACGCAGTTGATTGCGTCCTGGCTGTCCGGGGCAGGTCTCAGACAGTACAGCGCTGCTGTGGGCGAGGCAAATCGATTCAGCGTGACGCGCGGTCCGCAACCGGCGTCTCTCACGGGGAACCGTCAGTTCTTATGACTTACGCTTCTGAACGGTGCGCCGTCCAGGACAGGTAGTGACGGCGGCCTGATGAATCTCCACCCCTGGGAGGCTTCCCATGACCACCGTGACGTCCCCTCTTGCCGGACGCGCCATCGGACTCGCGGCTGTGCCCGACCCGGTGTTCTCCGGAGCGATGGTGGGTCCCGGTACCGCCATCGATCCGGTGCGTGAGCCGTCTACTGCTGTCTCGCCCGTGGACGGTGTTCTCGTATCGCTGCACCCGCACGCGTTTGTCGTCGTCGACTCCGAGGGGCACGGCGTGCTCACCCACCTCGGTATCGACACCGTTCAGCTCAACGGCGAGGGCTTCGAGCTGCTCGTGAACAAGGGTGACACCGTCGCCCGCGGCCAGGAGGTCGTGCGCTGGAACCCGGCCGCGGTCGAGAAGGCCGGGAAGTCGCCGGTCTGCCCGGTCGTTGCACTGGAGGCCACGGCGGACTCGCTCGGTGAGGTGCGCGAGGACGGCGACATCAAGGCGGGCGACCAGCTCTTCGCCTGGCAGTAGCCGGGCGCCGTCGCGTACGGCAGGTAGGACATCCACCGCGGCGGTTCGGCCGTCGCATCAACCGGAGACGGGTGCAATGGAGACAACGCTGCGAGGCGTCGGCGTGAGCCACGGTGTGGCCATAGGCGAGGTGCGGCACATGGGCACGGCGGTTCTCGAGCCGCCGGCCAAGCAGATTCCGGCGGACGAGGCGGAGCGCGAGCAGGGGCGTGCCCGTCAGGCCGTGGAAGCTGTTGCTGCTGACCTGATAGCGCGGGGAAACCTGGCGGGTGGCGAGGCGCAGGCCGTGCTGGAGGCACAGGCGCTGATGGCTCAGGACCCCGAGCTGATGGCGGATGTCGAGCGGCGGATCGCCGTCGGCTCCACCGCCGAGCGCGCGGTGTATGACGCGTTCGCCGCCTACCGGGCGCTGCTGGCGGGGGCCGGTGAGTACCTCGCGGGCCGGGTGGCCGACCTCGATGACGTGCGCAACCGGATCGTCGCCCGGCTGCTGGGTGTGCCGATGCCGGGGGTGCCGGACAGCGACGAGCCGTATGTGCTGATCGCGCGCGATCTGGCACCGGCCGACACCGCGCTGCTCGACCCGACGCTGGTGCTCGGGTTCGTGACCGAGGAGGGCGGGCCGACCAGCCACAGCGCGATTCTTGCGCGGGCGCTGGGTGTGCCGGCGATTGTCGCGCTCCCGGGCGCGGGTGAGCTCGTCGAGGGCACGGTCATCGCGGTGGACGGCAGCACCGGTGAGGTCTTTGTCGAGCCGACCGCCGAGAAGCGGGCGGCGCTGGAGCAGGCCGCGGCGGAGCGGAGGGCGGCGCTGGCGGCGTCGTCCGGTCCGGGTGCCACCTCCGACGGGCACAAGGTGCCGCTGCTGGCGAATGTCGGCGGTCCCGGTGACGTGCCCGCGGCGGTCGAGGCCGGGGCCGAGGGTGTCGGTCTCTTCCGTACGGAATTCCTGTTTCTGGACGACAGCAAGAACGCGCCGTCCGAGGAGAAGCAGGTCGATGCGTACCGCAAGGTGCTGGAGGCCTTCCCCGAGGGGCGGGTCGTGGTGCGGGTGCTCGATGCCGGTGCCGACAAGCCGCTGGACTTCCTGACGCCGGCCGATGAGCCGAACCCCGCGCTGGGTGTGCGGGGACTGCGGACCCTCCTCGACCACCCGGATGTGCTGCGTACGCAGCTCACGGCGCTGGCCAAGGCGGCCGAGGGGCTGCCGGTCTACCTCGAGGTCATGGCACCGATGGTGGCGGACCGGATCGACGCCAAGGCCTTCGCGGATGCCTGCCGGGAGGCTGGGCTGCGGGCGAAGTTCGGAGCGATGGTGGAGATTCCGTCGGCGGCGCTGCGGGCGCGGTCGATTCTTCAGGAGGTCGAGTTCCTTTCGCTGGGGACCAACGACCTGGCGCAGTACACCTTCGCCGCCGACCGTCAGGTGGGTGCCGTCGCCCGTCTGCAGGACCCCTGGCAGCCGGCGCTGCTGGATCTTGTGGCGGCTTCGGCGGAGGCGGCGAAGGCCGAGGGCAAGAGCTGTGGTGTCTGTGGTGAGGCGGCCTCCGATCCGCTGTTGGCGTGTGTGCTGACGGGGCTCGGGGTCACCAGTCTTTCGATGGGCGCGGCGTCGATTCCGTACGTACGGGCGACGCTGTCCAAGCACACGCTGGCGCAGTGCGAGCGGGCGGCGGCCGCGGCGCGTGCCGCGGACACCGCCGACGATGCGCGGGCTGCCGCGCAGGCGGTGCTCTCCGGGGAGTGATCACGCGCGGCGCGGTGCGTCGCAGGAGTGTTGATGGCCGTCCCGCCCTTGTGGCGGGGCGGCCATGGTGTTGTACGGAGCGTGGCGCGGTCAGCGGTGGTGGTGCGGGTCGGGTGGAGGTGTGAGAGGGAGGCCGGGGGCGTGGTCGACTCCGTGCTCGGGTGGGATCGGTTCGCCGGTGTCGGAGTCGGTGCAGTAGGCGGTGAAGACCTCGGCGGCGCCGAGGGGGCGCAGCCAGGAGTCGCCGAGGGACCAGCCGCGGACCGTGTCCCGGTCCCGGTCGACGGTGGCGGCGCGGTCGGCGGGAGCGGTGGTGGTCCGGGAGACGAGGCCGCCGGGGGTGCGCAGGGCGAAGCCGACGGCGAGGACCGTGCAGAAGACGAGGGTCTCGGATTCGGCGAGCCGGGGCCGGGCGCCGTCGGGGCTGGTGGCGTGCAGAACCGCCAGCAAAGAGGGCTCGCCGACCGCGACCGAGCAGACGAGGTGGTGGGTGCCGTCGCCGAGGGCGGCCAGGAGGTCCTGGAGGGCCTGGGTGGCGCGGGCGAAGGCGGCGTGGGCGAGGTCTTCGCCGCACTCCTCACAGCTGCCCGCGCGGGACAGGAGGCCTGAGGCGCGGTCCCAGGTCGCCTGGCGGTCGGCTTCTTCGACGAGTAACGGGAGCAGCTGGGTGAGCGGCTCGCCCTGGTAGGTCAGCGTGGCGCCGGTGCGGGCGACTTCGGCGGTGTAGCGGCTACGGCTGTCGGGGCGGTCCGGGTCCAGGGCGAGGTCCCCGCAGTATTTCTCGTAGGCGGCCGGGTCGAAGAGGCTGACGGTCGTGAGCACGCCCTGGGAGGCGAGGCCGCGCAGCAGGGTCTCCACCTGCCGGAGGTAGCTGCGGTGGTCGTCGAACGGGAAGGTGCGGTAGCGGCGCATGGCCGTGAAGTCCTGCTCGTCGGCCAGGACGGCGGCGCTGCTGGGGATTTCGCGGCGTAGTGCGCGGCGGGCGGTGGACGGGTCGGTGTGCCGGGATGTGGATGTCATGACTCCCCCTGAGTGAGATGCGCCGGCTCGGTGTGAGGTGTGGCGGCCGAACATCACTTGTCACTGAGAGTAATCGAGGGGTCTGACAATGCGCCGGGCGCCGGACCGGAGGGCGTGGGCACCCGGCGGTCCGGCGCGGCCGGGGCCTACTGCGCGCTGTCGGCGGCGGCGCGGTCGCGGGCCACCCGCTCGTAGAACCGGAGCAGTTCGAGGTTGTCGACGGAGCCGGGGTTGACGGCCTTGTCGAGCGGGGTGCCCTGGAGGAGGCGCTTGACGGGGACCTCGATCCGCTTGCCGGTGAGGGTGTGCGGTACGCCGGGGGCTTCGATGATGTCGTCGGGGACGTGGCGGGGCGAGAGCTCTTCCCGGATGGTCCGCTTGATCCGGTCGCGCAGGTCGTCGTCGAGGGCGGCGCCGGGGGCGAGGTGGACGAAGAGCGGCATCCAGTAGCCGCCGTCGGGAAGCTCCAGGCCGATGACAAGGGATTCGCGGATCTCGGGGAGCCGCTCGACGGCCTCGTAGATGTCGGCGGATCCCATCCGGACGCCCTGGCGGTTGAGGGTGGAGTCGGAGCGGCCGTGGATGACGACGCTGCCGCGGGAGGTGACGGTGATCCAGTCGCCGTGCCGCCAGACGCCGGGGTACATGTCGAAGTAGCTGTCGTGGTAGCGGGTGCCGTCGGGGTCGTTCCAGAAGCGGGTGGGCATGGACGGCATGGGCTTGGTGACGACGAGTTCGCCGACCTCGTCGACGGCGGGCTTGCCCTGGGGGTCCCAGGCCTGGAGGTCGGTACCGAGGCAGGCGGCCTGGAGTTCGCCGATGTGGACGGGGAGGGTGGGGACGGCGCCGGCGAAGCAGCTGCAGACGTCGGTGCCACCGCTGACCGAGGCGGTCCACAGGTCGGCGCCGCTCTCCGCGAAGCAGTCGTGCAGCCAGCGGAAGCCGTCCGGCGGGAGCGGGGAGCCGGTGGTGGCGACGCAGGTGATGGCGGAGAGGTCGAGGTCGCGGGCCGGGTGGATGCCGGCCTTGCGGCAGGCCATCACGTAGGCGGCGGAGGTGCCGAAGACGGTGGCGCGGGTGCTTTCGGCGACCCGCCACTGGGCGGCGATGTCGGGGTGGCCGGGGCTGCCGTCGTAGAGCACGATCGTGGACCCCACCAGGAGGCCGGCGACGAGGAAGTTCCACATCATCCAGCCGGTGGAGGTGTACCAGAAGAACCGGTCGTCGGGGCCGAGGTCGCAGTGCAGGCCGGTCTGCTTGAGGTGTTCGAGCAGGATGCCGCCCTGGGACTGGACGATGGCCTTGGGCAGACCGGTGGTGCCGGAGGAGTACAGGACCCACAGCGGGTGGTCGAACGGGACCTGCTCGAAGACCGGTTCGGTGTCGTTCGAGGTCAGGTCCGACCAGTTCAGGGCGCCTTCGGGAGCGGGGGTGCCGAGCAGCGGGATGTGGACGACGGCGCGCAGGGTGGGCAGTTCGGCGCGGAGTTCGGCGACGGTGTCGCGGCGGTCGTGTTCCTTGCCGCCGTAGCGGTAGCCGTCGACGGTGAACAGGACGACCGGTTCGATCTGCTGGAAGCGGTCCAGCACGCTGCGGGCGCCGAAGTCGGGGGCACAGGAGGTCCAGACGCCGCCGACCGCGGCGGTGGCGAGGAGTGCGACGACGGCCTGCGGGATGTTGGGGACGTAGGCGCTCACCCGGTCGCCGGGGCGGACGCCGAGGCGGCGGAGTTCGGCCGCCAGCGAGCCGACCTGGGCGCGCAGCTCCGCCCAGGTGACCGGGGTGGGCTCATGGGTCTCGTCGACGTACAGCAGCGCGGGGGCCTCGGCGCGGGCCGGGTCCTCGGCGGCCCGCAGGGCGTGCTCGGCGTAGTTGAGGGTGGTGCCGGGGAACCAGCGGGCGCCGGGCATCGCGCGGTCGGCGAGGACGGTCTCGTACGGGGTGGCGAAGCGGACGTCGAACCACTCCGCGGTGGCCTGCCAGAAGGCGGGGAGGTCGTCGACGGACCAGCGGTGGAGGTCGGCGTAGCTCGTGGCGGGGTCGCCGGGGGTGGGTGCGGGCGCGCCGTGGTGGGCGGCCGCCCAGGTGTGGAAGCGGGTGACCTGTGCGCCGGCGATGCGGTCCGGGCCTGGTTGCCAGAGGGGCTCCGGCTGCGGGGCGGACTGCGGTGCGGTGGTCATGATGCGGCTCCCGGGCGGTACGCGTCGTAGGCGTCGGGCGCACACGGTGGTGGGGAGGTCCCCCGGCCCCTTCTCCGGGCGTGTGCGCGTGACACGGCTTGCCTGGACGATGCCATGTGATCGACTTGTGCACCAGGGTGGGCTCCCCACATTCGGGGGGTGGCGGATGTGGTGCCGGCACGTCGTGCGGGCCGGTTCCGGGGCGCGTGGCGGGGACATACGGCGGGATTTGGCCATCGGAGGACGATCCGGGGGCCTGAAGGTGGCCGAGCGTGACCCCGTGCAGGTGAACGGCAGTTGAACGGTGCCCGCGCACCCGGCCGTCAATGGCAGGCTGACCGGCATGGACGGGCGGGATCTGGTGCGGTCGGTACGGATGATCACGGCACTCGGGCCGGCGCAGGGGCTCCGGTCCGTGCGGGCGGCGTGGCGGGCACGGCGGGCGGATGCGCTGGCGTTGCCGCGGCGCACCGCGGAGCGGGCGCGGGTGCCGGGGGCGGCCAGTGGCGCGGAGCCCCAGCCGGGCGGCGGGCTGATCCACTTCGCGCGGTCGTCGCTGCGGGTGCGGGTGGCCTCGGGCGGTGCGGTGTTCTGCGGCTGGGACGGCGCCGAGCCGGAGCCCTCGTATGCGCTGGCCGGGGCGTGTCCGGAGGTGGACGCGCGGGCGGTGCTGGAGCCCGATACCGAGGGCGGCTGGCGGGTGGTCTCCGAGCGGGTGCTGGTGGTGGTGTCCCGGCACGGCGCGGTGGAGGTGCGGACACCCGGCGGGGCGGTGCTGCGGCGGGAGTTGCCGCCGCGCTGGTGGGACCGTATGGGCGGGGAGGGTGCGGGCGGGCGGCCCGAGGGCGGCGGCGCCTCGCGCTGGGTGCAGCGGGCCGAGGTCGCGGCCGATGCCCGGTTCTTCGGGCTCGGCGGCCGGGCGCACGGGCCGCGGCTGCGGGACGGTGCGTACCGGTTGTGGAACACGGATCCGGGCGGTGCCTTCGAGCCGGGCGACGATCCGCTGTCGCTGACGATGCCGGTGCAGCTGGTGGTGGCGGACGCCGGTACGCATCTGGTCTTCCACGACAATTCGTGGGACGGCCGGGTGACGCTGCGCGAGGGCGCGGAGGGCGCGGGCTCGGGGCATGACCGGCCGGGCACCTGTGAGCTGCGGATGGACGGCGGCCCGCTGCGCTACTGGGTGCTGGTCGGCACCCCGGCCCGGGTGCTGCAGGGCTGGACGGCGTTGACCGGGGCGCCCGCGCTGCCGCCGCAGTGGGCGCTGGGGTATCAGCACGCCCGCTGGGGCTTCGGCGGCCAGGCCGAGGTGCGCCGGGTGTTGGCCGGCTACAAGGAGCGCGAACTTCCGCTGTCCGCCGTCCATTTGGACATCGACCATTACGACCGGCACCGGGTCTTCACCGTCGACCGGCAGCGCTATCCGGATCTGCCCGGTCTGGCGCGGGAGTTGCGGGCGGACGGGGTGCGGCTGGTGTCGATCGTGAATCCGGCGGTGAAGGCGGAGCCGGGGGACGCGGTGTACGAGAGCGGGGCGGCGGCGGATGCCTTTGTGCGGGACGCGCGGGGGCGGGAGGTGCGCGGGGTGGTGTGGCCGGGCGAGTCGGTGTACCCGGATTTCACCGATGCGCGGGCGCGCAAGTGGTGGGGGGCGCTGTACGGGGAGCGACTGGCGCAGGGCTTCGCGGGCGTCTGGCACGACATGAACGAGCCGGTCTCGTTCGCCGCGTTCGGGGAGCGGACGCTGCCGCGCTCGGCCCGGCATGCCCTGGAGGGCCGGGGCGGCGACCACCGGGAGGCGCACAACGTCTACGGCCTGGCCATGGCGCGGGCCGGCTTCGAGGGGCTGTGCGAACTGCGTCCGGCCGAGCGGCCGTTCCTCTTCTCCCGTTCGGGCTGGGCGGGAATGCAGCGCTACGGCGGCTCCTGGTCGGGCGATGTGGCGACGGGCTGGCCGGGGCTGCGCGCTTCGCTGTCGCTGGTGCTGGGGCTGGGGCTGTGCGGGGTGCCGTACAGCGGTCCCGATATCGGCGGGTTCTCCGGGGCGCCGTCCCCGGAGCTGTATCTGCGGTGGTTCCAACTGGGGGCCTGGCTGCCGCTGTTCCGTACGCATTCGGCGCTCGGGGCGGGGCGGCGGGAGCCGTGGGAGTACGGGATCGAGGTGCTCGAACACGCCCGTACGGCGCTGCGCGAGCGACAGCGGCTGCTGCCGTACTTCGGGACGCTGGGCCAGTTGGCGCGGCTGACCGGGGCACCGTACGTCCGGCCGGTGTGGTGGAACGCGCCGCGGGACCGGGCGCTGCGGGACTGCGAGGACGCCTTTCTGCTGGGGGATGCGCTGCTGGTGGCGCCGGCGCTGGCGGCGGGGGTGACCTGGCGGCCGGTGCGGCTGCCGCGCGGCCGGTGGTACGACACCGCGACCGGGCGGGCGTACGACGGTCCCGGGCAGGTGTGGGTGGAGGCGCCGCTGTCGCGGATTCCGGTGCTGGCACGGGCCGGTGCGGTGCTGCCGGTGACGGGGGCGGACGGCGGGACGGAGCTGGAGGTGTGGGCGCCGGCGGCCGGGCGCGGGGGCAACGGACTGGTGGTGCCGGACGCCGGGGACGGCTGGCAGCGGCCGACGGTGGAACGCTTCACCTCACGGCGGGAGGGCGACCGGGTGATCGTGGAGCGGCGGGACGGGGGCGCGGTGGGGTATCCGGTGCGGGTACGGGGGCTGGAGGACGGGGCGGAGGCGTAGCGGGCGGGCCGGGCCGGGCCGGGCCGGGGAGTAACGGGCAGCCACGTAACGGGGTGACAGGGGTGGGGCCGTGGCGCGTGGTGGGCCGGTTGCGCGGCGGACCGGTTGCGCGACGGGGCTTCCCCTGCGACTGCCGCGCCTGGTAAACGAGGGCCATGCCGAGACTTGCTGCCGCGCTGCGCGGCCTTGCTGCCGCTGCCGCCGCGCTGATCGCCGTCACCGCTGTCCCCTCGGGTGCGGCGGCGGGCGCCGCCCCGCACCGCCCGGCGCCGTCGTCGCATCCGGCCAACGACCCCAAGGCGCCCCGGGAGTTCGTCGCGCTGCGGGACGTGGACCCCACCATCATCCAGGAGATGCGCTACTTCACCCCGCACAACTTCATGGGGGTGCCGGTGACCGGCTACCGGGCGCCGACCTGCCTGCTGACCCGGGACGCGGCACGGGCACTGCACCGGGCGCAGCTCTCGTTCCTGCGCCGCGGATACACCCTCAAGGTCTATGACTGCTACCGGCCGCAGCGCGCGGTGAACCACTTCGTGGCCTGGGCCAAGGACCTCGACGACCAGCGGATGAAGGCCGAGTTCTATCCCCGGGTCGACAAGTCGACGCTCTTCCGGGACGGCTATATCGCGGAGAAGTCCGGGCACAGCAGGGGCAGCACCCTCGATCTGACGCTGGCGCGGCTGCCGGCGCTGCCCACCCGGCCGTACGTCCCCGGGGAGCCGCTGTCGTCGTGCTACGGCCCGAAGGCGTCCCGCTTCCCTGACAACGGGCTGGACATGGGGACCGGCTTCGACTGCTTCGACACGCTGGCGCACACCCTCGACCCGCGGATCAAGGGCACGCAGCGGGCGAACCGGCTGCTGCTGAAGGACGGCCTGGAGCGCGCCGGATTCGTCAACTATGCGAGCGAGTGGTGGCACTACACCTTCACACCGGAGACTTTTCCGGACACCTACTTCGACTTCCCGGTTGCCCGGCGGTCGCTCGTCCGGCACTGACCGGGCGCGCCGTTGACGACCCGCCCAGCGGGCCTGCCTCGTCCGCCGCGGTCGGTGCGTAGGACGCCAAGGAGGACCGGGGCGGACAAGGCCGCGGACAGCGCGGTGCGGGCGGCGGCGCGGGTGCGCGGGGCGTCCGCGGCCGTGAGCGTCATCGCACGCTCTCCTCCCGGTCGGGGCGCAGCAGCGCCGGGTGCAGCAGGCGGGCGTCGCCCGCACGGTAGAGGCGGGCGCGCGGGCCGCCACGGGCTCCCCCGCGGGCCGACGTCGCGCCGGTGGACTCCACGAATCCGGGCACGGAGAGGACCTTGCGGTGGAAGTTCCCCGCGTGCAGCGGGCTGCCCCAGATGGATTCGTAGACGCCGCGGAGCTCGACGATGGTGAATTCCTCCGCGAGGAACGCCGTGGCCAGCGGGGTGTATTCGATCTTTGCGCGGGCGCGGTCGAGTCCGTCGGCGACGATTTCCGCGTGGTCGAAGGCGAGCGGGAGTGGGGCCTGCGGAACGGGCTCCCCCTCCGCTGCCGCGTCGCTGACGGGCCGGGGCACGGAACCACCCCCGTCGATCCCGTGCCCCGGACCCTGCTCTGAGGGACGCGGCCGGGCCGCGTCCGGTTCGACGAAAGTCTGTGGAGTCACCCGTTCGGGATCCTGCGCCTCCGTACGGCCGCCGAGATCCAGTGCGGCGACCGGGACCCAGGCCGCGGACGAGGCGTCGCCGCCGCCCCGGGCGTCGGGGAGGTCGGGCGCGAAGGCGAGGTAGGCGACGGTGACGACGGGCATCCGCGGATCGCGGCCGGGATCGCCGTACGAGCCGAGCTGTTCGAGGTGGACGCGCTTCAGTTGCGTGGCGTCCAGCCCGGTCTCCTCGGCGAGTTCGCGGGCCGCGGCCGCATCGAGCGACTCCCGGCCGGCCTGGACGAATCCGCCCGGCAGTGCCCAGGAGCCCTGGAAGGGCCGGCCGCCGCGCTCGACGAGCAGGAGGTGCAAGGCCCCGGCGCGCAGCGTCAGCGCGACGACGTCGACGGTCACGGCGATCGCCGGGAACTCACACGGGTCGTAGGCCGCGAGGAACGCACTGTCGCCTTTGCCTCGCGCGGCGCCGCTCCCGTTGCCCTGCCGGTCCGTGTCCACGGCCGCCCCTCCCGACGTCATTCTCACTCTGAGTCTTTCTCGGAACGAGAACAACATAGCACCGGGTGTCGGCGGCTTCCAGGGCAATGCCGGTGGGTGCTACGGGAGCTGACGCACCGTCCGGGCGGCGTGCGCCGGCGCCCCGCCGTCGGCGTGCTCGGTGCCTGGCCGCCGGCGGTGGGTTCAGAGCCTGCCGCCGGCGGTGTCCGACGAGAGCCGCTGGGCGACGTACACCGGGATGACCGACAGGGCGATCAGCAGCGCGGCAAGCACATCGACGACCGGCGCCTGGTGGGGGCGGGCCAGGTTCTCGTAGATCCAGATCGGCAGCGTCTTGGTGCCTGCGCCCGCCGTGAAGGTGGTCACCACGACTTCGTCGAAGGACAGCGCAAAGGCCAGCAGGGCGCCGGCGAACAGGGCCGGGCGCAGCGCCGGGAAGGTGACGTACCGCAGGGTCTGCCAGGGACGGGCGCCCAGGTCGGCGGAGGCCTCGGCCAGTGACGGGGCGATCCTGCGGAGCCGGGCGGCGACGTTGTTGAAGACGATGACGACGCAGAAGGTCGCATGGCCGACGACGACCGTGAACAGGCCGAAGCCGATGCCCAGCGGGGCGAGGACGGTGCGGAAGGCGGCGTTGAGGGCGATGCCGGTGACGATGCCGGGCAGTGCGATCGGCAGCACGATCAGGAACGAGACGGTCTGCCGTCCGAAGAAGCGGTGGCGGTGTACGGCGAAGGCCGCCAGCGAGCCGAGGACCAGGGCGATGGCGGTGGCGCCGAGGCCCGCCCGCAGCGAGGTCCACAGTGCGTCGCGGGCGCCAGCGCTGTGCAGGGCGCGGCTCCACCACTCACCCGTCAGCGCGCGGGGCGGCCAGGCGAACGAGGGGTCGGCGTTGAGGGAGTTGAGCAGGACCAGGAGCAGAGGGAGGTAGATCAGGGCGAGACCGGCGGCCGTGACACAGCCGAGGACGATGCGGGCGGTGCGGGTGAGATGCATCCGGCTGCCTCCTTCAGGACCGGTCAGAGCGAGTCGAGCGCGCCGGCCCGGCGGACGGCGGCGAGGTAGCAGACGACGAGGGCGACCGGGACCGCGGAGAGCGCCGCCGCGAGCGGCAGATCGAGGGTGACCTGGGAGGCGATGACATTGCCCAGCAGCTGGGTGCGACCGCCGACGATCTGGACGGTGAGGTAGTCGCCGAGGGAGAGCGAGAAAGTGAAGACGGAGCCCGCCAGGAGCGCGGGCCGGACGGCGGGGGCGACGACGGAGCGCAGCGTGCGTACGGTGCCCGCGCCGAGGTCGGCGGAGGCCTCCAGCTGGTGGGCGGGCAGCCGTTCCAGGGCGGCGTGGACCGGCAGGATCATGTACGGCAGCCAGAGGTAGGCGAGCACGATCACGACGGCGGTCGTGCCGTATCCCGGGCCGTGCAGTCCGAGCGGGGCGAGTGCCGCGTTGACGATGCCGTGCTCGCCGAGCATCACCCGCCAGGCATACGCCTTGACCAGATAGCCGGCCCACAGCGGGGTCAGCACGGCCACCAGCAGGGCGCGGCGCAGCCGGCCGGTCGCCACCCGCGCCATGAAGAAGGCCATCGGCAGCGCGAGCAGCGCATCGAGGAGCGTGACGGCGACGGCGATGCCGAGGGTGCGCAGGGCGACGGTGCGGTAGACGGGGGTGGTGAGGATGTCGCGGAAGTTGTCGGTGGTCCAGGTGTGCACGACGTCCGACGTGAAGGGGTCGGTGGTCCAGAAGGCGGAGAGCAGGAGGACGGCGAGCGAGCCGAGGTAGGCGAGGACCAGCCAGAGGAGGGGTGGGGCGAGGAGCGCGGCGAGCCGGCCGCGGGCGCGGGGCTCACGGGTCGTGGCGGACACCCGGGCTCCCCCGCTCAGCCCTTGATCTCCGTCCAGGCGCGGGTCCACTCCGCATAGTCGGTGCACGTCACGTTCTTGCGGCCGTCGAGACACTGCGGGACGGGGGTGGTCCAGAAGTGGACTCGGCGGTAGTAGGCCTCGTCATCGGCGTGGTAGACGGCGCAGTGCCGGGGGTCGGCGGTCTCCTTGCAGGCCTTGGCGTTGGCGGGCGCCTCGCCGAAGTACTCGGCCACCTGGGCGTTCACCTTCGGGGAGACGATCCAGTTGAGCCACTTGTAGGCGCAGTTGGGGTGTGCGGCCTTGGCGGAGACCATCCAGGTGTCGGACCAGCCGGTCGCCCCCTCCTTGGGGAGGACGGCCTTGACGGGGGCCTTCTCCGCGGCCGCGGTGTTGGCGATGACCTGCCAGGTGGTGCCGATGACGCTGTCGCCGCCCTTGAAGGCGGTGACTTCCTTCTGGTAGTCGCTCCAGTACTCGCCGATCTGCTGCCGCTGCTTCTTCAACAGGGCCACGGCGGCGTCGAGTTGCTTCCGGTCCAGGGCGTACGGGTCCTTGATACCGAGCGCGGGACGGGCCTTCATGAGGTAGAGGGCGGCGTCGGCGATATAGATCGGTGAGTCGTAGGCGGTGACCTTGCCCGAGTGCTTCGCCGCGTCGTCGAAGACGGCTTTCCAGGAGTCGGGGGCCGGGGAGACCTTGTCGGTGCGGTACATCAGCAGATTGGCGCCGCGGCCGTGCGGGATGCCGTACATCTTCCCGTCCTTGGAGTTGAACGCGCGCATCTTCAGGCCGCTGAAGATGTCGCGGTAGTTCGGCACCAGACGGGTGTTGACGGGCGCCACGTCCCCCGCGGCGATCAGGCGCAGGGTGGCGTCACCGGAGGCGGAGACGGTGTCGTACTGGCCGGTCTTCATCAGCGAGACCATCTCGTCGGAGGTCCCGGCGGTCTTGGTGTTGACCTTGCAGCCGGTCTGCTTCTCGAAGGGGTGCACCCAGTCGGTCTTGGGGTCGTTGGAGCCGTCCTCGGCGTATCCGGCCCAGGCGATGATGTTGACCCGGCCCTCGCCCTTGCCGACGCTCTTCTGCTCGGCGGCTCCCCCGCCGCCCGTCCCCCCGCCGCCGGAGCCGCAGGCAACGGCCAGCAGCAGGACCCCGGCCGCCACGGCGGCCTTCCACGGATTCGCGTTGCGCATGGTGAACTCCCGCTGTCGCACGGCTGTCGAGCCCCGCCAGTATCCGGAAGCCGGCCGTCAGCCACCAGAGCGCGTCAGGCATCGGATGCGCCCGGGGGCGCGGTAAGACGATGCGTCAGCCGGGCACGGGAAAGGCGTCGTTGACGCTCCACAGCAGATGGACGGCCGAGCCCGGACGGGCGGCGTCCGGCGGATCCGTGGAGTTCAGCCGCAGTGCGGTGAGCTGGTCGTCGCCGCCGTCGAGCCGGACCACCACGCTCGTGTGGGCGCCGACGTGCACGATCTCGGTGATCCGGCCGGGCACACACCGCTCCCCCGGCCCCGGGGTACCGTCCGGGCCGTCGGGGGCGGCGATCCGGATCCGCTCGGGGCGGATGCTGTACGTGCCCGGGGAGCCGGTCACCCGGACCGCGGCCTGGTCGCGCAGCAGATTGGTGGTACCGATGAAGCCGGCGACGAATGCGGTGGCCGGACGGTCGTAGATCTCCAGCGGCGGGCCGGTCTGCTCGATACGGCCGCGGTCGAGGACGGCGAGGCGGTCGCTGAGCGTCAGCGCCTCTTCCTGGTCGTGGGTGACAAGGAGGAAGGTGACGCCGGTGGCGCGCTGGATGCGCTTGAGTTCGCGCTGCATCTCCTGCCGCAGCTGAAGGTCGAGCGCGCCGAGGGGCTCGTCGAGCAGCAGCAGACCGGGGTTGTCGATCAGGGCACGGGCCAGTGCGACGCGCTGGCGCTGGCCGCCGGAGAGCTGGGCCGGCCGGCGGGGGCCGTGGTCGTCGAGGCGTACGGTGCGCAGGGCCTCACGGGCGCGGGCGAGGCGTTCGGATGTGCGCACCCCGGCGACGGTGAGTGCGTAGGCGACGTTCTGCTCGACGGTCATGTGGGGGAAGAGCGCGTAATCCTGGAACACGGTGTGGACGTCGCGGCGGCTGGGCGGGAGTGCGGTGACCTCGCGGCCGGCGAGTTCGATGCGGCCCGAGGTGGGCCGCTCGAAGCCGGCGATCAGGCGCAGCAGGGTGGTCTTCCCCGAGCCGGAGGGGCCGAGGAGGGAGAAGAACTCCCCTTCCCTGAGGGTGAGTTCGGCGTTGTCGACGGCACGTAGCGGGCCGAACTCCTTGGTGACGGCGGTGAGCCGCACGGCGGGTGCGGCGGTCGTACGGACGGGACGGGCGTCGGTGCGGGCGGCTTCGGTCACGGGCGCTCCCCCTCGTGAACGGCTTGATCGCCCGGCGACTGTACCGGGGTTCCGCGCGGAGCGGCAGCGTGCCACACTCCTGACGTACCGTCAGTTCTGTGCTGGGTCGGTCTGCGGTCGGGGAGGGTCTGTGACACATACGCGGAAGCCGGTGGTGCCGGGGTGGTTCGATCAGGACGCGGCGGACTTCCGGCTGCTGGGGACGCGCTGCCGGGCCTGTGGTGCGGTGTTCTTCCCCCGCGAGGACGCCTTCTGCCGCAACCCCGGGTGCGGGGGCGACGAGCTGGCGGAGGTACCGCTGTCCCGGCACGGCACGGTCTGGTCGTACACCGACGCCCGCTATCGTCCGCCCGCCCCCTACGTCTCCGACCCGGATGCCGAGTGGCGGCCGTACCTCTTGGTCGCCGTGGAGCTGGCGGAGGAACGGATGGTGGTCCTCGGACAGGCCGCGCCCGGCGTCCGCGCCACGGATCTCACCGTGGGGACGGAGGTCGAGCTGGTGCCCGGGACCCTCAACGAGGAGGACGGGCACGTCTGGACGACCTGGCATTGGCGGCCGGGTGGGGGCGGGCGGGGGGATGAGGGGACGGGTGAGCCGGGGCGTTCGGTTGCTTCCGGAGACGGGGCTGTCGGGCCGGGCGCGGGGGCGGCCGGCGCAGATGCCAGGGCGGCCGACCCAGATGGCGGCCCGGACGCGAAAGCCGCCGAGCCCGGAGCCGTGCCTGGCGAGCCCGGAGCGGACTCCGCCCCGCCTGGAGCGAAAGCCGCCACCCCTGGAGCTGAAGCCGCCGGCCCCGGGCGGGAACCCGCATCACTACACCCGCCCACCCCCCGAAGGGGGGTGGGCGGCGGGGAAAAAACAAGAGGCGCGGGTGGGCGGCGGGTAAGGAGGAGCCCCGGAAGCACCGCACCCGGCGACGTGGCCGTGCTCGGCGCCGGTATGCACCCCTGGGGCAAGTGGGGGCGCAGTTTTGTCGAGTACGGCACGAAGGCGGCCAGGGAAGCGCTCGCGGACGCCGGCCTCGACTGGCGCGCCGTGCAGAGCATCGTCGGCGCGGACACGGTGCGCGGCGGTTACCCGGGCTATGTGGCGGGCGCAACCTTCGCCAAGGCACTGGGCTGGCAGGGCGCCCGGGTGACCAGCGTCTATGCCGCCTGTGCATCCGGCGCACAGGCCATCGGCACCGCGCGGGCGCAGATCCTGTCAGGGATGGCGGAGGTGGCCTTGGTGGTGGGCGCCGACGCCGCGCCCAAGGGCTTCTTCACCCCGGCGGGCGGCGACCGGCCCGACGATCCCGACTGGTTGCGGTTCCGGGTGCTGGGCGCCACCAATCCGGCGTACTTCGGGCTGTACGCGCGCCGCCGGATGGCGCTGTACGGCGATACGGCCGACGACTTCGCGCAGGTGAAGGTGAAGAACTCGGCGGCGGGCGCGGCCAATCCGTACGCCCGCTACCGCAAGCGGGTCACCGCGCGGGAGGTCGCCGCGTCGGCCGTGGTCTGCGATCCGCTGCGGCTGCTGGATATCTGCGCCACCTCCGACGGCGCCGCGGCACTGGTCCTGACCAGCATGGACTTCGCACGCCGGCACGGCGCCACGGATCCGGTCCGGATCCGCGCGGTCTCCACGGCCACCCCGCACTATCCGCGGACCGTGCTGGATCTGCCGGACATCGCCACCGACTCCGCGGCCGCCGTACCGGAGCCGGCGACCGGCTTCCGGGCGTCGATCGCACAGACCGCCTACGAGGAGGCCGGGATCGGCCCGGAGGATCTCTCACTGGCCGAGGTCTACGACCTGTCCACCGCACTGGAGTTGGAGTGGTACGAGGACCTGGGGCTGTGCAGCGCCGGTGAGGGGGCGAAGTTGCTGCGGGACGGGTCGACCGCGCTGGGCGGACGGCTGCCGGTGAATGCCAGCGGTGGTCTGGCCTCCTTCGGCGAGGCGGTGCCGGCCCAGGCCATTGCCCAGGTGTGTGAGCTGACCCGGCAGTTACGGGGGCGGGCGGGCGCGCGGCAGGTGGCGGATGCCCGGGTGGGGGTGACCGCCAACCAAGGGCTGTTCGGGCACGGGTCGGCCGTGGTCGCGGTGCGGTGAACACGGGCGGGGGCGCGGAGTGCGGTGCGGTGATCGCCTGCGCGGGCCGATGCCCGCGGAGCGCGGCGCCGAGGCGTCGTGGCGTCGTGGCGCACACCCCACTCCCGTGTCCCCCACGGCTCGCCCCGCCGGCACGGCGAACCCCCCTGCCGCGGAGCCCCGTTCGGGCCGTCGATGGGACACCACCGCGCCGGCCCCGGACGCCCCCTCGAACGTCGTGTGTGCCTCCCGCGACAGCGGTCCGTACCCTCCGGAAGGGTGCGTGAACAGTGCGTTAATCACACACCGTTCGCCGTTGGGGAGGGGCATGCTGCTCCCCGTGCCTGCCTGGACGGACCAGCTTCGATTCGCTTTCCAGCCCGTCGTGAACCTCTCGACCGGCTCGGTCGCCGCGCTGGAGATACTCGCCCGCCCCGAGGACGGTGCGGACGGCCCCGGCATCTTGGACTCGGCGCACCGCTGTCCTGATCTGGATGCCGAACTGGCGGCGCTCGCCGTACGGGCGGCCGCGGACCAGGAGACGCTGCTGCCGCTGCACATCAATGTCTTCGCCACCACCGTCGCCGAGCTGCCCCGGATGACGTCGCTGGGCAAGGCGGTCCACGATGCCGGCCGGCGGCCGTGGGAGATCACCCTCGATCTCGGCGGCCCGTTCACCCAGGTCCCACGCGCCGCGCTGCTGGAATCGGTGGCGGTGCTGCGCGACGAGGGCTACCGGATCTGTGCGGACGGTGTCGGGGACGGTGATCTGCCGCTGCGGCTGCTCGGCGAGCTCGCGCCGGACCTCGTCAAGCTCGACGCCGCGCTGTGCACCCGCCTGGACGCCGACCGGGGGCGGCAGGCCGCGGTGGCCGCCATGCGGGCGCTGTGCGAGCGGGTGGGTGGGCTGCTGGCCATCGAGGGAGTGGAAACCGAGCGGCAGTACAGGGCGGTGCGGGACGCCGGGGTCCAGCTGGCGCAGGGGTATCTGTTCGCGCCGCCCGCGCGGCGGCCGGCCACCGAGGTGTATCTGCCGGCCGCGCTCCCGCCCGCGCCGGGCGGCCCCGCGGCGCCCCGCCGGCCGGCCTCGGGGCCGCCGGTCGCCCAGTTCCTGCAGCCCGCCGCCCTGCTGCCGATGTCCGCGTCGGCGGGCGCGGTGCGCAGCCATCTGACCGGGTTCCCCGAGGTGTCGGGGGTGCTGCTGGTGGACGCCGACGGGGTGCCGGTCCGGGCGATAGACCGGGACCGGTTCTTGCTGTCGCTGTCCGGACGGTACGGGCATGCGCTGTACGCCGACCGGCCGGCGCTGCGGCTCGCGGACCGGCCGCGGACGGTCGGCGCGGACGCCACCGCCTGGCAGGTGCTCGATGTGATCGCCGAGGGGGACCGTGACCGTACCGGGGACGATGTGGCCGTGGTGGACGAGCGCGGTAGGTGCATGGGCGTGGTGCATCTCGCGGACATCGTGCGGGCGCTGGCCGAGACCCGGGTGGAGCAGGCGGCCCGGCTCAACCCGCTGACCCGGCTGCCCGGTTCGGACGAGGTCAACGGGGAGGTGGACCGGCGGATCGCGGAGGGCCTGGCGTTCTCCTTGAGCTGGCTGGATGTGGACGGTTTCAAGCAGGTCAACGATGGCGCGGGGTTTGCGGCCGGTGATGAGCTGATCCGTGCGGTGGGGCGGACGCTCGCGCAGGTCGCGGCGGGCGAGCCGGCCGGTCTGGTGGGCCATATCGGCGGCGACGACTTCCTGGTGCTGGCCGGGCCGGACGGCCTGGAGCCCTTCGCCGCGGCGCTGTTGGACGTGTCCTGGTCGGCGGGCGGGCGGCCGGTCACCCTGTCCCTGGCGACGGTGGTGTGTCCGCCCGACACCGTCACCGGGCACCGTGCGGCCGCGGCCGCGCTCGCCCCGCTGAAGAAGGCCGCGAAGGCGCTGCCGGGGGCGAGCTGGGTGCTGGGCCGGCCCGGCTCGGAGCGTACGGAGATCCGCCGCGGTGCCGCGGGCCGGGTGCCGGATCCGGCCGACGCTGCGCGCACCGCACCGCCCGGCCAGGAGGGCGTCGGAACCCGCGGGTGATGCGACGTACGGTCCGCTTCTCCGGCCGGCAGCCGTCAACATCCACAGCTGTGCGCGACCTTGACGCCCCCTCATCGCCGGTGAACACTTCCGGATGCCAGTCGGCATCGCCGCACTCAGGCACCCCGGCCGGGTGGCAGCGGCTGTCCGCTGCCCGCCGGTGGCACGCACCCTGCACGGAGGACCGGGGGACGTCCCCGGGCGAGGGCCAAGGAGCCGCCATGTATTCCAATGGGGACATCGTCGTCGGTGAAGTGATCGGCACCGCGATACTCATACTCTTCGGGGCCGGTGTGTGCGCCGCCGTCACCCTGCACTATTCCAAGGCGAGGGCAGCCGGCTGGGTCGTGATCGCTTTCGGCTGGGGCATGGGCGTACTGGCCGGCGCCTACACCGCGGCGCCGCTGTCCGGCGGCCACCTCAACCCCGCGGTGACGCTCGGCTCGGCGGTCGCGGGCGGCACCGAGTGGTCGAAGGTGCCGCTGTACATCCTGGCGCAGATGGTCGGTGCGGCGATCGGGGCCGTACTGGCCTGGGCGCTGTACTACGCGCAGTTCGCCGCCAACGCGGAAGAGGACAAGGCCCAGCCGACGCTGGGGATCTTCTCCACCGGCCCGGAGATCCGCAACCCGGCCGCCAACCTCGTCACCGAGATCATCGCCACCATCGGTCTGGTGCTGCCGCTGCTGTTCTTCGGCCAGAACAAGGGCATCGGCATCGGCCAGGTCCCCGGCGAGCACGCGGGGATCTACGGCTCCGGGATCAATGTGCTGCTGGTCGCCCTGCTGGTCGTCGGGATCGGGCTGTCGCTGGGCGGGCCCACCGGCTACGCCATCAACCCGGCCCGTGACCTCGGTCCGCGCCTGGTGCACGCCCTGCTCCCGATCCCCAACAAGGGTTCCTCGGACTGGAGTTACTCCTGGATCCCGGTGGCCGGGCCGCTGATCGGCGCGGTGCTGTCCGGCCTGGTCTACAACGCGGCGTTCTGACCGGTCCCGGAGCGTGTCCGCCCGACCGGCCCCGGGCCCGCTGCACCCACTCACCAGGACTTCAGGAGGCGTGACGGCATGACGGAGCAAACCGGGAAGACCGAGAAATATGTAGCCGCGATCGACCAGGGCACCACGTCGAGCCGCTGCATCATCTTCGACCACGGCGGGGCGATCGTCGCCGTCGACCAGCGCGAGCACCGTCAGATCTTCCCCAAGCCCGGCTGGGTGGAGCACGATGCCACCGAGATCTGGTCGAAGGTGCAGGCGGTGGTGGCGGGCGCGCTCGCCAGGGCGGGGCTGCGCGCGGACCAGCTCAGCGCGCTGGGCATCACCAACCAGCGGGAGACCACGGTCCTGTGGGACCGGGCCACCGGCAAGCCGGTGCACCACGCGATCGTCTGGCAGGACACCCGCACCTCCCGGCTGTGCGCGGAACTGGGCGGCGCGGACGGTCAGGACCGGTTCCGCGATGCCACCGGGCTCCCGCTGGCCAGTTACTTCTCCGGGCCCAAGGCAGCCTGGCTGCTGGACGAGGTGCCGGGGCTGCGGGAGCGTGCCGAGCGCGGTGAGATCGCGTTCGGCACCATCGACTCCTGGCTGATCTGGAATCTGACCGGTGGCACCGACGGCGGGGTGCATGTCACCGATGTGACCAACGCGGGCCGCACGATGCTGATGAACCTCGCCACCCTCCAGTGGGATCCGGCGATCCTGTCGGCGATGAATGTGCCGGCCGCGATCCTCCCGGAGATCAGGTCGTCGGCCGAGGTGTACGGCACGGCCGTGGGGCAGTTGCACGGCGTGCCGGTGGCGTCCGCCCTCGGCGACCAGCAGGCGGCCGTCTTCGGCCAGACCTGCTACGGCGTCGGCGAGGCCAAGAACACCTACGGCACGGGCTCGTTCCTGCTGCTGAACACCGGTAACCGCCCGGTCCCGTCCAAGAACGGGCTGCTGACGACGATGGGCTACCAGCTCGGCGGCGAGGCGCCGGTCTACTGCCTGGAGGGGTCCATCGCCATCACGGGCGCGCTGGTGCAGTGGTTCCGCGATCAGCTGGGCATCATCGCGTCGGCCGAGGAGATCGAGCCACTGGCGGCGAGTGTCCCGGACAACGGCGGGGCGTACATCGTGCCGGCGTTCTCCGGTCTGTTCGCGCCCTATTGGCGCTCCGACGCCCGCGGCGTGATCACCGGTCTGACCGGGTTCGTCACCAAGGCGCATCTGGCACGCGCCGTACTGGAGGCGACCAGCTGGCAGACCCGGGAGGTGGTGGACGCCATGTTCCAGGACTCGGGTGTGCGGATCACCCAGCTCAAGGTCGACGGTGGGATGACCGCCAACAACCTGCTGATGCAGCATCAGGCGGACGTGCTGGACGTGCCGGTGATCCGCCCGGTGATCTCGGAGACCACCTGTCTGGGAGCGGCCTACGCGGCCGGTCTTGCGACCGGTGTCTGGCAGGACCTGGACGAGCTGCGGTCCCACTGGAAGCGGGACACGGAGTGGACGCCGCGGATGGACGGGCGGACCCGGGACCGCGAGTTCGCCAACTGGCGCAAGGCCGTGGAGCGGAGCTTCGGCTGGCTGGCCGAGGACGGCTCGGCGGGGTAACGGCGCCGGCAGTGCGCAGACGTACGGCCCGTACCCCGGACGGCGGGGTACGGGCCGTACTTCCGCGCTCCGTCAGGGAACCGCGGGCTCCCGGCGGCGGGCGCCCGCCTCCATCGCATGCTCCACGACGGAGATCAGCACATCCCGCACGGAGTCCTTGAGGCGGGCATCACACAGCATCACCGGCACCTGGGGGTCCAGGTCCAGGGCGTCGCGTACGGATTCCGCCGGGTAGTGGTCGGCGCCGTCGAAGCAGTTGACGGCGACCGTGAAGGGCAGACCGCGCCGCTCGAAGTAGTCGATGGCGGCGAAGCTGTCCGCCAGCCGGCGGGTGTCCGCCAGCACCACCGCACCGAGTGCGCCCCGGGCCAGTTCGTCCCACAGGAACCAGAAACGGTCCTGGCCCGGGGTGCCGAAGAGGTACAGGACCAGCTCTTCGTTGACGGTGATCCGTCCGAAGTCCATGGCGACGGTGGTGGTGGTCTTGGTTTCCACCCCGTCCAGGTCGTCGATCGGCCGCCCCGCCTCGGTCAGCCGTTCCTCGGTACGCAGTGGCTTGATCTCGCTGACGGCACCGACCAGGGTGGTCTTACCCACCCCGAAGCCGCCCGCGACCAGGATCTTGAGCGTCACCGGCTCGACGGCGGCAGACCGTCGGCGGCGATCGGATCGCCCGAAGGCCATGGGATTCTTCTCCTGAATTGCCGTGTATACGGGTGGAGCTCACGTTTGATACCCGAGCGTCGGCGCACGGGGCAGCAGGTGCAAGGGAACGGTACAACGTGCTCAGCACGGCGCCCACTTGAGATGCGTCACGCCCGGGTCACGCCCGTGGGTCAGAGGTGGCCAACCTGCCCAAAACGGCGTCGTCAGAGGCCGTTGACACGGGTGGAGCCGATGCCGCGGGCACTGAGCGTGTGACGAGGGCCCCGGGCCGGTCGAGCAGTCCGAGCAGGCTCACAAAGCTGGACTCGACGAACGCACACAGCTCTTCATGGGCGTCCGGTTCCTGCACGGGCCAGTTGATGACCGCCTCCTCGGCGAACGCCATCCAGGCCCGGGAGGCCAGTTCCGTCCGCGGGGCGTCCGGCATGCCGAGCCGCCGCCGGCCGTCGCGCACCCGGTGGGCGACGGTCTCCCGGGTCGCACCGACGATGTCGGTGACGGCGGGGTGGCTGCCGGCGGCGCCGCGCACCAGGGCGAGATACACCTGCCGGTGTTCCAGGACGTACGCCACGAAGCCCGCGATGAGGGCCCGCATCCAGGCGACCGGTTCCAGCGAGCCGTCCGGTTCCATGGCGGCGGTGAAGCGGTCGCACTCGGTGCGGACCACCGCGCGGTAGAAGTCGCGTTTGGAGTCGAAGTAGTGGAAGAGCAGACCGCGGGAGATACCGGCCCGCCGGGCCACCTCGTCGGTGGACAGCTCGTCCAGGGAGCGGTCGGCGAGCATCTCCAGGCCGATGCCGACCAGTTGCTCCCTGCGCTGATCGGGCGTGAGGCGGGTGGTGCGCTTGCCGGACATGGCCGCAGTGTACGGCGGCGGGGCCGGGAGCGCCGTGGCGTCCCGGCCCGCCACGGCGTCAGGCGTACTGGCCGAGGTGGTCGAGGATCTTGGGTGTGACCGTGTCGGGGACCTCTTCGGGCAGCCAGTGACTGGCGCCTTCCAGGGCCTCGAAGCGGTACGGGCCGTCCACCCACTCCCCCGTGGACTCGGCCGCGCCGCGGCCCAGGGCGGTGTCCTCGCTGCCCCACAGGAAGAGGGTGGGGACGGCGATCCGGCCCGCGGCCACCGAGATCACCGACTCCGGGGCGCGGTACCAGTTCAGCGTGGCGGTCAGCGCGCCCGGGGCGGAGAGCCGGCGGACATTGCCCTCCACGAGGTCGGCGGGCACCTTGCCGGCGTAGGCGGCGCGCAGTCGGGCGGCGTCATCGGCGAGCAGCGCGGCCTCCGCGGCACCGTCATCGCGCCGGAAGAAGCGGACGTAGTCGAGGCGGTGGTGCTGGATGGAGTCCTCGGCGGCGGCCCGGTTGAGTGCGTCCGGGTGCGGGGTGGCCAGTACGGTCAGGGACTTCAGCCGCTCGGGGTGGGCGCCGGCCAGCGCCCAGGCGACCATGCCGCCCCAGTCGTGCGAGACGAGGTGGAAGCGGTCCGCGCCCTGGGAGCTCGCGAAGGCGAGGGCGTCGGCGACGAGTTCGGGCACGGCGTAGTCGGCGATCCTCGGCGGGCGGGCGCGCGGGGAGTAGCCCCGCTGGTCGACGGCGACGGCGCGGTAGCCGGCCGCGCCCAGGGCGGGGAGCACGGCGCTCCAGGAGTCGGCGAACTCGGGCCAGCCGTGCAGCAGCAGTACGAACTCCCCGTCGGCGGGGCCGCACGCGAGTGCGTCGTAGGTGTGCGGGCCGACCTGGATCTCCAGGTGTTCAACGGGTGCCGGGGTCTCGTCCGTGGCCATGGCGGCGGATCTCCTCCTGTTGACAATTGCTCAACAGGCACCGTACCCGGGGCACTCCCTGCGGTGCCCACCCCCATCGGGCAGCCGGCGGATCTGCGCCCTGCCGGCGGAGCGGTCTCCCGCCCGGAGCCGGCCGCGACGGCAGTGGCCGCCGCCCCGGAAGAAGCATCCGGAAGGCGGCGGCCACGTAACCGCTCGGCGGGTCACAGCGCGCGCAGGCCGTCGATCACCTCGCGCAGCACCTTCTCGTCCGGCAGCTCGGCCGGCGGCACCGGCCTGCTGACATGGACCAGCTCCGCATCCAGCAGATCCCCGATCAGGACCCGTACGACGCCGAGGGGCAGGTCGAATTCGGCCGCCAGCTCGGCGACCGACAGCGGCTCCTGCCGGCACAGCTCGACGATCTCGACATGCTCGGGCGACAGGCTCTGGTCGTCGACCGTCTCCTCCGCGCGGCTCTCGGCGATCACCAGCGCGATCAGATCGAGGCGCCCCTCCGAAGCCGTACGGGTGCGCCCGCGCGTCATCGCGTACGGCCGGACGACCGGGCCCGCGTCGTCGTCGAACCAGCGGGCCGCTTCCCGGTCCCGCGCCGCCCGGCGGTCCTGGTCGCTCATGCCGAAACCTCGCTTCGCTCGGCCTCGCACTCGCGCGGCGCGCACCGCTCGCTTCTTCGCTCGCCGCGCTCGCTCATGGCGTCACCGTCGTCGCGCTCAGGTGGAAAGGCCGGACCGGGGCGCCGTGCCCAGGTGCGTACCCACGCGCTTGACCAGCAGCGTCATCTCGTAGGCGATCAGCCCGACATCGGAGTCCGCGTCGGCCAGTACGGCCAGGCAGCTACCGTCGCCGGCCGCGCTGACGAACAGGAACGCCTCGTCCAGCTCGACCATGGTCTGCCGGACGTGTCCCGCGTCGAAGTGCCGGCCGACGCCCTTGGCCAGGCTGTGGAAACCGGAGGCGACCGCGGCCAGATGCTCGCCGTCCTCGCGGGTCAGGTCCTTCGAGGCGCCGGTGGCCAGCCCGTCACTGGAGAGGACCAGTGCCTTGCGGATGGAGCCGACCCGCTCGACCAGCTCGTCCAGGAGCCAGTTCAGCTCACCGGAGCCCTTCTCCGAGACCGATGCGGTGGAAGCTGCTGCCTTCGGTGCGGTCATGGACCGTCCCCTCCCGATGTGGTTCCTGGTGGTGCTGTGGTGCCCGTGTCGTTGCCGTTCTGCGGGGCGGTGTCACGGGCGTCCGGGTCTGTGATGTCCGGGCCTGTGGTGGTGTCCGGGATGGTGGTGGTGTCCCGGACCGTGCTGCCGGCCGCAGCCGCTTCACCGGTTGCCGGGTCCTCGCCCGGTGCCGTTCCGGTCCCGCGCCGGTCCTCGCCGTTGTCGCGGCGCCCGCGCTGCCAGCCGCGCTGGAGCGAGGCCATCCGGGCGCGGACCGCCTCCGCGTCACGGTCGTCCGCGGCCGGTGCGCTCCGCTCCGGTGTCTCGGCCTGCCCGGTGGGATCGGCCTTGAGCTGGGGCGCGAGGCTCGCCTGCCGTACCCGGCGGGGCAGCCCCTTGGCCGTGGTGGGCGCGGGTGCCTCGCGGTCCTCGGTGGGCCGGGCTCCGTCCGCGGCCGGGCCCTGCGGCGCGGCGGCCGACGACGACCGGGCCCCGGAGCGCTCGGCAGAGGAACCCCCGGAGCCGGAGCGCTCGGGGCGCGGACGGCCGGGGCCGGGACGCTCGGCGGCCCGCTTCCCGTGCGCGTCGCTGTCGTCGACCGTCCGGCCGTGGTCGGAGACCAGCACCGGCGGGCGGGGGCGGCGCGGCAGCGGTGCCGGCCCGCCGGGCGCCTGGTCCCGGGCCTGCTGGTGCTGCTCACCGTCGGGGACGGGCGGCACCGGTGCGATGCCGCGCGGGGCGTCGGGAGCGGCGGCGGGCCCCTTGCGGCCTCGCTCCCGCTTCCGGAAGACGCTGTCCTCGTCATCGGCCGGGCCCAGCTCGTTCGGGCCGAGCGGCGCCTCCAGTTCGACCGGTCCGTCGATGATGGCCGGGGCGCGCCGCTCCCGCTGGGGCGGCGGCGCCTGGGAGAGGGCGGCCAACTTGCCCGCCGCATGCTCCAGTTCATTGCCGACGGGGCCGCCGGGCAGGCCGTCCGCCGCGTCGTCGTCCTCCCGGCCGCCGACGGCGGTCTCGGTGAGGAGCGCCCCCGGGACGAAGACCACGGCGGTGGTGCCGCCGTACGGCGAGGGCTGCAGGGAGACCCGTACGTTCTGCCGCTGGGCGAGCCGGCTGACCACGAACAGACCGAGCCGGTCGGTGTCGGACAGCTCGAACTCGGGGGTCTCGGCGAGCCGGAGGTTGGCCTCCATCAGCAGATCGGGGGCCATGCCGAGACCGCGGTCGTGGATCTCCAGGGTGTAGCCGTTGGCGACCCGCTCGCCCAGGACCTGTACGGCGGTGTGCGGCGGCGAGAAGACGGTGGCGTTCTCCAGGAGCTCGGCCACCAGGTGTGTGAGGTCCGATACCGCGGGGCCGTCCACCGCGAGCCGCGGCAGCCGGCGCACCTCGATCCGCTCGTAGTCCTCGACCTCGGCGACCGCCGCGCGCACCACGTCCATCAGCTGGATCGGCTTGCGCCACTGCCGGGAGGGTGCCGCGCCGGAGAGGATGACCAGGCCCTCCGCATGCCGTCGCATACGGGTGGTCAGATGGTCGATCCGGAAGAGGTCCGCGAGTTCGTCGGTGTCCTCGGTGCGCCGTTCCATGGCGTCCAGAAGGGTCAGCTGCCGGTGCAGCAGGACCTGGCTGCGACGGGCGAGGTTGACGAAGACCTCGGAGACGCCACGGCGCATTTCGGCCTGTTTGACGGCGGCCTCGATCGCGGCCCGCTGGAGGGTGTGAAGTGCCTGGCCGACCTGGCCGGTTTCATCCGGGCCGAAGGCGAGCCGGGGTGCCTCGGTCTCCACATCGACCTGTTCGCCGGCCGCCAGCCGGCGCATGACGCTCGGCAGCCGTACCCCGGAGACGTCATGGGCGGCCTTGCGGAGCCGGATCAGGTCCCGGACGTGCCGGCGGCCGATGCGGAACGAGACGATGAGCGAGACCAGCAGCGCGGCGAAGCCGAGGACACCGGCGACGGCGGCCTTGAGCAAGACGTTCATGGCGACGGGGGCGACGCGCTCCTGGTAGCGGTCCCCGGCGTCCTTGCCCATCCGCTGGAGGTCGCCGAGCACCTTGCGTGCCGCGGTGTTCCAGCGCTCGGCGTTGACCGTATGCGGCCCGTCCTGGGCGCCGGCGGCGATCACCCGGTCCTCGTACGAGGTCAGCTCGCGGGCCTTCGCGGAGCGCCAGTAGTCCTCGTAGAGACCACGGTCCTTGGCGGGCAGGGCGGGCAGGCCGGTGCTGTAGAGGACCCGGCGTTCGGCGACCCGGTCGGACAGCGCGCGCAGGTCGCGCTTGCTCATGCTGCCGGAGGCCAGCACCGCGGACATCAGGGCGTCCTCGCGGGAGACCGCCTCCCGGGCCCGGGTGACATTGACCAGCGCCCGGGCCTGCTTGTCCATCTCGACGTTCTCCAGGGCGTGGAGCGCGGCGAGGAAGTCATAGCTGGGGTCGACCAGGGAGTTGTAGCTCTCCATGGCTTCGTCGCGGGAGACGGTGTTGTCCTCGATCTGGGCCCGCAGCGAGCCCAGTCCGCCCAGGGCCTTGAGGACGCTTTGCATCCGGTCGGCGTTGCCGGCGCTCAGGTCGTCGCGGATGTCACGCATGTCGATGTCGGCGCGCAGCTGGGTGACGGCTTCGTCGGTGGCCCGGGTCTGCCGGTGGAGCTGGTCGAGCGCATTGGCGCCGCGCCGGTCGGCGAGGTACAGCAGGCTCTGCCGGCGCTCCCGCTGGAGGGCCTGGATGACGTCCTCGACCGGATAACCCAGATTCTTCACGATGTTGCCGACGTCCAGCAGCTGGTTCGCCTCACGCCCGGTGATATAGGTCATGAACGCCCACATGGACGTCAGGGACACCAGCGGTACGAGCAGCAACGCCACGATCTTCCGGCGGACCGACTTACCGCGAAAGCGCATGGCCTCCCCTACGTCAACCCCGGCGCACGGGGGGTGGTGTTCCGTCAACAAACGGCGCGAGCCTACTACTGTCGGGTGACCTAGCCGAAGGCCTCTCCTGACGTCGGGGAAGCAACCGGGGCGGGATCATCATGAGTTGTCCACCGATTCCCGGACAACCCGCCCGCACTGAGGAGCCGGGCCCGCCTCCTCAGCATCCGGCAGCCTGCCGGAGGGTTGGCCGGTTTTGCTCTACCCCGGGTAACTCTGCGCGGCCCCGGTGCATGACCATGAGGAAGGACGGGGTGCGACGCCAGGGGCATTACCCGGCGAAATCCGGGCAGCCACCGAGGAGTCGGACACGCGGGGAGAGTACAGGGAGTGTGACGCGTTCATGGACACCGGCAGAGAGCCGTTGTGGCAGGAGGAGCCGGCGGTCCGGCGCCGGATGGCGGATCCGGTGCGTACCGCAGCGGTGCGCGCCGTCATCATCGTGGCACTCACCCTGGTTCAGGCCATGGTGGCGTTCCTGAGCACCCTGGCGGGCTCCTGGCTCGCGTTCCCCGCCGTGCTCAGCACCGTCGCCAGCACCGTGGTCGCCACCTGGGCGGTGCTGGATGTCTGGGTGACCCGTCAGGTGTGGGTGCAGCGCAACGGGGTGCAGTCGCAGCCGAGCAGTACAGCCCGGGAACTGCGCCGCGAGCGTCGCCGGGCGCGCCGGCAGCAGCGCAGGGAATCGCGGGAGGGCTCGTCGAGGATCGACCGGGCGGCCGCCTGAACGAGCTGGCGGGCCGGGCGGTTCCCCGGAGGACTCCTGGCCTTCCGGGACCCCGCGGACCGTCCGGGCTCCGGGGGAACCGAGGAACCGCGCTCGGCTTCGGACGGTCACGGCGCGCTCGCCGTGACCGGGTATTTACGCCACCGCCTCTTCCCGTACGGCGGGCCGGACATGAATCATGCCGTCCAGGACACTGACCTCGTGCGTGCGCACCGGCCGGCGGGCCGGCAGGCAGGTCGGAGCCCCGGTGCGCAGGTCGAACAGGGCCGCATGCAGCGGGCATTCGACGAAGCAGCCCTCGACCCAGCCGTCGGAGAGCGAGGCGTCCTGATGACTGCAGGTGTCGTCGATGGCGTAGTAGCCGCCCTCCGCATGGAAGACCGCGATGGCCGGTGTGACGTCGTCGATCTCGATCCGTACGGACTCGCCCTCTGGCAGGTCCTCGATGCGGCAGATGGGAATCATCTGGCCCCCCTCTCGCTGATCGGTATCATGTGTTCTGAATAACGCATCGCAGAGCGCGATGCGCAACAGAATCCAAGCCGGGAAGCGAGCCGTCAAGGGCTTCCCGGCAGATGCCCTCAGACGTGCCCCACGGGGGCCACCGGGTGGTGACACAAAGACCCATGTCGAACACGAGCGATACGGCAGACGACCGGTCCGAGGAACGGCGCGGCGGGGCGGGATCCGTCCAGTCCGTGGACCGGGCGGTGAGCGTGCTGGAGATCCTGGCCAGGCTGGGCGAGGCCGGGGTGACCGAGCTCTCCGAGGAACTGGGCGTCCACAAATCGACCGCGTTCCGGATCCTCGGGGTGCTGGAGAACCGCGGGCTGGTGGAGCAGGAGAGGGACCGCGGGAAGTACTACCTGGGCGCCGGGGTGCTGCGGCTGGCCGGCGCCGCCGCGATCCGGCTGGACATCTCACAGGAGGGCCAGCCGGTGTGCCGCGCGCTCGCCGAGGACACCGGGGAGACCGCCAACATCGCGGTGCTGGACGGTGATGCGGCGGTCAACATCATGCAGGCCAGGGGCTCCGCCGCGGTCACCGCGTACAACTGGCTGGGCCGCCGCACCCCGCTGCACGCCACCGCCAGCGGCAAGGTGCTGCTGGCGCATCTGCCGCCGAAGCGCCGGGAGACCCTGGCGACCCGCAAGCTGCCGCGGTTCACCGAGACCACCCTGACCACGGCGGCCGGTCTGCGCGAGCAGCTCACCGCCGTGCTCGCGGACGGATTCGCCTGCACCAACGAGGAGTTGGAGATCGGGCTCAATGCGGTGGCGGCACCGGTCCGGGCGCACGACGGCGCGGTGATCGGCGCGATCGGCGTCTCGGGCCCCGCGTACCGGATGGAGCGTCATCTGCTGCCGGAGCTCGCGGAGCGGTCCGCGAAGGCGGCCGCGGAGCTCTCCCGCCTGATGGGGTACGCGGGTTGAGCCCGATAGCGAAAAATCCCCCTTGACGGATCCCTGACCCGACTTCCAGCATGTCTCCTATAGCGCAACCCAGCGCACTATAGGCAACAGGGAGACAGAGGTGGAGCGTCCTCCACCGCTGTCCCCGCTCCTCGCACCGCGCACCACTCCAACCCCTCACAGGCATCCGTGCCACCTCACGCGTGCTACCCGCCCTGCCGCCCCGCAGGCGCTGTTTTAGGAGTGAGACATGCCGCACGAAGCCCGCGCCGTCGTCGCCCTCAAGAAGGGCGCCCCCGTCGAGGTGCTGCCGATCCTCGTACCCGATCCCGGTCCGGGCGAAGTGCTCGTGACCGTGCAGGCCTGCGGGGTGTGCCACACCGATCTGCACTATCGCGACGGCGCGATCGGCGACGACTTCCCCTATCTGCTCGGCCATGAGGCGGCGGGGGTCATCGAGGCCGTCGGCCCCGGTGTCACGGACCTGGCGCCCGGTGACTACGTGGTGCTGGCCTGGCGGGCGCCCTGCGGACAGTGCCGTGCCTGCCGTCGCGCCCGCCCCTGGTACTGCTTCGCCTCCCGCAACGCCGCCCAGCCGATGACCCTGCTGGACGGTACGGAACTGACCGCGGCGCTGGGCATCGGCGCATTCGCCGAGAAGACCCTGGTCGCCGCCGGGCAGGCGGTGAAGGTCGATCCCTCGGCACGCCCGGAGGCCGCGGGCCTGATCGGCTGCGGGGTGATGGCCGGGTACGGCGCGGCCGTGCACACCGGAGGGGTGGGCAGCGGGGACACCGTCGCCGTCATCGGCTGCGGCGGCGTCGGCAACGCCGCGATCGCGGGCGCCTCACGGGCCGGCGCACGACGCGTGATCGCCGTCGACCTCGACGACGGCAAGCTGGACGCCGCCGAGCGGTTCGGCGCCACCGACACCGTCAACTCCCGTGGTACGGACCCCGTCGAGGCGGTCCGCGCGCTCACCGGTGGCCACGGCGTCGATGTGGTGATCGATGCGGTGGGCCGCCCGGAGACCTACCGGCAGGCGTTCTATATGCGCGATCTGGCCGGCACGCTGGTCCAGGTCGGCGTGCCCGACCCGGACATGCGGATCGAGCTGCCGCTCATCGACCTCTTCTCACGCGGCGGTGCGCTCAAATCGTCCTGGTACGGCGACTGTCTGCCCAGCCGCGACTTCCCGGTGCTGATCGATCTGTTCCTGAGCGGCAAGCTCGACCTGGAGCGGTTCATCAGCGAGACGATCGCCCTCGACGACCTCGAACCGGCCTTCGCGAAGATGCAGCGCGGGGAGGTCCTGCGGTCGGTGGTGGTGGTCTAGCGCGGTGCCTCCCGGCTCCGCCCGACTCCGCCCGCAGGCCTCGGCGCCCTGATCATCCGGCGGCTTCGTCCGCCTGCTCCCCGGGGACCGGATCCTCCGGGCGGCGGTACATCCGCGTCGCCGTGATCTGGCCGTGCACCGCCTCACCGGACGGGTCCGGCTGCGGCAGGCCCGGCCGCAGATGCTCCTCGACGCTGATGTACTTCAGCCCGGCCCGCAGGTCCGCGTCATTGCGCAGCCGGATGACCAGCGGGAACTCGGCGAGCGCCGTGGTGTCGAAGAGGCCGGTGGTGTACAGCAGCTGCACGCCCAGCGCGTCGGCGACGGCGCGCTGGAGCTCCAGCAGATAGGTCGCGTTGGCGCGGCCGATGGGGTTGTCCAGGAACAGCGTGCCGGCGTGCCGCTGCTTGTCCCGGCCCCGGTCGTTGCTGCGCAGCGCCGCCATCGTGCAGTACAGCGCGATGGCCGCGGTCAGCAGCTGCCCACCGGAGAAGACATCGCCCATCTGCCCGACCGGCACCCGCTCGGCGCGCAGCACCGCGTCCGGCTTGAGGATCTCCACGGCCACCCCGCGCGGCTGCAGCGCCGCGCCGACCCCCCGCAGCAGCAGGGACATCCCGTCCCGCCGCAGATCGCTGTTCTTCTTGACGGCCGCACGGGTCGCCTCGTCGATCACCTCACCGAGCCGTTCGGCGAGCGTGGCCTGGTCGGGGTCCTCGAAGCGGATCCGCAGGAACTCCTGCCCGGACCACTCCCCCAGCCCCTCGGGCAGCCGGGACAGCCGCTGGGCGGAGCGCAGTGTCGTCAGCGACGACTCGACCAGCCCGCGCAGCCGGTCGACGATGGAGTCGCGGTTGCGCTCCAGCTGCTCCAGCTCGTCGCTGAGCACCCGCAGCCGGGGCGCGAAGGCCTCCGCCCACTTGGCGGCATGGTCCGGCAGGGCCGCGGCGGGCAGTTCGCGGATCTGCTGGCGGGCGGGGGTGCGGACCTGTTCGTAGCGGGTGGAGTTGGCGTGCCGTACGAGGATGTCGCTCGCCTCGCGCACCGCGGACTCGGCGGTGGAGAGGTCGGCGGCACAGCCGCGCAGCGAGCGGCGGGACTCGGCGGCGGCCTGCCGGGCCTCGGCCAGCCGGCCGGCGTACGGCTCGGTCCGCCCGTCCGCCGGGTCGTCGGCGTCCTGGTGGTCACGGAGCAGATCACGCAGCAGGGCGGCGGTCTCGTCGAAGCCGCCCGCGGCGTCCTCGGCGGCGCGGTGGCCGCGCAGCAGCTCCTCGTGCCGATCGCGGGCGGCCTCCAGCGCCTCGGCGGCGGTGGCCAGTTCACCCGAGGCGGTGCGCAGCAGCTCCTTGGCGCGGTCGGCGTCCTTGGGCACCAGCTCGTCCGGCAGCTCGGTGTGTGTCTCGCCGTCGGTGGGGGCCAGCCGCTCGGCCTCACCGCGCAGCCGGCCGAGCTGTTCACTGGCGGCCGAGGCGCGGGTCTCCAGCATCTGCACCAACGATTCGGCGCGGGCCGCGGCGGCCTGCCGGGACGGGCCGTCGGCGGCGTCCGGGCTCTCCAGCAGCGTCTCCGCGCGGGTGCGGACCTTGTTGGTGAGGCGGTTCAGCTCGGCCAGGGCGGCGCTCTCGTCCCCCTCGGCGCGGGCCTGTTCGGCGCGCAGATCGGCGCCGACGCCGACCTTCTCGTAGAGCTGGGAGGCGGCGCGGTAGGCCTCGCGCAGCGCCGGCAGTGAGGCGCTCGCGCCCTCGGGGGCCTCCCCCACGTCATCCGGTACGCCGGCGATCTCGGCGCGCTCGGCGCGCAGTGCGCGGGCGGTGCGCCGGGCGTCGTCGGCGGCCCGCTGGGTGGCCCTGCGGTCCTCGTCGGCGGCCCGCGCGCGGTCCACGCACTCCTCGGCCCGGGCCTCGAACTCGGCCGCCTCATCGACGAGTTCACGCATCCGGGACTGCCAGGAGGCACGCTCCCGCAGCCGGTGGGCGAGCCCGGCCAGAAGGTCGGCGGCGCGGCGGGCGCGCTGGGCGGCCTCCTGGCGCTCGTCGCGCACCCCGGTGGCCTCGGCCGCGACCTCGTCGGTCTCGGCGCGGGCGGTACGGGCCCCGGCCAGCTCGGCGGCGGCCTCCTCCGCAGCCGTACGGGTCTCGTCCGCGGCGGCGGCCAGTTCACCGAGGCGGCCGGCCGGGCAGCCCGCACGCCACGATCCGAGCCGGGCGGCCAGCGCACGGTCCCCGGCGAGCCGGGCGGCCAGCCCCCGGATCTCCTCGTCGCGCTCTATGGCGCGCGCCCGCAGCGCCTGGCGCTCCTCGTCGGCGGCGGACTCGTCGTGCATCGCCGGGTTCGGCGTTACGAGGAAAACGCTGTAGACGCCGGAGTCCCGCTCGTCAGCGGCGGGCGTGGGCGCGAGCAGCGCGGCCGCGGTGCCGACCGCGACGGCAGAACGCGGCAGCAACGCGGCCTGGGCGAGCACCTCGCGGGCCCGCGCATGGGTGTCCGGGTCCGTGATGATCACGCCGTCGACGAGCTCGGGGCGGGCGGCGAGCACCCGGGTGTGGTCGGCGGGGTCGACGGACTGGGCCAGATAGCGCCAGCCCGGCAGCGCGGGCACGCCGTGCTCGCCGAGATACTCCACGGCAGCCAGCACATCGGGGCCCGGGGGCAGCAGGCCGCCGTCGCCCAGCGCGCCGAGGATCCGGGCGTCGTCGGCGGCGGCCGTGCGCAGGTCGAACAGCTGCCGTTCGGCGGCGGCGACGCCCTCCTCCAGCAGCTCGTGCAGCTCGTCGGCGTTGCGGTCGAGTTCCTCGGCGGTGAGCGGGCCGCCGGAACGGCGCGGGGCGGCTCGTTCCGTGCCGGGCGTGGCCGTACGGGGGCCGGGCACGCCGAGCGACTTGGCCTCGGCCTGCGGGAGTCCCAGGAGGTCGGCGAGCCGCTGCTCGGCGCCGATGGACTCGGCGGCCCGGCGCTCGGCGTCGTAGGCGCGCCCGGCGGCCTGCGCGGCGTCCTCGGCGCGGGCCGCCGCCAGCTCGGCGGCGGAGTGCCGGGCGGTGGCCTCCCGGGCTTGGTCGGTGGCCTGCCGGGCGGCCTCACGGGCCGAGTCCCAGGCCTCAACGGCGGTCTTCTCGGCGTCCGAAGCGGCGAGCGCGGCACGGGCCGGGTCGGCGTCGGGGGCGCTGTCGTCCAGCCAGCCGGCCCGGACGGCTTCGGCGGTCTCCTCGGCAACTTCGGCCAGCCGCTGCTTGAGGTGGTCGGCCTCACTGCGGGCGCGCTGGGCGTGGGTGGCGGACGTGGTGGCGTCGCGGTGCGCGGACTCACCGGCCTCCTGCAGGGCGGCGGAGCGTTCCTCCTCCTCGTTGGCGACCTGCTCACCGGCCTCGGCCGCGGCATGCAGGGCGCGTACGAGGTCGGCGGCGGCGGTGGCCCGGGCGGCGAGCGCGGGGGCGGCGTCCCGCTCGGCCTCGCGGATGGCGACGGCGACCCGCGCGGCGCGGTCGGCGGCGGCGCGGTGCCGCAGCGCGGTCTCGGCCGCCTGCCAGGCGCTGTGGAGCGTACGGGCGTCGTTCAGCTCGCGGCGCTGGGCGGCGGCGTCCTTCTCCGCGGCGGCCAGCGCCAGCGAGGCGTGCCGGTAGGCGAGTTCGGCGGAGACCAGAGAACGGCGCTCGCGGACGCGCTCGGCGTCGGTGACGCGATGGGCCGCGGCGGCGACCTGTTCGGCCAGCTCGGCGGCGCGGCCGCGCTCTTCGGTACCGCGGGCGTGGAGCCGCTGGGCGAGGCCGCGGGTGCGGCGCTCGGCGCCCGCATGCACCTCGCGGGCGCGCTCGCGCTGCTCGGCGGCGTCGGCGATACGGGAGAGCAGGTCGAGGGAGCCGGCCGTGAAGTCCCGCTCGGCGGTGAGCTCGGCGCGCCGGCCGAGCTTGTGGGCGAAGCCGTGCACCAGGTCGGCGAGGCCGTCGGTGTCACGGGTGTCCGTGACGGCGCGCAGCAGCAGGTCGGTGAAGTCCGAGTCGTTCTTGACCGCGAACAGGCCGGCCGCCTCACCCTCGTCGGCGTTCATCTCCCGCTGGTAGCGGAAGAGCTCGGGGTCCAGACCGAGCGCGCCGAGGTGTTCGTTCCAGCGTTCGTGGATCTCTTCCCAGACGACGTCGAGGTTGGGGTAGTGCTTGCCGGCCTCGGTGAGGACGTCGCGGAAGCCCTTCATCGTGCGCCGGCGGCCCTGGGCTCCGGAGCTGCCCTCGCCGCTCTCCTGGCGGGGACGGACGACGGTGGCCTCGGCGACGGGGAGGGAGTCCAGGCTCATACCGGGGCCGGGCCGGAAGCTGTACCAGGCCTCGGCGAACTTCCGGGGGTCGTTGGAGACCTGCCGGCCGCGCCACTCGCTGACCTTGCCGACGACCACGCTCTCGCCGGTGAGGACGTGCTGCCACTCCAGGGCGACATGGCCACAGTCGTCGGCGAGCAGGAACTTGCGCAGGACGCCGGAGCTGGCGCCGCCGAGGGTGTTGCGGTGGCCGGGCAGCATCACCGAGAAGATCAGTTTGAGCAGGACGGACTTGCCGCCGCCGTTCTCCAGGAAGAGCACACCCGCCGGTGCCGGGCGGCGCGGCGGGCCGACCGGTTCGTCCTCGAAGAAGTCCGCCTGGGCCGGGGCCGGTTGGGGCACGGGCGCACCGACTCCGCGCAGGTCCAGCACGGTGTCGGCATAGCGCGCACCGGCGGGCCCGATGGAGTAGAGGCGGACCCGGGACAGCTCGTACATGGCGGACTCTCGTTGTCGTGTCGGGAAGGGGCGGTGCTGCTCCCCCGCCCCCTCCCCCTCCTCCCCCTTCGGGGGGAGGGGGCGGGGGTGGGTTCGGGGGTGGGGGGGGGAGCCGGGGCGGTGGGAAGGTCGGTCGGAGCGGAGCGGCAGGTGGTCGTCGGTCGGGGCGGTCAGCGGCCGGTCGGCCGGAGCGGAGCGGGCGGTGGTCGTCGGTCGGAGCGGAGCGGCAGGTGGTCGTCGGTCGGAGCAGTCGGTGGTCGTCGGTCGGAACTATCGGTGGCCGGTCGGCCGGAACGTCAGTGGTCGAAGGGCCGGCCCGTCATCCGGAGTGGAAGGGCAGTCCGGCGTCGGAGACCAGGTCGAGGTCGTCGGTGTCCTCGCCCGGCAGCAGCGCGGCACTGCCGTCGGCGACGGGGACGATGCCCAGCTCCAGCAGCTCGGCCATGGCGGCACTGCCGGCCATGTCGCGGACCTGGAGCTGATAGCGGGCGGTGGTGCGGTAGGCGCCGCCGGAGTCGTCACCGGTGCGCTGGAGGAAGCCGGAGTCGACGAGGAAGGTGACGGCCTTGGCGATGATGCCGGTGGTCGAACCGGCCAGCCGGCGGGCGTCCTTGGTGGCGCCGGTCGCGCTGCGCCGCGCGTAGACGCGCCAGGCGGATTCCAGGCCGGGGGCGTCGGTGGCCGGGTCGGTGTTCTCGCCCTCCTGCTCGGCGCGCTCCTCCAGGCGGCGGCAGGCCTGCCGGACGAAGGCGTCGACGCCGTTGACGGTGATCCGGCCGATATAGCCGTCGTCGGCGAGGTCTTCGGGGCGCGGGAAGGCCAGTGCGGCGACGGCGAGATGGGCCAGGCCGTGCAGGAAGCGGTCGGCGGAGTCGGCGGAGGCCCGACGCGCATAGTCACCCATCCGTACGGCGAAGACGGAGTCCTCGTGGGCGGTGACGGCCATCCCGGCGCGGGTGGAGACCTCCAGGACGACCAGCCCGAGTCCGGTGGCGACGGCGTCGGCGAGCCGGGCGAAGGCGGGCTCGTCGCGATAGCGGCGCAGCAGTTCGCCGTATTCGGCGTCGCGGGCGGGCAGCAGCTTGGGCTGGAGGCCGAAGGAGACCAGCCGTGCGGCGTCGGCGGTATCGGCCGGGGTGAGGGAGGGGGGCCTCCCCTGCTCATGGGGGTCCCCCCGCTCGAACGAAGCCGGGGGTGGGGGAGCAGCCGAGAACTCGGGGGAGGGCCCCGCCGCGGCCGGCTCGGCGTCGGCGGTGGGCGCGACCCGGCCCGGTTCACCGGGCCCGGACGCCGGGTCCGGCTGCGGCGCCTCGTCGTACTGGGTCACGGAACTAGCTCCTTGCGGGGGACGGTCTCGGAAATCTCTGGCCGGCACGGCCGCGGGCGGCCACCCGGCACGCCGGGGCCCTGCCGGACCGGGCGCGCCATGCCGTTCGCCGGCCGCCCGCCCCGGGTGTGGGACACCATCACGCCACCTCCGAGCGGCCCGCGGCCATTCCGGCGGAGTCCAGCAGGGCGGTGCCGACGATGAGGTCGGCGCCGCCGAACTCGGGGTCGGTCAGCTCGGTGCCGTCGTCGACGGCGAACAGGAGCTGCTGCTCCCCCTGGCGGTACGCCGTGCCGACCGGCGGGCTGGCGGCGTGTACCGCCAACAGGGCGACGAGGTAGGGGAGTTCGGGATCGCCGCGGCGCGCCTCGGCGAGCAGTCCGGAGAGCCTGCGGGGGGCGTCGGCGGGCAGATCGAGCAGCGCCATCGCGGCGTCGAGCTGAGCCTCGCTGAAGCGGCTGTCGTCGGGCGTCGTCACCAGATCGGGCTCGGGCATCTCGGCACCGAGGTGCTCGCGCTCCACGGGCGGGGTGAGCAGCACCTCGACGAGATCGCCGACCCGGACGGCCGAGGGCGTGCGCAGGCCCGTGCCGTGGGCGAAGAAGGCGTCGGTGACGCGGATGGCCCGCTCGGCGGGGAGCGGCAGCAAAGGGGCGACGAGCTGCCCGTACAGGTCGAGTCCGGAGCGGGCGGCGGGGGTGGCAAAGGCCTGGCGGTCCTGCTCGGCGCGGAAGAGCGGTCCGGCCTCCAGCAGGCGCGACTGGAGCTGGGTGTGGCGGCGGATGCAGTCCTTGACGATGTCGACGAGCTCGGCGGCGCGGCGCTTGTGTTCGGGCTCCTCGGTCTCGTCACGGGCCTTGCGGATGTTCGTCAGGATGGCGTTCTCGTGGCGGTAGCGGTCCGCGACGTGGTCCAGCGCCTCATTGATCATGTCCGGGACGGTCTCCAGCCAGTCCACGGCGCGGACGTTGCGGCGGGTGGCGTCCAGGGTTCTGCGCAGCGTCTCGGCGTACTGCACGGTGCGGTAGCGGGCCTGCTCGGCGGCGAGCTGGGCGTCGGCCAGCCGGCCACGGTTGATCAGCACCTCCAGCTTGACCTCGGCGGCGATCTGCGCGCTGGTGACGTCCGTGTCGAGCGCGCCGACCAGGACGTTGACCGCTTCGTCGGTGGCCCGCAGGAAGACGCTGCCGCCGGCGCCCGGGACCTCCTCGATGAGCTTGAAGTCGTAGTCGCGGCGGACATACCGGCCGTCGGTGTTGAAGGTGCCGTAGACGGCCCGGAAGCCGCGGTCCACGCTGCCGACATTGATCAGGTTCTCCAGCACCCAGCGGGCCACCCGCTCGTGCTCACCCGTGGGACGGCGGGAAGCCTGGGCGGCGACCCGCGGGAGCACCTTCGCCACTATCTCCTCGTGGTCGGCGCCGGTGTCGAAGTCCATGTGGAGGGTGACGAGATCGATGACGGCGAGCGCCACCTCCGCCATGGCGTAGACCCCGTACTCGCCCGCGAGGTTGGCCTTGCGCACGTCGAGGTCGTGCAGCGGCGCGGTGCACGCCAGGGCGCGCAGCCGACGGGCCAGGCCCTCGTCGGCTGCCGGGCCCGGCGCGGGCCGGTTCGGGCCGTTGAGCTGGGGCGCAGCGGCCCCCGGGGCGGGAAAAGTCACGTCGCACAGAGTAGGCGCTCGCACTGACAACGGACGAAACGGCGCGGATCCGCTCATGGGTGGAACCGCTGGTGGATCCGTTGACGGAGCACTCGCCGGGCCGGCGCGTCAGTCTACGGCGTGGCCCGCGGCGAGCGGCCGCCAGGTCCGGTGGCCCCCGGTGCCGGTCCGGTGCCGCCGCTCAATGGGTGGCCCCTCCGGCGACGCGGAGGTCGGTGCGGGTGTGCGCGGCGGTGACCGCGATCTCCCGCAGGGCCCGGGCGACCGCGTCGGCCGGCAGCGACGGCTGGGCGCGGTCGACGACCTGCTCCGGCGCGTAGGGCACATGGACGAACCCGCCGCGCACGCCGGGCAGTTCGGTGGCGATGAGGTGGGCGAGGCCGTAGAAGACGTGGTTGCAGACGAAGGTGCCCGCGGTGTTGGAGACGGAGGCGGGCAGCCCGGCGGCGCGGACGGCCGCCACACATGCCTTGACCGGCAGGGTGGAGAAGTACGCTGCGGGGCCGCCGGGCACGATCGCCTCGTCGACCGGTTCGGCGCCCGAGACGTCGGGGATACGGGCGTCGTCGACGTTGATGGCGATGCGTTCGACGGTGATGTCGGGGCGGCCGCCCGCCTGGCCGACGCACACCACTATCTCGGGGCGGGTCTCCTCGATCGCGGCACGCAGCACCGCCACCGACGCTCCGTAGACGCAGGGCAGCTCGACGGCGAAGGCCTCGATGCCGGCGGGCGGTTCGTCCGCGGCGGCGCGTACCGCCTGCCAGGAGGGGTTGGTGGATTCGCCGTCGAAGGGTGCAAATCCGGTCAGCAGTACCCGGGTCATACGGTCATCCTCGGTGCGGTGCGTCCGGCGTCGGAGGCAGCGAGCAGTGGTCGGGGGCACCGTGCCGCGGAGTGCGGCACGGCGCCCGGAGCCGGTTCAGAAGGCGAACAGCGCCATGATCAGGATGTTGCAGCCGAGCAGTACCCCCGCGGTGGGCAGCTGCGCCTTGATGGGCCCGTACTGGTCCTTCAGTTCCAGCAGGGCCGCCGGAACGATGTTGAAGTTGGCGGCCATGGGCGTCACGAGGGTGCCGCAGAATCCGGCGAGCATGCCGATGGCCAGGACGGCGGCGGGGTTACCGTCGAAGTGGCCTATCAGGACCGGCCAGCCGACGGCGGCGGTCATCACGGGGAAGGCGGCGAAGGCGTTGCCCATGATCATGGTGAACGCGAACATGCCCACGCAGTAGACGACGACCGCGATGTAGAGCGAGTCCTCGGGCAGTACGGAGCTGGCGAGCTTGCCGACCTGGGCGCCGACGCCGGAGACCTGGAAGATGGCGCCCAACGTGGCCAGCATCTGCGGCAGCAGCATCGCCCAGCCCATCGCCTCCAGCATGGAGCGGCCGGACTGCACGGGCACGGAGACCCGCTTCTCGCGGAGCATGATCATGCCGACGACGAGGGCGACGACGGCCCCGATCCCCAGGCCCAGAATGGTCTCGCTGCCCTCCTGGAGGACCGGCTTGCCCCCGAAGGACAGCTGCTTGACGCCGATGGCGCATGCCATGGCGACGGCCGGGATGGTGAGCGCCGGGACGAACAGCTTGTTGCCGAGCTTGGCGGCGCTGGCGGCGCGCTGCTCCGGGGTGGTGGTGCGCGGGGTGCCGCGCCCGGTGAAGCCGAAGCCGGCCAGGCAGGCCATGACGAGCACCGCGACGCCCAGCGGTTCGGCCGGCGCCTGCTTGGTGACGACCCAGCTGCTGTAGATGAAGCCGGCGCCGATCAGACCCCAGAAGGCGCCGGTGCCGAAGCGCTTGGGGTTGCTGCGGTCGGTGACCATCTGGGAGGCCATCACCAGGAAGCTGAGGCCGACCAGCCAGTAGAACCACTCTGCCTTGATCACTGGGCGGCCTCCGCTGCGGCGGTGTTGTGGACGTTGGCGGTGAGCAGCTCGCGTTCCAACTGGCGGTCCAGGCGCAGTAGTCGCCAGCCGTGGACCACGAAGGCGCACAGCGCGGTGGGGATCGCCCACAGCGCGAGTTGCAGGGGTTCGAGGTGGGTCCCGTAGGTGGTGTTGACGAAGCCGGTGATCAGCAGGATCGAGCCGACGGCGAGAAAGACGTCCTCGCCGAAGAAGAGGCCGATGTTGTCCGCGCTGGCGGCGAACGACCTGACCTTCTCCCGTGTCCGCTCCGGGAGTTCGCCGTACTTGCGCTCGGCAGCTCCCTCGGCCATCGGGACGGCGAGCGGGCGCACCGTCTGGGCGTGGCCGAAGACATTGGTCAGCCCGACCGCGGCACCGATCTGCCGCAGACCGAGGTAGAGCGCCAGGAAGCGTCCCGTGGTGAGCCGGGCGAACCGGGCGATGAGGCGACGGGCCTGCTCCTGGAGGCCGTAGCGCTCCAGGAGGCCGATGACCGGAAGCGTGATCGCGAAGATCGTCACCGCCCGGCTGCCGGCGAAGCCGTCACCGAACGCCGCGAGCACCTTGCCCGGCGACAGCCCTCCGAGGAGGCCGGTCGCGATACCGGCCACCCCCACGACCAGCAAGGGGTTGCGTTTCGTGGCGAAGCCGATCACGACCACGAGCACGCCGAGGAGCACGATCATGGATCCGCCTTCCGCGTACGGGGACCCACTCGGGTCCGCGAGGAGATGAAGAGATTGCAGCGGAGGCTAGGCGATTGTTCAACGATCCGACAAGGGGTCTGCGGGGACGGATCTCAAGCCGCCCCCACAGCACCGCTCGTGGCGGACCTCGCGGCGACCCCCGCCGCGGATCTCACCCCTCCGCGATGCGCTGCGCGTACGCCCCCGACAGCTGACTGCGCGAGTCCTCCAGGTACGACAGCAACAGCCGCTCGGCCTCGGCGGCATCGCCCGCCTGCAGCGCCTCGACAATCTGGCGATTACGGGTCAAATAGGGCGCATGGAAGCGCCGGGGGTCGGCCATGACATGGAAGACCAGCCGGAGTTCGGCGAGCACACCCCGCATCAGCTCATCGGTGCGCGGGCTGCCCGCCAGGGCCACGACTCCCTGGTGAAAACGGATATTGGCGGTGGCCAGCGCCTGCCACTCCCGGCCCCCGGAGGCGGCCTCGCCGGCCTGTACGGCGGCCTCGATCGCCGCGATGGCGTCGGTCGCACCGGTGCCGTAGGGCCCCTGCCCCAGGCCCCGTACCGCCGCACACTCGACGAGCATGCGCACCCGGTAGATGTCCTCCAGGTCCTCGACCGTCACCATCCGGACGAACACCCCGCGGTTGAGCTCGTGCACCAGCAGCCGCTCGTGCGTCAGCAGCCGGAACGCCTCCCGCAGCGTGTTGCGCGAGACGCCCAGCGCGCCGCCGATGCTCTCCTCCGAGAGCCGGGCGCCGGGCGGGAAGTAGCCCTCGGTGATCCGGTCGCGCAGGATGTCGGCGACCCGCTCGGCCGTGCTGGAGCGCCCCAGCAGGGCGCGGTCCCCCTCCAGATCCGCGACCTCGGTGAGCCGCCACTGATCGCTCTTCGCCGCTCCGCCCGCCATACCGCTCCCCGCTCTCGCGCCGTACCGGGCGGCGATCGAGGCCGTCCCGGTGTCGTGTGAGCGAAAGTCAATCCCAGATGAGGGAACAAAACAACGCATCCCCTCTCGGATGCAGTGCACCTCTTGTCGGATCGTTCAACGATCCCGTACGTTGTCCTCCATGCCGGTCGGCTCGAGTTGCCCTCGGGGGCGAGTCACTACGGATACGGGCCGGCCGGCCCGGAACGCCCCCGCCCGCCCCTGCCCGCTAACGGGCCGCCGCGCCTGCGCCTCACGCCCGCCCGGCACCGAGCACCTCTGGAACGGACACACATGAGCGAGCGCAGCGAGCAGCCCATCGTGGAAAGGTGCCCGCCGCGCGCATGCGGGGCCGAGCGGAGCGAGGTTCCGGCATGACCGGCGGCGCGGCGGCCCCTCCCGTCATCGACCTCAACGCCGACCTCGGGGAAGGCTTCGGCCGCTGGCAGCTCACCGACGACGAGGCCCTGCTCTCCGTCGTCACCAGCGCCAATGTCGCCTGCGGCTTCCACGCCGGCGACCCGGCCACGATGCGCCGGGTGTGCGAACTGGCCGCCGAGCGCGGCGTGGTCATCGGCGCCCAGGTCTCCTACCGCGACCTGGCCGGTTTCGGCCGCCGCACGATGGAGGTACCGCCGGACGAACTGTCCGCCGAGATCACCTACCAGATCGGTGCGCTGGAGATCTTCGCGCGCGCCGCCGGCGCCCGGGTCGGCTATGTCAAACCCCATGGCGCGCTCTACAACCGCTGTGTCCATGACGGGGAACAGGCCGGTGCCGTCATCGACGGCATCCTCGCCGCGGGCGGCGGACTGCCGGTCCTCGGCCTGCCCGGCTCGCGGCTGCACGAGGCCGCCCGGCGGGCCGGACTGCCCGTCGTCGGTGAGGCCTTCGCCGACCGCGCCTACACCGACGAGGGCACCCTCGTCCCCCGCCGTGAACCGGGCGCGGTGATCCACGACGCCGACGCGGTCGTCAAGCGGGCCCTCGGCATGGCCCGCGACCACACCGTCACCTCCCGCGACGGCCGGCGCATCGGCATCACGGCCCGCTCACTGTGCCTGCACGGCGACACCCCCGGCGCCGCGGACCTCGCCCGGCGCGTACGGTCCGAGCTGGCCGCGGCCGGCGTACACCTGCGGAGCTTTGCATGAGGCCGCTGCCGGTCGGTGAACACGGCCTGCTCATCGAGCTGGACAGCGCCGAGGAGGTCGAGGCGCTGCACGCCGAACTGCTGCGCCGGGCCGCCGACGGCGCCCTGCCGCCGCTGCGCGAGATCGTGCCGGCCGCCCGTACGGTGCTCCTGGACGGCCTCGCCGACCCCCGCGGGCTGATCGCCGAGCTCGCCGCCTGGGACATTCCCCCGCTCACCACCGGCGACCGGCCCGCCGTGGAGATCCCGGTCCGCTACGACGGCCCCGACCTCTCGGATGTCGCCGCCCTGTGGGACTGCACCCCCGACGAGGTGGTGCGGCGGCACTCCACCACGGAGTTCCATGTCGCCTTCTGCGGCTTCGCCCCCGGCTTCGGCTATCTGACCGGACTGCCCGAGCCGCTGCACGTACCGCGCCGGGACACTCCCCGTACCAAGGTCCCGGTCGGCTCGGTCGCCCTCGCCGGCCCGTACACCGGCGTCTACCCGCGCTCCTCCCCCGGCGGCTGGCAGTTGATCGGCACCACCGACACCGTCCTGTGGGACCCGCGCCGCGAACCCGCCGCGCTGCTCACCCCCGGCACCCGTGTCCGTTTCGTCCCGCAGGAGACCACCCGATGACCGACCGCGCCTTCTCGGTCGTCCGGGCCGGTGCGCTCACCACCGTCCAGGACCTCGGCAGGCCCGGCCATGCCCACCTCGGTGTGCCGCGGGCCGGCGCCCTCGACGAACCCGCGCACCGCCTCGCCAACCGCCTGGTCGGCAACCACCGTTCCGCCGCCACCCTGGAGACGACGCTCACGGGCTGCGCCCTGCGGGTCCGTACCACCACCACCGTCGCCGTCACGGGCGCGCCCTGCCCGGTGACCGTCGACGGCCGCCCCGTCCCGTGGGGCGCACCGGTCCGCGTCCCGGCGGGCGCCGTCCTGGACGCGGGGCCGGCCACCCACGGGCTGCGCTCCCACCTCGCCTTCGCCGGGGGCATCGACACCGAACCGGTCCTCGGCAGCCGCGCCGCCGATCTGCTCTCCGGTCTGGGCCCCGACCCGCTCACCGAGGGCACGGTCCTCCCGCTGGGCGACCCGCACGGCCCGCCGGCCACCGCCGATGCCATCCCGCACCGCGGCCCGGTGACGGAGCTCCTCCTGCCGTTCCTGCCCGGCCCCCGCGACGCCTGGTTCACCGACGCCGGTCTGCACACCCTCACCACCGGCCGCTTCCGCGTCTCCCCGGCCAGCAACCGCATCGGCCTGCGCACCGAAGGCCCGCCCCTGGAACGCGCCCGGACCGGCGAACTCCCCAGCGAGGGCATGCCCCTGGGCGCCCTCCAGGTCCCGCCCGACGGCCTGCCGGTCCTCTTCCTCCACGACCACCCCACGACCGGCGGCTACCCGGTCGTCGGTGTCGTCCCCGAGCGCTTTCTGGCGCCGGCGGCCCAGGCCGTACCGGGGACACCGGTACGGTTCCTCCGGATGCGCTAGGGCACGTCCGCAGCGACGCCCTGGCCGACCGGGGAACTCGCAAGGCGCACCGCGTTGTTCTGGACGCGGTGCAGCAACTCCCGCAGCTGATCGCGTTCAGCGGGGGTGAAGCCGTCGTACAAGCCGTCCTCGACGCGTTCCTGTACCGCCCACAGCGCGGCGATGGCCTGCTCCCCCTCGCGTGTGATCGTGACGTCGTCCTGGCCTTGCGTCACATAGCCGCGGTCGCACAGCGGTGCCAGCAGTGCCTGCAACTCGTCCGTGCCCACGCCGACATCGCGGCGCAGCTGCTCCAGCGGGGTGCTGCGCTCGCAGGCGAGCACCATCAGCAGCACCGCCTGGGAGCTGTCCAGGTCGCCGATCCGGCGCAGGTGGGCATCGAATGCCTGCCGCACCAGGTGAGCGGCCGCGGTGAGGTTGCGGCCGAGGGTGTCGCGGATCCGGTCGGTCAGCATGGCCAGGATCGCCTTCATTCGTAGTTCGTAGATGCTGATGCCGGCGGCCACCCCGACGTTGAGTGATTCCACCGCACCGGCCATCGGGATCTGTACCACCAGATCGGCCGCGGCCAGCGTGGCCGCGCTGACGCCGTCCGTCTCGTTCCCGACGACCAGCGCCACCTTGCGGCCGCGCAGGGGGGCCATCGACTGGAGATGCGTTCCCCGGGGGCTGGTCACCACGATCTGGAAGCCGGACTCCCGCAAGGAAGCCAACGCGCCGCCGGGATCGGCGAATCGGCGGACGCGGCAGCCGAGCACGGCGCCTCGTGCCGCGTCCAGGACCCGCCGGGAGGACAGATCGGTCGTCTCATCGGTGAGCACGACGTCCCGCACGCCGAGCGCGCGTGCGGTCCGCACGATCGTCCCGAGATTTCCGGGGTCGGCGACCTGCTCGCACACCACGGCGAAGTCGCCGTAAGCGTCCGCCACCGGGGTTTCGGCCGGCAGCGCAGCCACCGCCAGCCAGTCGACCGGCTTCCCACCACCGGTGACCTTCCGCAGCAGCCCGTCCCGCACGGCGTGCACGCCCACCCCGGCAGCGGTCAGCTCCGCATGCAGCGCGGGATCGTCCGCACCCGCCGAGCGGAGTACGTACTCCGGAGCGGTCCCGGCGGCCAGGAGCTGCCGGATCAAGCCCGGACCTTCGATCAGGCAGCGTCCGGCGGCGATCCGTCCGGAGCGGGTGGCCAACGTCCGGGCGGCGGCAATCCGCACGTCCTTGATCGAATCGATGAGCTCCATGGCCGACCAGACTATCGATGCACCGCGCGGGGAGGATGCCCAGGCCCGCGTGGCCGGTCCGTCAGCCCTCCTCCGCCGCCCCGTATCCGCCGCCGCCCGGTGTGCGCAGCACCAGCACATCGTCCACGCCGACGTCCGCCGTGTCGCAGCCCGCCAGCTCCTCACACGAACCGTCCGCCCGCTCGACGGAGTTGGCGCCCAGCGCACCCGGGGCGCCGCCCGCCATGCCGTACGGCGCGATTCTGCGGTGGTTGGTCAGCAGGGCGACGGTCATCGGCTCCAGGAAGCGCAGCCGGCGCTCGACGCCGCAGCCGCCGTGCCAGCGCCCCGTGCCGCCGCTGCCGGAGCGGATCGCGAAGCTGTCGACGCGGACGGGGTAGCGCCACTCCAGCACTTCGGGGTCGGTCAGCCGGGAGTTGGTCATATGGGTCTGCACGGCGTCCGCACCGTCGAAGCCGTCGCCCGCGCCCGAACCGCTGGCGACGGTCTCGTAATACTGCACCCGGTCGTTCCCGAAGGTGAGGTTGTTCATCGTGCCCGAGCCCTCGGCCTGGACACCGAGCGCGGCGTAGAGCGCACCGGTGACCGCCTGGGAGGTCTCCACATTGCCCGCGACGGTGGCGGCCGGAAAGACGGGGGCGAGCATCGAGCCCTCCGGGATGCGGACCTCCACGGGCTTGAGACAGCCGCTGTTGAGCGGGATGTCGTCGGCGACCAGGGTGCGGAAGACGTACAGGACGGCCGCCATCACCACCGAGCTGGGCGCATTGGCGTTGCCGGGTTGCTGGGGCGAGGTGCCGGCGAAGTCCAGTACGGCGCTGCGGGCGGCGCGGTCGACGGTCAGCGCGACCCTGATCTCCGCCCCGCTGTCGGTCTCGTAGCGGCAGCTGCCGTCCGACAGCTGCGCGATGATCCGCCGCACCGATTCCTCGGCGTTGTCCTGGACGTGCCCCATATAGGCCTGGACGACATCCAGCCCGAACTGCTCAGTCATCCGCCGGAGTTCCTGGATTCCCTTCTCGTTGGCGGCGATCTGGGCGCGCAGGTCGGCGAGGTTGGCGTCCGGTGCGCGGGACGGGTAGGGCCCGGCGGCGAGCAGTTCGCGGGTCGCGCGCTCGCGCAGCTCGCCGTCGCGCACCAGCAGCCAGTTGTCGAAGAGGATGCCCTCCTCCTGGATGGTGCTGCTGAAGGCGGGCATCGAGCCCGGGGTGATGCCGCCGATCTCGGCGTGGTGGCCGCGGGAGGCCACCAGAAACAGCAGCTCGCTCCCGTCGGTGTCGAAGACAGGGGTGACGACAGTGACGTCGGGGAGGTGGGTTCCCCCGTGGTACGGGTCGTTGATCGCATACACATCGCCCGGCCGCATCTCGCCGCCGCGGCGCCGCAGCACCTCCTTGATGGACTCCCCCATCGAGCCCAGGTGCACGGGAATGTGCGGGGCGTTGGCGATCAGATTGCCGTCGGCGTCGAAGAGGGCACAGGAGAAGTCGAGGCGCTCCTTGATGTTGACGGAGTGTGCGGTGTTCTCCAGCCGGAGGCCCATCTGCTCGGCGATGGCCATGAAGAGGCTGTTGAAGACCTCCAGCATCACCGGGTCGGCCTCGGTGCCGACCGCGACCCGGTCGGTGCGCGGCCGGGCCCGGGTCAGCAGGAGGTGCCCGCCCTCCCCCATGGCCGCCTGCCAGTCCGGGTCGAGGACCGTGGTCGCGTCCTCCTCGGCGATGACGGCCGGGCCGGTGAGGGTGTCGCCGGGGCGCAGGTCCGTACGGCGGTAGAGGCCGGTGTCCTGCCAGCTGCCTCCGGCATACATCCGTACCGTGGCGGCAGGCGCCAACTCCCCTTCTCTGCCGCCGGACTGCGGCTCGTAGCCGCCCGCGCCGCCGGCCGCGCCCAGCGCCTCGACCGACACCGCCTCGGCCACCAGCGGTTTGTCCATGGTGAAGGCGTAGCGCTCGCGGTGTGCCCGGACGAATTCCGCGGTCATGGTGTCGGCGTCGGCGAGCGGGACGCCGATGGTGGAGTCGGTCCCGGCGTAGCGGATCAGTACCCGGGCGCGGGTGGTGACCGACGCGTCCGGCACCCCGTCGTCGAGGAGTTCGCGCCGGGTCTGTCCGGCGAGACCGTCGCACACCTCGCGCAGCCGGCCGAGGGCCGCGGGGTCGGTGAACTCCGCCTCGACGGCCTGCTCGCGCATCGCGGTGGCGTCGGCGACGCCGATGCCGTACGCGGAGAGCACCCCGGCCAGCGGCGGGACGAGCACGGTGTTGATGCCCAGCGCGTCGGCGACCGCGCAGGCGTGCTGGCCGCCGGCGCCGCCGAAGCTGGTGAGGGCGTAGCGGGTGATGTCGTGACCGCGCTGGACGGAGATCTTCTTGACGGCATGGGCCATGTTCAGCACCGCGATGTCGAGGAAGCCGGCCGCGACCTCCTCGGGGCCGCGGTCGTCCCCGGTCTCGGCTGCGGCCCGCGCGGCCAGCTCCGCGAAGCGGGTGCGGACCACCTCGGCATCCAGCGGCCGGTCGCCGTCCGGCCCGAACACCGCCGGGAAGTGGGCCGGCTGGATGCGGCCGAGCATCACATTGGCGTCGGTGACGGTGAGCGGTCCGCCGCGCCGGTAGCAGGCCGGTCCCGGGTCCGCGCCGGCCGAGTCGGGGCCGACCCGGTAGCGGCGGCCGTCGAAGTGCAGTACGGAACCGCCGCCGGCCGCGACGGTGTGGATGTTCATCATGGGGGCGCGCATCCGTACGCCCGCGACCTCGTTGCCGAAGACCCGCTCGAACTCCCCGGCGTAGTGCGACACATCGGTGGAGGTGCCGCCCATGTCGAAGCCGATCACCCGGTCATGGCCACCGCCCGCCTCGGCGGCCGTACGCACCATGCCGACGACGCCACCCGCGGGACCGGACAGCACCGCGTCCTTGCCGCGGAAGTGTGCGGCCTGCCGCAGTCCGCCGTTGGACTGCATGAACATCAGCCGGATACCGGGGAGCTGGGCCGCGATCTCGTCGACGTACCGGCCCAGGATCGGGGAGAGATAGGCGTCGACGACGGTGGTGTCACCACGCGGCACCAGCTTCATCAGCGGGCTGACCTCGTACGAGCAGCTGACCTGGGAGAACCCGGCCTGCCTGGCCAGCTCGGCGACGGCCCGTTCGTGGTCGGCGTGGCGGTAGCCGTGCAGCAGGACGACGGCGGCGCTGCGCAGGCCGTCCGCGCGGGCCCGGATCAGCGCCCGACGGACCTCGTCGACGTCCAGCGGCCGGACGAGTTCGCCCCGGGCGCCGATCCGCTCCGGTACCTCGATCACCCGGTCGTAGAGCGCCTCGGGCAGCACGATCCGCCGGTCGAAGATCCGCGGCCGGTTCTGGTAGGCGATGCGCAGCGCGTCCCGGAACCCTGCGGTGGTCAGCAGCAGGGTCGGTTCGCCCTTGCGCTCCAACAGGGCGTTGGTGGCGACGGTGGTGCCCATCTTGACGACGGAGACCCGCTCGGCGGGCACCGGTTCGTCCGGGCCCAGCCCCAGCATCATCCGGATGCCGGCCACCGCGGCGTCCCGATAGCGCTCCGGACGGTGCGAGAGCAGCTTGCCGGTGACCAGCCGTCCGTCCGGTCTCCGGCCGACGACGTCCGTGAATGTGCCACCGCGGTCGATCCAGAACTCCCAGCGTCCGGTCATCCTGCCATTGTCGCAGCGCCCTTCACCGTCGCGGCGGCTTTCCTCGCAGAGGCGCCGTCCGGCTCGGTCAGGGCGGCGAGCGCGGCCCGCGCGGCGTGGTCGGCCGCGGCGTCCAGCAACCGTCCGGAACCCACCAGTCCGTGCCGGCACTCCTGGAGCGCCAGGCCGAGCAGGCCGGGCAGCAGATCCGTGCACCGGTCGGCGACCCAGCGGGTGCCGCGGGTCGCCATCCACCGGGCGGATCCGGCACGGGTCGGCGGCGGGCCGTCGAGGGTGAGCGCGGGCGGCGGTCCGACGGGCAGGCCGGCGGCGGCCAGCGTCGCGTGGAAGCCGCGGGCCAGCAGCCGGTGGCCGCGCTCGCTGGGGTGCAGCCGGTCCACGCTCCAGGAGGCGCGTTCGGCGACCCAGGGGTACTCGGCGAGGTGCAGATGAACGCCCTGGTACCGCGCGGACACCGCATGGACGACGGTGTTCACGGCGCGCATCCGGCGGGCCAGCGGACGCGCCAGCGGCGCCGGCAGCCCCAGCATCCGGCCCGGATCGGGCAGACATGCCGTCAGCACCACGGCCCCGTCGGCGCTCAGTGCGCCGTGCGCCCGGTCCAGCGCGGCCGCGACCCGCTCGATGGCGAAGGCCGCGCGCAGGGTGTCGTTCGCCCCGATGACCAGAGAGGCGAAGCGCGGCCCGAGCTCGCGCGCCGCGGGCAGCTGCCGCTCGGCCAGCTCCGCCGCCAGCGCCCCGCTCCGTGCCAGGTTGACCAGCTCCACGCCGCCCGGCCGCTCGCCCAGCGCCCCGGCGAGCAGGGCCGCCCAGCCGCGCCAGCCGCCGCCCGGTACGGGGTCACCGAGCCCCTCGGTCAGCGAATCGCCGAGCGCGACGAAGCGGGCCGGGGAACAGCCGCCGCCCGCCGTCTGCCCCGGTATCACCGCCCCCTCGGCACACACCGTCACCACCCGCCCCGCGGGCCGGCCGGGGACGGCGAGAACGGGGCGGCGACCGGCCTGCCGAGCGGTGCGGACGCGTCGTGCGCCGCCAGGAAGGCCTCGACGGCGGGCTGCCAGCCGTAGCCCTCGGCACGGCGACGGGCGGCGGCGCGCCGGGCGGGCTCGGGCCGGGCCAGGACCCGCTGGACCGCATCGGCGAACGAGGGCCCGTCGTCGAGCGCCGTATCGCCGCCGCTGCCGACCAGCCCCGCCAGCGCCGACGCCGCACTGGCGACGACCGGCGTGCCGCAGGCGAGCGCCTCCAGGGCGGCCAGCCCGAACGTCTCGGCCGGGCCGGGCGCCAGCGCGACATCGGCGCCGGCCTGCAGCGCGACGAGCCGGGACCGGTCCGCGAGATGCCCGAGGAACGCCACGGGCAGCCGCTCGGTCCGTGCCCGGGCCTCCAGGCGTGCCCGCAGCGGCCCGTCACCGGCCACCACCAGCGTCGCGTCGACCCCGCGCCGGCGCAGCTCCGCCAGCGCGTCCAGCGCCCGCCCCGGCCGCTTCTCCTGGGACAGCCGGGAGCAGAGCAGCAGCAGAACCTCCGCCCGGCCCGCCCAGCGCCGCCGCAGCGCCGCGCTGCGGCAGTCCGGATGCCGGACGGCGAGGTCGACACCGAGCGGAGCGCGCACCACATTGCGCACACCGGCCCGGGTGAACTCCGCCGCCGCCCATTCGGTGGTGCACACGACCCGGCTGTAGGCGTGCGCCGTACGGCGGTTGAGCCGGTCGGCGGCGGCGCGGGCCAGCGGCCGGGGCACACCCCAGGTGCGCAGCACCCCGTCCACGCTCTCGTGCGAGACCATCACCGCGGGGATCCGTGCCCGGCGCGCCCACTCCCCCGTCCAGCGCAGCGTCGTCCGGTCGGAGACCTCCAGCCGGTCGGGGGCCAGCGAGTGCAGCAGCCGTTGGAGCCGGGCGCGGTCGGTCAGCATGCGGTAGCCACCACTGCCCGGCAGCTCCGGCCCCGGCAGGGTGATCACCCGCCCCTGCGCGGTGACTTCGTCGCGCGGGCCGGCCGTCCCGTCCGCCCCTGGCGGTCCGGGCACGATGAGCACCGGCTCGTGCCCGGCGGCCCGGTAGCCCGCGCCGAGTGCGCGCAGCGCGGTGCGCAGTCCGCCGGAGGCCGGGGTGACGAAGTTGGCGATCCGGACGATCCGCAGCCCCGCCCCGGGGGCGTGTCGCGCGTTCATGCCGCCACCGCCGTCCGGTCGCTGAGCACGGCCTCGTAGTGGCCCAGGAGCTGGTCGCCGACCGCCTCCCACGTACGGTCCGCGACGGCCCTGCGGGCCGCGGCGCCGTACCGGGCGCGCAGCTCGGCGCTGCCCGCGAGCAGGCGCACCGCGTCCCGGAACGCGCCGCCGTCGCCCGGTGTCACCAGCAGCCCCGTACGGCCGTGGTCCACCAGGTCGAGCGGACCGCCCGCCCGCGGCGCGACCACCGGCACACCGGAGGCCATCGCCTCCTGCACGGTCTGGCAGAAGGTCTCATACGGCCCGGTATGGACGAAGACGTCCAACGAGGCGTAGAGCCGGGCGAGTTCGTCACCCGTACGGCGGCCGAGGAAGCGGACCCCGGGCAGTGCGCTGCGCAGTCCGGCGGCGCTGGGGCCGTCGCCGATGACGACGGTGCGTACGCCCGGCAGCCGCGAGGTCTCGGCCAGCAGCCGGACGTCCTTCTCCGGTGCGAGCCGTCCCACGTATCCCACCAGTAGCTCGCGCCCCGCGGTCAACGAGCTGCGCAGCACCGCGTCGCGCCGCCCGGGGTGGAACCGTTCGGAGTCGACGCCGCGCGGCCACAGATGGACCCGTGGCACCCCGTGCTCGGTCAGATCCAGCAGCGCCGCACTGGAGGGCGCCAGGGTGCGGTCGGCGGCGGCGTGCACCGCCCGGATGCGCCGCCAGGCCGTGGCCGCGCCCCCGCCGAGGTAGGTGCGGGCGTAGCGGCCCAGATCGGTCTGGTAGACGGCGATCGCGGGCACCTGGCGGCGGGCGGCGGCCGCCATCCCCCGGGCGCCGAGCACGAACGGGCTGGCGAGGTGGACCAGATCGGGGCGGTGCCCGTCGAGCGCCGCGGACAGCCGGCGCCCGGGGAGCGCGATCCGCACCTGCGGATAGCCGGGCAGCGGCATCGAGGGCACCCGGACGACGGGGCAGGGACTCTCGTGCGTACCGGCGGCCGGCGACGCGCCTGCGAGCGGTGCGACAACGAGGGGATCGTGGCCGCGCCGGACGAGGTGCCGGGCGGTTTCCAGGGCGCAGTGGGAGACGCCGTTGACATCGGGCGGGAAGGATTCGGTGACGAGGACGACACGCATACCGCTGTTCTCGGCGCGCCGTGCGTGGAGGGGGCCAAGGGGATCTTTCCTGCCGGAGAACGTCCCATGACCGTCCTCTGCGCTTGGCCTGCTTCCCACGTTTTCGGCTGTCCCGCCGCGGTGATTGCTCGCCGTTCGCCGCCCGCTGCGCGGTGCGCTCGCCGTTGCGCCTGCGGCGGGCGTTGCCGCTGCGCGGGGCTGTCGGGGTGCGGGGCTGTCGGGGTGCGGTGACGGGCCTCCGCGGGTGGGGTGCCGGACTGCTTCGCTTTACGTCC
>NZ_JBSHAW010000053.1:48465-56568 GCF_053611685.1 Streptomyces sp. NPDC054786 | reverse complement strand
GGCGCCCGGGGCGGAAGTGGTGAGCGGGGGGGGCTTCGGGGGACGCCCGGCCGGCTCACGCCCTCACTTCGCGGGCCACGGCACCTCGGGAGAACGGTAGTAGCCGATGCCCAGTGCGTCCCAGCGCGGGCCCTGGGCGGCCAGCCGCACCTTGTAGCCGTCCCAGTCATGCGTGGACGCCGGGGACCAGCCCAGCTCCGCGATGCCCGGCAGCCGCGGGAAGGCCATGTACTCGATGTGCGCGGAGGTGGAGAGGGTCTCGGACCACAGGGGCGCCTCGACGCCGAGGACGGAGTCCGCGGGGGCGCCCTCGAGGTAGCTGCCCGGGTCCCAGTCGTAGGAGCGCCTGACGTCGACATAGCCGGCCCAGGCCAGGCCCAGCGGCGTGTTCTTGTCGTACTTCATGTCGAGGTAGGCGCGGTCGGCGGGCGAGAGGATCAGCCGGGTGCCGTTCCTGGCGGCGTCGGCGACCTGCCGGCGCTCGGCCGCGCCCGTCTTGTCATAGCCCCAGTACTGGGCGACGGCGCCCTTCGCCGGGTGCGCTCCGGTCAGCTGGTGCCAGCCGATCGCGGTCTTGCCGTACTTGGCGACCACCGGCTGCACCTTGTCCATGAAGGTCACGTAGTCCTCGTGGCTGGTGGAGTGCGCCTCGTCACCGCCGATATGGAGGTAGCGGCCGGGGGTCATGGCCGCGAGCTCGCCGATGACATCGTCCACGAAGTCGTACGTCTCCTTCTTCGGGACGCACAGGGAGCTGAAGCCGACCTCCGTGCCGGTGTAGAGCGGCGGGGCCTGTCCGTTGCAGTTGAGCGGGGCGTAGGAGGCCAGCGCGGCGTTGGTGTGGCCCGGCATGTCGATCTCGGGGACGACGGTCAGATAGCGGGCGGCGGCATAGCGGACGATCTCGCGGTAGTCGTCCTTGGTGTAGTAGCCGCCGGCGCCGCCGCCGACCTGGGTGGAGCCGCCGTAGGTCGCCAGCCGCGGCCAGGACTTGATGGCGATCCGCCAGCCCTGGTCGTCGGAGAGGTGCAGATGCAGCTTGTTGATCTTGTACATGGCGAGCTGGTCGATGTACCGCTTGACCTGCGCGACGGTGAAGAAGTGCCGGGAGACGTCCAGCATCGCCCCGCGGTAGGCGTAGCGCGGGGAGTCGGCGATGGTGCCCCCGGCGATCCGCCAGGGCCCGCGCCGGGCGCGCTGGTGCTCCACGTCGCCCGGCAGCAGCTGGCGCAGGGTCTGGACACCGTGGAAGAGGCCGGCCGGGCGGGCGGCGCTGATCGTGACCGCGCGCCCGCCGGAGGTCAGCCGATAGCCCTCGGCTCCCAGCCCCTTGGTGCCGCTGCCGCCGAGCCGGAGGACGATGCCGTCCCGGCCGTCCTTGGTGGTCACCGGGAGAGCGAAGCCGGTGGCGGGCCGCAGCAGCCCCGCCAGATAGCCGGCGACCCTCTTGGCCTCGCCGGAGCCGCCCGGCACGCGGATCCGGGTGCGGTCACCGAGGGTGTACGCGTCCCCGCCGCCGTGCACGGAGGCGGGCGCGGGGATCACCTGGTCCAGTGGGGTGGCGGCCCGGGCGGCTGCGCCCCCCGGTGGCGGTACGGCGGCGGTCCCCAGCCCCGCCGCCGCGACCAGCAGCAGCGAGAACAGCAGTCTGCGTCGTCTCATCGACGCTCCCTTCGGCGAACCTCGTGCATGACGTCGTGCAGGGCATGGAGCGACCGAACGGTGACCATGCGTACCGTGAGCCTCGATTCCGGTCAAGGTTTAGACCACTTTCCAGCCGCCAAATCGGGGATGTGCCCGATACCGGGCAGATTTCTTGCGTATCCGCGCGGCGCCCCGCAATATCGACGGGTGCTCGAACGCCGTAACCGCAGCGCTGAGGCGCCGCACGAAGACCTGGTGGACCACCTGGTGCGCAGCACACCGCTGCAGCGCGGTGAGGCCGCCCGGGTGGTGCTGGATGTGCTGGCGTACTTCGACGAGACGACGGAGGAATTCGTCCGTCGGCGCCATCGGGAGCTGCAGTCCCAGGGACTGCGCAACGAGGAGATCTTCGAACGGATCCGCCACGAGATGCCGCACCGCGCCGTGGCCCCGCCCGATCTCTCGGCCCGCCAGCTGCGCCGCCTCGTCTACGGCTGACGGTCATGCCCGGGACGCCGGGCGGCACGAACCATTGCCACAACGTTCTTCTCGGAGGGTCACTGTATGTGCGGGATCGTCGGCTATATCGGCAAACGTGATGTTGCTCCGCTGCTGCTGGAGGGCCTGCAGCGGCTGGAGTACCGCGGCTACGACTCGGCGGGTGTCGCCATCCACGCCAAGGGCACCGGCAAGGCCGCAGGCGGCCTGAAGACGGCCAAGGCCAAGGGCCGGGTCCGTGAGCTGGAGTCACGGCTGCCGAAGCGGTTCGCGGGCACCACAGGCATCGCGCACACCCGCTGGGCCACCCATGGCGCGCCCACCGACGAGAACGCCCACCCGCACCTCGACACCGAGGGCAAGGTCGCGGTCGTCCACAACGGCATCATCGACAACGCCGCCGACCTGCGCACCCGGCTGACCGCCGACGGCATCACCTTCGCCTCCGAGACCGACACCGAGGTGCTGGCCCACCTGATCGGCCGCTCGACGGCCGAGAAGCTGGAGGAGAGGGTCCGCGAGGCGCTGCGGCACATCGAGGGCACGTACGGCATCGCCGTGCTGCACGCCGACTTCCCCGACCGGATCGTCGTCGCCCGCAACGGCTCTCCGGTCGTGCTCGGCATCGGCGAGCACGAGATGTTCGTCTCCTCGGACGTCGCCGCGCTGGTCTCGCACACCCGCCAGGTCGTCACCCTCGACGACGGCGAGATGGCCACCCTCAAGGCCGACGACTACCGCACGTACACCACCGAGGGCTCCCGCACCTCGGCCGAGCCGACCACCGTGGAGTGGGAGGCCGAGTCGTACGACATGGGCGGCCACGACACGTACATGCACAAGGAGATCTCCGAGCAGGCGGACGCGGTGGACCGCGCGCTGCGCGGGCGGATCGACGACCGCTTCTCCACCGTGCACCTCGGCGGCCTGAACCTCGACGCCCGTGAGGCGCGCGGGGTGCGCCGGGTGAAGATCCTCGGCTGCGGCACCTCGTACCACGCGGGCCAGATCGGCGCCCAGATGATCGAGGAGCTGGCCCGTATCCCCTCGGACGCCGAGCCGGCCTCCGAGTTCCGCTACCGCAACCCGGTCGTGGACCCCGACACGCTGTACGTGGCGGTCTCCCAGTCCGGTGAGACCTACGACGTGCTGGCGGCCGTCCAGGAGCTCAAGCGCAAGGGCGCACGGGTGCTGGGCCTGGTCAACGTGGTCGGCTCGGCGATCGCCCGGGAGACCGACGGCGGCATCTACGTGCACGCGGGTCCCGAGGTCTGCGTGGTCTCCACCAAGTGCTTCACCAACATGGTGGTCTCCTTCGCGCTGCTCGCCCTGCACCTCGGCCGGATCCGTGACCTGTCCGTCGCGGACGGCAAGCGGATCATCGAGGGCCTGCGCAAGCTGCCCGCGCAGATCGACGAGATCCTTGAGACCGAGGCGGACATCAAGAAGATGGCCGAGCTGTACGCGGACGCCAAGTCGATGATGTTCATCGGCCGGGTGCGCGGCTACCCGGTGGCGCGCGAGGCCTCCCTGAAGCTCAAGGAGGTCTCCTACATCCACGCCGAGGCCTACCCGGCCTCGGAGCTCAAGCACGGCCCGCTGGCCCTCATCGAGCCCGCGATGCCGACCGTCGCGATCGTCCCCGACGACGACCTGCTGGAGAAGAACCGCGCCGCGCTGGAGGAGATCAAGGCCCGCAGCGGCCGCATCCTGGCCGTCGCGCACCAGGAGCAGGAGAAGGCCGACCACACCATCGTCGTCCCGAAGAACGAGCCCGAGCTGGACCCGATCCTGATGGGCATCCCGCTGCAACTGCTCGCCTACCACACGGCGTTGGCCCTGGGCCGGGACATCGACAAGCCCCGCAACCTCGCCAAGTCCGTCACGGTGGAGTAGAACCCGCGGATCACGGTGGAGCGGCACCCCTGGACGACGAGCCGGATCCCTGGATCACGGCGACGTCATCCACCCCGCTCCACCGAAGCGACGATTGAGCACCCCCACAGCGCTCGGCCGCCCCCGCGAAAGCGGCGCCGACTCAGGCGCGGGAGCAGCGCTCCGCGCGTGCCACCATACGCGCGGAGCCGCCGCCTCCCCTTTGCCGGCATCGCCCATACGCCGGCAGGATGCCGCCGCCCCGGGAACCGTCACTTCCCGGCCGACAGCACGAAGTTGCCGTGCGCGCGGCCGCCGGGCCCGTGAATGCGGCGCGCCCACGTGACCGTTTTCTACCCTTCACCAGCGCACAATCCACCTGCGCGGGTCAGGAGAAATGCGGCTGCGCACAATCCTCATGACGCCCCCTCAACTGTGCGCAAGCCGCGGAGAGCCGATCATGGGGGGCGAAGCTGCCCCATGCCGCGGGGAGTTGGCGGCGCGCCGGCGAGGCGTCAGGGAATCACGATCACCGGGCGCTGCGCCCGGCGGGCCAGCCGGCCGGCCACCGAGCCGAAGATCCGGCCGACGATGCCGTGGGTGGAGCCGACCACGATCGCGTCGGCCTCGTACTCCCGGCCGACCTCCTCCAGCTCATGGCAGATGTCGCCGCCGCGCTCGACCAGGACCCAGGGGACCTCGGTGAGATGGTCCGCGCAGGCCAGCTCCAGGCCGAGCACTTCGGTGCGGTGATCCGGCACGTCCACGAAGACCGGGGGCTCACAGCCTGCCCAGACGGTCGTCGGCAGCCGATTGGCCACATGGACGATGATCAACCCGGAGCCGAGACGCCGGGCCATACCGATTGCATACGCCAACGCTCGCTCGCTCGACATGGAGCCGTCGAAGCCGACCACGACGCCGTGCCGGAACGCGGGGTCGCAGGAATGACGCGTCTTTTCTGCCGCTTCGAGGTCCGCCATCGGATCGGCGACCTGCTTGCGGTCCGCGGGTTCGGGAATTTCGTGACCGGCCATTGGTGTCTCGGCGAGGACGTCCTCTTGCGGAGGGGCGAACGGGGAACGGCGATTGACTTGATCCGGCAGTTGACTGAGCTGGCTCTCTCGAGGTGCGGGAGCCATAGTTCAATGAGGAACGATACGACTGGGAATCATCTTCCCAACCCGATACCCCAAGAGTACGGCGCCACTCCCCCGCTGCCCAGAGCCCGCTGCGGACCCGAAGCGCCCGCGCGAGGTGGGTGGGGCCTCGAACGTTCCCCGGAGCATGCCGGAGCGTGGCGCGGATGGCAATGCCCCGGCCTGCCCCCGTACGTACCCCTCGCGGTGACCCATGATCGTCGGCGGCGTTGTAGTAGCAGGCCGTCCGAGGGGAGCACACGATGCCGTTGCCGTCCGACAGATCACCCGACCCAGTGAGCGATGTCATGCGCTGGAGCGCCTTCAGCTGCGCCCTGGTGCCCCTCGTACTGATCATCAGCGGCGCCTCCTGGGCCGGCGCGGCCGGCATCGCCGCCGGTCTGGCCGCGGTGACCTGCGCCTGCCGCGCACTGCTGCGGCAATCCGAACGGACCGCCGCGCGGATCCGTGTGCGCGAGACCGGAAGGCACCGGGACAGAAGCGCATATTTGGTGTCGCCGGCGCATGGGAGTGCCCGGCACTCCGAAGGGCGTACGCCGGTCGACTGAGGCGCTTGCAAGTCTGCGCGCGACCGTTTTCAGCCAACTTCCGGCCGAGGTCCGCACCTTGCCCTGAGCACCCCTCAACCCTGGTGTGAGCAGGGAGGAAAGGACCGCTGGGCATGGTTGTGCCCTACTGCGAACGGGCAGAGCCGAGACGCGTACTTCCCATGTAGGCCCGACGAGTGGAACGCTTCGTGATCGAATGCTTCGCGCCAAGTTGCCATATCGACATACCAGCGGGTGGTGAACTTGGCACTCCATCCTCACGGGACACAGTAGATTCGATCTTGGTAGTAACGGCGGGGGAACTGTGCAGGACCGAGAGGGCGAGACGACCGAGGGGGGCTTAAGTGCCATGAGCCAGGACTCCGCTGCCGTACCAGATGCCGCACGCAAGCTCGCCGCCCGACGACGCCGCGAAATAGTCGCGGTGCTCCTCTTCAGTGGCGGCCCCATTTTCGAGAGCTCCATTCCGCTCTCGGTCTTCGGCATCGACCGCCAAGACGCAGGCGTTCCGCGGTACCGGCTACTTGTGTGCGCGGGCGAAGATGCGCCTTTGCGCACGACCGGGGGGCTCGAACTTTCCGCCCCCTACGGGCTGGAGGCGATCTCCCGTGCCGGGACGGTCGTCGTACCGGCCTGGCGTTCCATCACCCAGGCCCCGCCGCCCGCGGCGCTCGACGCGCTGCGCCGCGCGCACGAAGAAGGGGCCAGAATCGTCGGGTTGTGCACGGGGGCGTTCGTCCTCGCCGCAGCCGGACTCCTCGATGGCCGTCCGGCCACGACCCATTGGATGTACGCGCCGACGCTCGCCAAGCGTTATCCGTCCGTCCATGTGGACCCCCGCGAGCTCTTCGTCGACGACGGCGATGTGCTCACCTCCGCGGGGACGGCGGCCGGCATCGATCTGTGTCTGCACATCGTGCGCACCGACCACGGCGCGGACGCCGCGAACGCGCTGGCCCGCCGGCTCGTCGTGCCGCCCCGCCGCACCGCCTCCGAAATGGGGCACCAGCGCTACCTCGACAGGTCATTACCTGAAGAGATCGGCGCCGACCCGCTGGCCGAGGTCGTCGCCTGGGCGCTGGAGCACCTCCACGAGCAGTTCGACGTGGAGACCCTGGCCGCGCGCGCATACATGAGCCGCCGCACCTTCGACCGGCGCTTCCGGTCCCTTACCGGGAGCGCTCCGCTGCAGTGGCTGATCACTCAGCGGGTGCTGCAGGCCCAGCGGCTGCTGGAGACCTCCGACTATTCGGTGGACGAGGTCGCGGGGCGCTGCGGATTCCGCTCGCCGGTCGCGCTGCGTGGCCACTTCCGCAGGCAGCTGGGCGCCTCGCCCGCCGCCTACCGGGCGGCCTACCGTGCACGGCGGCCGCAGAACGGGGCACCCGAACCCGGACTCAGACCGGAGCGGGCCGAGCGCGCCGAGCGGCCGGAGCGGGAGCGGGCGGCGCTGGGGGCGGGCGGGGAGCGGTTCTCCGCCGCCGCGCTGGCCGGCCATGGTCTGGCGTCCGCCGAAGCGGGCGAAGCGGGCAAACCGCAGTCGGACGTGTACGCCTCCCGGATGCCGGAAACCGCGGTGGGGAGGGGAACGGTCCGCCCCGTGCTGCCCGGACAGCGCGAGCGCCCCGTAGGGTGAGATGTATGAACGATCGCATGGTGTGGATCGACTGCGAGATGACCGGACTCTCGCTGGCGAATGACGCGCTCATCGAGGTGGCCGCGCTGGTCACCGACTCGGAGCTGAATGTGCTGGGCGACGGGGTGGATGTGGTGATCCGCCCCCCGGCCGAGGCGCTCGGCACCATGCCTGAAGTGGTGCGCCAGATGCACACCGCCTCCGGGCTGCTGGAGGAGCTGGACGGCGGGACGACGCTGGAGGCGGCCGAGGCGCAGGTGCTTGCGTACATCAAGCAGCATGTGCCGGAGCCGCGGAAGGCGCCGCTGTGCGGCAACTCCGTCGGCACCGACCGCGGCTTCCTGCTGCGCGACATGCCGACGCTGGAGGACTATCTCCACTACCGGATCGTCGATGTCTCGTCCGTGAAGGAACTGGCCCGGCGCTGGTACCCGCGGGCCTACTTCAACAGTCCGGACAAGAACGGCAACCACCGGGCACTGGCGGACATCCGCGAATCCATCGCGGAACTGCGCTACTACCGGGAGGCGGTCTTCGTGCCGCAGCCCGGTCCCGACTCGGACACCGCGAAGGCCATCGCCGCCAAGCACGTCCTTCCTGCTGAGCCGCAGTCCACACCGCAGTGAGGCACAGGGGCTCGTGTCGTGGGGGGGCGCCCGGGCCCCCCCCACACCCCCCCCGGCCCCGGGGCCCCAATAAGGGGGGCGGCACCCCCAAGGACCCCGTTAAAAATTTATGAACC
>NZ_JBSHAW010000053.1:0-48455 GCF_053611685.1 Streptomyces sp. NPDC054786 | reverse complement strand
GCCCCCGCCCCCCACCCCCGGCTTGCCGTGCCCCCCCCCCCCCACCCCTTGGTGCGCCCTGGGGGCGGGGGGGGGGGGGCCCCCCCCCCCCCCCCACGACACGCCCTCGGTCCCGGGACACGAAATCTGGGCGCGAGCACCCCTTGGGACCCTGTACACTTTTTCTCAGCCGGTGGGGAAAAAGAACCACACAGCACCGGTCATGGTGGGTATAGCTCAGCTGGCAGAGCACCTGGTTGTGGTCCAGGATGTCGCGGGTTCAAGTCCCGTTACTCACCCCACATCAAGGCCCCCGACCTCAGGTCGGGGGCCTTGTCGTCATACGGGCGCATAAAGAAGGCGCCGGTGCCGCGGCTCAGTAGCCGACGGTGAAGCGCTCGCCGAGGTGGCGGGGCCGCTCGATCTCATCGAGGACGGCGACGGCGTAGTCCTCGGCGGTGATCCGGCTGGTGCCCTCGGCATCGGTGATCAGGTCGTCGAGGGCGGTCCGGTAGCTGCCGGTGCGCTCACCGGGCTCGATGGTGGCGGCCGGACTGAGGCTGGTCCAGCGCACATCGGAGACGGACCGGAAGAAATCCAGCGCATCGCCGTGGGCGTGCATGATCTGCAGCAGGAACTCGGGGAGGCCCTCCGCGTCCCAGACCTGCGCGCCGCCCGGGGTACGCAGCGAGCCGGCGCCGCCGACGGAGATCAGCCGGGGTGCGGTGTCGCCGAGGGTGCGCAGACCGGCGATGAGGGACTCGGCGGCGGGCCTGATCGTGGCGACATGGCCCGGTCCGTCGCCGCCGCCGACCGCGCTGACCACGACGTCCTGGCCCTTGGCCGCGGCGGCGACGGCGGCCGGATCGAGGATGTCGCCGGTGGTCACGGTCAGGTCCGGATGGGTCGTGGTGATCTTCGCGGGGTCGCGGACGACCGCGGTGACCCGGTGGCCGCGCCGGAGGGCCTCGTGGCGGATGCGGCTACCGATGGTGCCGTTGGCCCCGAAGAGAGCGATCGTGGACATGGTGGTCTCCCAGCTGTTCTGTGCGTCCGGGCAAGGACTTCCGTTTTCCGTCAGCTGACGCGCTGACGTCTCCTACGCTAGGGGGACCAGCGGGACATTTTGGGGTAGCGAGGGGACCAGCGATGGTCAAAAAGCGACAGGAGGGCGGGGAGCCCGTTCCGGAGATCCCGGAGGTGGCGTTCTCCGCGCCGGCCGGGCGGCCGAGGGGCGTGGAGGTGATGACGCTCGCGGAGCTGCGGGCGCGCGCGGACGCCTGTCAGCTGTCCACCCCGCACCGCCCCGGTTTCCACCATCTGCTGCTCCTGGACGGCGGCCGGCTGGTGCACAGCGTCGACTTCCGGGAGTACGTCCTGGCGCCGGGCGATCTGCTGTGGTCGCGCCCGGGGCAGGTCCAGCACTTCGGTGATCTGACGGACGCGAAGGGGCGGCTGGTGCTCTTCGAGGCCGGTTTCCTGGACCCGGCGACCGCGACCGCGGCCCGGGTGGAGGACTGGTACGGGCCGCCCGTACGGCATCCCGAGGGCGCCGCGGCCCGGGGCGTGGACGAGGCGATGCGGCAGCTGCACGGGGAGTTCGGGGCGCTGGGCGGGCTGCCGCTGGAGATCCATCTGGACGTGCTGCGGCATCTGCTGGCCGTACTGGTGCTCCGGGCCGCGTATCCGGGCGGGGCGGCGGACGGGGACGGGTCCTGCGCGGCGGGCGCGACCTATCTGCGCTTCCGGGACGCGGTGGAGCGGGACTTCACCCGCAGCCGCCGGGTCGCCGACTACGCCCGCTCGCTGGGCTATGCGCCACGCACCCTCTCCCGGGCCACCGAGGCCGCCGCGGGGGTGGGGGCCAAGGAGTTCATCGACCGGCGGGTGGTGCTGGAGGCCAAGCGGCTGCTGGCGCACGGCGATCAGTCCGCGGCCCGGATCGCGGACCGGCTGGGCTTCGACGACGCCACCAACTTCAGCAAGTTCTTCCAGCGGCAGACGGGAACCACCCCGATCGCGTTCCGCACGGCCGTACGCAGCGGTGCGGGCTGAGGACGTGCCGCGTAAGGGAGTTGTGGCGCGGACGGCGGACGGCGGGGCGCAGCGGTGGGGGGAATGTCCCGCTGCGCCCCGCCTCTGGGGCGAGCGGCCCGGTTGGGGGCCCGGGCCGCCGGTGGGGGTCAGCCGGTGTACGCGCCGAAGGCCTTGGTGAAGTCCAGCGGGCCCTGCTCGATGGAGCTGCAGGTCGGCTGCGCGGAGTTGCCGGCGCCGCCCGGGCAGGCCTTGTCGCGGGTCCCGGACCACATCGACAGCCAGGCCAGGTGCTTGTCCTTGGCGAACTTCACCAGCTCGCCGGCGTCGTCGGTCTTGAAGACCTCGCTCTGGACGTCGTTGACACCGATCATCGGGGTCACGGCCACGGTCTTCCAGGCGTCCGCGTCGCTCAGGCCGAGCGCCTTCTTGATCTGGCCCTGGGTGGCGGTGGCGGCCTGGGTCGCGTAGGTGCCCATGTCGCCGTTGTAGGAGGGGCCGTAGTCCATCGCCATGATGTTGACGGCGGAGATCTTGACGCCGTTCTTCTTGGCGTCGGCGACCAGGTTCACCCCGTCCTGGGTCAGGCCCTCGGGCATGACCGGCAGGGTGAAGGAGACATCCAGGCCGGGGTGCTTCTTCTGGAGCTGGGTGATGGCCTGGGCGCGGCGGGTGTTGGCGCCGGTGTTGGGCAGCGCACCGCCCTCGATGTCGAAGTCGACCTTGGTGAGCTTGAACTGGTCGATGACCTTGCCGTACGCGGCGGCCAGCTCGTCCGCGGAGCCGCAGACCAGCCCGAGTTCGGAGCCGGTGGCGCCGCCGAAGGAGACCCGGACGTCGCCGCCCGCCTTGCGCAGGGCGGGTATCTGCTGGGCCACCGGGTCGCTGCCGAGCTCGCCCGAGCCGCCCCACTTGGGGGTACAGCCGCCGCCGGAGGTGACGAACGCCAGGTTGAAGTTCTTCACCCCGGTCTTCTGGGCGGTGCCGGCCAGGTCGTAGGCGGGGGCGAGCGAGGTGTCGACGTACGGGGCGAAGCCGGCCGCTGCCTGTGCGGTGCCGGTGGTCCGCGGCGCCTTGGCGGCCAGGGCGGAACCGGCGATGGCGAAGGCGCCGCCGGCCGCGACCACGGCGGCCGCGCCGCTCACGATCAGCTTGGTGGTGCGGCTCTTGCGCCGGCGGTGTGCCGAGGAACTCATCTCGTGCCTGCCTGTCGTCACATGGGGGGCTGGGGTGCACCGTGGTGCGTCCCGCACGCTAGCGGCAGCGAAACGGACAAATGCCGGGATCGGTACGGCGGTTGGCGGAATTATGTCCGCCTTAAGGCAGCGGAAGGGGGTGGTTAAGAGCCCCCGGCCCGGAGCCGCGTCCCACAGCCCCGTGCGCCGGGCGGGCGCCGGACTCGTCGGAGCCGCCGGACCACCGGAACTCGTTGCCCCCATGGGACTCGTCAGGCCCGCCGGACCCGCCGGACGAGTCGGCCCCGCCGGACCCGCCCCAGGGAGTGTGACGACACCCCCTACGAGCCGGTGCGCGCCGCCCGCCGCCCGCGGGTGCGCAGCGTGCGGCGCAGCCGGTGGCCGCGGCGGGTGCCGAGGCGGGCGCGCCGGTCGTCCAGCGCCAGCCAGATCCTGATCTCGGTGCCGCCGAGGACGGAGCGGCCGATGCGCACATCGCCGCCGGTGGACTCGGCCAGCCGCCGCACGATGTCCAGGCCGAGGCCGGTGGAGCCTCCCCCGGCTGCCGCCGGTCGGTGCCCCCGACCGCCGCCCGACCAGCCGCGGCGCAGTGCCGCGTCCGGGTCGGCGATGCCGGGACCGGCGTCCGAGACCAGCACGATCACCGCCTCCTCCGCGTTGTGGACATCGACCGCGAAGGCGGTGCCCTCGGGGGTGTGGCGGAAGACGTTGCCGAGCATCGCGTCCAGGGCGGCGGCGAGTTCGGGGCGGGCGACGGGGACGCGTACGGGGCGGTCCGCGCCGGCGATGCGTACGGTGCGGCCCTCGTCCTCGGCGAGCGCCGACCAAAAGCCCATCCGCTCGCGGATCACCTCTGCGGCGTCACAGCCGGCCGCGGCGGCCGCCTGCGGGGTCTGGGCCTTCTGCTCACGGGCGGTGCGGATGATCTGGTCGACCTCGCGCTCCAGCTGCTCGACGGCGGCCCGGGTCTGCTCGGCGGCCGAGGTGTCACCGAGCGAGGCGGCGTTGAGCCGGAGGACGGTCAGCGGGGTGCGCAGCCGGTGCGAGAGGTCGGCGGCCAGTTCGCGCTCGTTGGCCAGCAGCTGGACGACCTGGTCGGCCATGGCGTTGAAGGCGCTGGCCGCGGAGCGCAGTTCCTTGGGGCCGTCCTCCGGGACGCGGACGCCGAGCTTGCCCTTGCCGAGGTCGTGGGCGGCGCCGGCCAGCCGTTCCGCGGGCCGCACCATGCGGGTGCCGAGCCGGTCGGCGACGGCGACCGAGCCGATGATCAGCGCGAGGCCGACCCCGGCGAGCACCACCCAGGAGGTGGTGACGCCGTTGGTGAGGGCCGCGTCGGGGACGAAGACCTCGACGACGGCGATGCCGGAGGCGACGGCGGTCGGCTGGAGGAGCGAGGAGCCGCCGGAGACCGGGGAGATGGAGGCCCGGCCGAGCTTCGCGGCGGCCTCGACATCCCGCTGCGCGGCGCGCCGGGAGCCGATCTCGGCGGGCTTGCCGTTCTTGCCGCCCGCCGGGACATGGACGCCGATCCGCCCGCCGGGACCGGTCTCGGCGCTGGCGACGGCGCGCTCCAGCTGGGTGCGGTCGGTGGTGATGGCGAGGACCGGGCCGATGGTGGCGGCCTGCCGCTCGGCGTTGGAGTAGGCGCGGTCGCGGGCCAGCTCCTTGACGACCAGTCCGAGGGGGACAGCGAACGCGACCACGACCATGGCGGTGACCGCCAGCGCCACCTTGACCAGGGCCCATCTCACTGTGTCTGATCCTTCGCTGCTCCGCCCGCGAGGCGCAGAAGTGCAGCTCTCGCCGTCCTCTGCGGCCCGGCGGCCGCGCGCGCGACGCTCACTGCGGCGGCTCCAGCTTCACGCCGACGCCCCGCAGGGTGTGCAAGTACCGGGGCTTCGCGGCGGTTTCGCCCAACTTGCGGCGCAGCCAGGACAGATGGACGTCGATGGTCTGGTCGTCGCCGTAGGACTGCTGCCAGACCTCGGCGAGGAGTTCCCTGCGGGGTACGACGACGCCGGGACGCCCGGCGAGGAAGGCCAGCAGGTCGAATTCCCTGCGGGTCAGATCGAGGGCGGCGCCGTCCAGTTCGGCCTGCCGGCGCAGCGGGTCGATGGACAGTCCGCCGACCCGGATCACTCGTGAGGGCGGTTCCGCGCCGGCCGCGGTGGCCCGGGAGCGGCGCAGTACGGCCGACATCCGGGCCGAGAGGTGCTCGACGGAGAACGGCTTGGTGAGGTAGTCGTCGGCACCGTCGTTCAACAGCCGGACGATTTCCGCCTCGTCGTCCCGGGCGGTGGCGATGATCACCGGGACATCGGTGATCCCGCGGAGCATCTTCAGCGCCTCGCCCCCGTCCAGATCGGGCAGGCCGAGGTCGAGGATGACGACGTCGAAGCCGACGTGCGCCACCTCGCGGAGCGCCTCCAGAGCGGTTCCGACGCTGCGTACGGTGTGGGCGGCCTCGGTCAGATGCCGGATGAGGGCCGAGCGTACGAACTGGTCGTCCTCGACGACGAGCACACGTGCCATGGGCGGCACCGTACGCCATTCGGGCGAGGTTCTTCGCCCGAGGCTGACGCCGCAAGGGCGCACTCCGGCGTGCTGGACGGGCTGCAACGGGGCGGGCCGGTGGTGCAGTATGAGCCGAATGCAACGAGGACTGGTTCACGCGGCGGCCTGGACGCTGGCGACCGGCGCCGCCGTCACCCTGTCGTGGTTCGGCGTGCACACCGTGCTGTCCGGCACGGCGTACGACGCCCCGCGCGCGCTGCCGATCTCCGACCAGTTGGCCTCGGCAAAGGGGCGGCAGGACGACGGCGCCGCACCGCGCGTCTCCTCCACCCACCGCCCCAAGCCGTCCCGGTCACCCGCCCACAGCCAGGCGCCCGCCGACGGCAAACCGTCACACCCGGCCGGCCCGTCCTCCAGCGGCACCCCCCGGTCGCGGTACCCGGACACCACCTCGCCGGGCGGCTCGGCCTCCGACGGCCGGGTCAAGAGCTACGCGACGGCGGGCGGGCGGGTGGTCTTCGACATGGATGGCCGGTCCGCCGAGTTGGTGTCGGCGACCCCGAACTCGGGCTGGGAGATGCAGGTGTGGAAGCAGGACGGGTGGATCCGGGTCGACTTCTCCGGCGGCACCTCGCATACGTCCGTCTTCTGCACCTGGAACGGCCATCCGCCGACCGTGCAGACCAGCGACCACGGGACGTAACACCGCCCGCGCGGCGCGGCCCCGCGTCAGTCGAAGGCAGCGGCCGGCGGGGCCGGTGAGGCGAGGGCCGTGGCATCGGTGACCGGTGCCGCGCCGCCGGTGAAGTCCAGCAGCGCCCGGCCGTGTTCGACCCGTCCGGCCTGTGGATCGGTGGCCGCCCGCCGGGTCAGTTCGGCGACCGGCAGCTGCCCGTCGGCGGCCAGCAGAACGGCGTTGCCGAAGCGCTTGCCGCGCAGTACGGCCGGGTCGGCGGTCAGACACAGCTCGGGGAAGACCGTACGGGCCGTGGCGATCTGGCCGCGCAGAAACCGCAGCGGCGGCCCGTCCGCGAGGTTCGCCGCGTAGAACCCGCCGGGCCGCAGCGCCCGGTGTATCTCCGTCAGGAATTCGGTGCTGGTCAGGTGCGCGGGGGTGCGCGCGCCGCCGAAGACATCGGCGATGATCAGGTCCGCCCAGCCGTCCGGGATCTTCGCCAGGCCGGCGCGGGCGTCGCCGCCGCGCACCCGTATCCGCCAGCCGCTGTCCAACGGCAGCTGCCGGCGCACGAGTTGGACGAGCGGTGCGTCGAGCTCCACCACCTGCTGGGTGGACCGCGGACGGGTCGCCGCGACATAGCGGGCCAGGGTCAGGGCGCCGCCGCCGAGATGGACGACGCGCAGCGGTTTGCCGGCGGGCCCGGCCAGGTCGGCGACGTGCCCGAGCCGCCGCTGATAGGAGAAGTCCAGATAAGCCGGGTCGTCGAGGTCCACATGGGACTGCGGGGCACCGTCGATCAGCAGCGTCCAGCCGCGCGGCCGGTCCCGGTCGGGCCGTAGCTCGGCAAGCCCGCCGTCCACCGTCTCCGTGACGGATTCCGGTCCGCCGCGACCGCGTCTGCTCTTCGCCATGCCCTCCAGTATGGCCCCTGTCCCGAAGGCCGTATCCGCTGGTCAGCGAGGTGCTTCCGGCCGGAAGGTCCCGGGTGGGGCGCCCGGACGTACGGGGCAGAGTGGCGGACCGCCCGTGACCGAGGTCAGGGGCGATCCGCCAACTGCACATGACGACCCATGCCGGCCCGACATCCTGCGGACCGGCGTCGGGTCACCTGTTGAGGCAGACGTTCCCGAAGGCCGGGTTCAGCAGCCCGGGCACGTTGAAGCTGTTGCCGCACACATTGATCGGGATGTTGATCGGAACCTGGACATTGTTGCCGCTGAGGATGCCCGGGGAGCCGGCGGCAAAGCCCGCGGCATTGGCACCGCTCCGGTGGCTGAAGAGATTCCGGTGATCGTTGCGGTAACGCTCGTTGTCATAGTAACGACCGTGGCGACCGTGGTGGCCGTCCCCGCTGGCTGATGCGACGCCTGCGCCACTTAGCACGATGGCACAGCCGACCGCAGCCGTTGCGGCGGTCTTAACAAACCGCTTCATCCCATTCTCCTTTCAGTTCGTGAATGGGGCAACCGGTCACAACGAGCGAAATGAGTCAGGGGTGCGGATGTTCCCCCGTCCGGGAAAATGTTAGCCCTTCTGGCAGTAAGAGGGCGGCGCCGGCGGAGTTAGTATTCCGCTGACCGGAATCCCGACCGGGATCCGGCGTGCCTGCCGCGGTTTCCAACATGATTTCTGTCAGAGTGCTCTCCAGTTTGACTGATTGAAGTCGGAGAGGAAGACATGCGGAAGTCGATGGACCGCACAGCGCGCGGCGTCGTATGCGCACTGACCTCCTTGGCATTGTCCGCCGCCCTGTCTTCGGCGTCGGCCGCGCCGACTCCCAAGGAATCCGCGCGAATTCCTTTCCACGAGCGCTATCACGTGACCCAGCACGGCGGTGTCACGCGCGCGGCCAACTCCTCGGTCACCTGCAGGACGGCGTTCCGCCGCGCGGCCACCCCGTGCGCGGCGGTGCAGCAGGGCGGCGCCGGCCTGAACGGCCACTACCGGATGGCGTACATCGACGTCGACTCCGACGCCCACACCTACAACTCCAGCAGCGCGGACCTGCGGATCCCGGCCGGCTCCCGGGTGAGCTACGCCCGGCTGTACTGGGGCGGCAACCTGCGGGCCGGCGAGCAGAAGCCCGCCAAGGACAACGGCCGGGTGCTGATCGCCGAGCAGGGCGGCCGGTACAAAGAGGTGCGCGCCGACACCCTCACCGGCCACCGCACCACCTCCGCGACCGACGGCTTCCAGGCTTCGGCGGACGTCACCCGGCTGGTGCGCAAGAGCGGAGCGGGCGCCTACACGGTGGCCCAGATCAATGCCGCGATGGGCCATTCCCCGGCCGGCGCCTGGGGCGGCTGGACACTGGTGGCCGCCTACGAGAACAGCAAGCAGCCGCTGCGCAGAATCGCCCTGTGGGACGGCTTCCAGCAGCTGGGGCCGGACCGTCGCAGCTTTTCGGTACGGCTGAACGGATTGCATATCCCGGCTCATTCCCATGGCCGCGCCGGCGTGGTGGCGTACGACGGCGACCGGGGCCGCGGAAATGACGCGCTCGCCGTCCGGGCGGGCCGGCACCACGTGCAAAAGGTGCGGGATACCGCCAATCCGGCTAACGACGTGATGAACTCGACGATCACCGAATTCGGCCGGCAGACGAAGCGGCTGCCCGCCTACCGCAACACTCTCGGATTTGATTCCGACGTATTCGACATCACTCCCGCGCTGCGGTCCGGCGGTGACCGGCTCACTTTCCGTTTCACCACCCGCAGTCCGGGATATCTGCTCGGCGCGCTCTTCCTCCAGACCGATACCAGCCACTGAGCGGCGCGCCCCGGCAATTCCCGCAGAGACTTCTGTCAGCTCGGTAATCAGGGGAGCAGTGCGTGCTGCCGCAAGACCTGCAGTGCCAAGAGCGGCCAACGGTTCTCCATGTCTCCCGGCCCGTCGACGGCGGGGTCGCCCGGGTCGTCACCGACCTGGTGCGGGCCCAGGTGGCGGCGGGACTGCGGACCGTGGTGGCCGCGCCGCCCGGCGGCGAGTTGCACCGGGGCGCCGCCGCGGCGGGCGCCGAGGTGGTCTCCTGGCCGGCCCGCCGCTCCCCCGGCCCGGCGCTCGCCGGTGAGACCGGACGGCTGGCCCGGCTGATCCGGCGGGCCGGCCCGCACCTCGTCCATGCGCACAGCGCCAAGGCCGGGCTCGCCGCCCGTCTGGCCGTCCGGGGCCGGATCCCGACGGTCCATCAGCCGCACGCCTGGTCCTTCGAGGCGGTCGGCGGGACGGCGGCGCGGCTGGCGCTCGGCTGGGAGCGGTACGCCGCGCGCTGGGCGGACCGGGTGCTGTGTGTGAGCGAGGCGGAGCGGCTGCGGGGGGTCGAAGCGGGGGTGCCGGCCCGGTGGGCGGTGATCCGCAACGGGGTGGATCTGGACCGCTGTATGCCCGCGTACCGCGAGGAGGCGACGCGGCGGGCGCTGCGCCGCGACCTGCCCGCGCTCGGCGATCTGCCGCCCGAGGCGCCACTGGTGGTGTGCGTGGGACGGCTGTGCACGCAAAAGGGGCAGCTGTCGCTGTTGCGGGCGTGGCCCGCGGTCGTCGCGGCCGTCCCGGACGCCCGGCTGGTCCTGGTCGGCGACGGCCCGGACCGGGAGCTGCTGCATGCGGCCGCACCTCCCGGTGTGCGTTTCGCGGGCGCGGCACGGGACGCCGTCCCCTGGTACCGGGCGGCGGATCTGGTCGTCCTTCCGTCACGCTGGGAAGGCATGGCGCTGGCCCCTCTGGAGGCGATGGCCTGCGGCCGCCCCGTGGTGCTCACCGATGTCGGCGGGGCCCGCGAGAGCCTGCCGCCCGGGGCCGCCCCGCACTGTCTGGTGCCGCCCACGGATCCGGCCGCCCTGGCACAGGCCCTGTGCGGTCTGCTGACCCGCCCTCAGCTGCGCAAGGCGCTGGGCCACCGCGCCCTGGAGCACATGCGGGCGGCGTACGACGTGCGGCACACCGCGGCGGCGGTCCTCGGGCTGTACCGCGAACTGCTCGGTGTGACGTGCCCGGAGAGCAGGGAGCGGATCAGCAGATGACGACGGAGAGCGCGGACGCGCCCCATTCCGCCCGGGTCCTTCCCCCGTCGGCGGTCCCCCGGCCGACGGCCGCCGCGGTCCACCCGCCCCGCGGGCCGGGCCGGGAGACCCTGCCCCCGCCCCGGCCCGGCCGCGGCGTACGGCGTCGGACCGTCGTCCCGCTGATGGCCGCCGACGGCCTGGCCACCGCGGGCACCGCGCTGCTCGTCCTCGGCACCGGTACGGCGCCGGCGGCACTCGCCGCCATGGTGCTGGGCCTGCTGCTGCTCCACTCCCAGGCCGGTCTCTACCGTCCCGGGCCCGCCCCGAACGTGCTGCACGACCTGCCGGCGCTGCTGGGCCGTGCCGCCGTCTGCTGGTGCGCGGTGGCCGCGGTGCTCGCCGCCGTGCATCCCGGGCAGGCGCTGACCGCCGCCCTGCTGGCGGGTGCGGTGGCGGCGCACACCCTGCTGGTCTGCGGCGGCCGGGCCACGGTCCACCGGGCGCACCGCAACGCCGCCCGCCGCCGGCCGCGCGCCACTCTGATCGTCGGCACCGACCCGGCCGCCCGGCAGCTGGCCGCCGTACTGCACGCCCATCCCGAGTACGGCATGCGCCCGGTGGGCGTGGTCACGCCGGCGTCGCTGCTGCCCGGCGGGCCCGAGGCGCCCCCGGCCCGCGGGAGGCTGCCGCGGCTCACCTCCGCGCAGGACATCAACCGGGCCGTCATCCAGCACACCGTGCGGGACGCGGTGTTCACGCTGTCGCCGTACGGCGATCCGCACACCGCCGCGCTGCTGCGCCGCTTCATCGACCAGGGCTCGGCGATCTGGCTGGCCGGCGCGGCGGCCGCGCGCGAGGGCAGCCCGCCGCATGCGGGCACCGACCAACTGTGGGGCTTCGCCTGCCGGCGGCTGGACACCGCCCCGCCACGGCACGGCGGCCGGTGCAAGCGGGCCCTGGACCTGGCGCTGGCCGGCCCGGCGCTGGTGGTCGCGGCCCCGGTGCTGCTGGGCTGTGCGCTCGCGGTACGGCTCGCCGACGGGCCCGGTGTGCTCTTCCGTCAGGAACGTATCGGCCGGGGCGGGCGCAGCTTCACCCTGCTGAAGTTCCGCACCCTGCACCCGTGCGACGCGCACGAGGAGGCGACGCGGTGGACCGTGGCGGACGACGCCCCGATGAGCCGGGTCGGCCGGCTGCTGCGGCGGACCGCGCTGGATGAGCTGCCGCAGCTGTGGAACGTGCTGCGCGGCGATATGAGCCTGGTCGGGCCGCGCCCGGAGCGCCCCTTCTTCGTCCGGCAGTTCACCCAGGCCTACCCGGAGTACGGCGCCCGGCACCGGATGCCGGCGGGCATCACGGGACTTGCGCAGGTGCACGGGCTGCGCGGCGACACCTCCGTCGAGGACCGGGCCCGCTTCGACAACCTCTATATCGACAGCTGGTCGCTGTGGCAGGACATCCGGATCATGCTGCGCACCGTGGCCTCGCTGGTGCGGCGGGAGGGCGGATGAGCGCGGGTGCGCCGGTGTCCGCGCTGTCGGGGCCGTGGCGTACGGCCGTCCGGTCCTGGGCACCGGCGGTGCACCGGGCACCGCTTCTCCCGGCGACGGCGACCGTGGCGCTGCTGTGCGCACCGGCCGGCAGCACCGAGGTCACGGCGTTCGGCAAGGTCACCCCGGCGGATGTGGCGTCCGCCGTGCTCGTGGTCTGCTGCGCACTCCGTCTGCTGCGGCATCGCGCCCGGCCGCTGAGCCGGACGGCCGCGCTCGTTCTGGGCGCGCCGGTGGCGGGGCTGGCGCTGGCCACCGTCACCTCCGGCGACCCGGCGGCGAGCCTGCCGGGCCTCGTCCGTCATCTGCAGATCTTTGTGCTGGTGCCGGCCGCGCTGCTGCTGACGCTGCGCAGCGCACGGGACTTCCGCGTGATGGCCGGGTCGCTGGTGCTGCTGGCCCTGGTGCAGGGCGCGATCGGTGTCCATCAGTATCTGACCGCGACCGGTGCCTCTTATATGGGGCACGACATCCGGGCGGTCGGGACGTTCGGTCCGCTGGACGTCATGGGGATGGCCACGGTCGTCGGGTACGGCCTGACGGCCGCGCTGGCGCTGGGCCTTGCGCCGGCCGCGGACGCGCCGGGATGGGTGCGGCCGGCCGCCCTGTGCAGCGCGGCGGCGCTGGTGCTTCCGCTGACACTGTCGTTCAGCCGGGGTGCCTGGATCGCCACCGCGGTGGCCGTCGGCGTCGTCCTGCTGCTGGCGGGGCTGCGGGTGGCGGCGGGGGCGCTGGCGGTGCTGGTCGCGCTGGCGGTGGTGCTGGTCGGCGGGGCGGGGGTGGGCTCCGCCCTGCTCGGCGAGCGGCTCGCGAGCATCACCGCGGTCTCGGACGCCCCGGACCGGTCGGTCACCGACCGGTACACCCTGTGGGCCGCCGCGGCCGGTATGTGGCACGACCACCCGCTGACCGGCGTCGGCCTCAAGGAGTTCCCCGTCCACCGCGACGGTCACGCCTCGCTCGGTCTGTCCTCGGGCGGCGACACCGCGGGCGCCGGAGTGGCCTTCCGGCGCGAGCCGTTGCTCTCACCGCACAACATGTATCTGCTGGCCCTCGGCGAGCAGGGGCTGATCGGCGCCACCGCGCTGGTGGGCAGCTGGGCGGCGCTGCTGGTGTGCGGGCTGCGGAGGCTGTGGCGGGTCCGCCGGCGGGCGGTGGCCGGGCGGCGCGTGGGCGCCCCGGACTGTGGCCCGGCGGACTGCGGCCCGGTCGCGATCGGTCTGCTGGTCTGGCAGGCCGTCGACTTCCTCTCGTCCGACATCGGCGGCCCCTCGACGGTGCTGAGCGCGGTGCTGTTCGGGCTGGCCGGCTGGTGGGCGCTGGAGCCCGGTCCGGTACCGGGGCCCGAGGGCGTCGGGACGGCGGCGCGATGAGGGACATGCGGGCACGGGACGCAGGGATGCGGGACGCCACGGCACGGGGCGCGGCCGCCCGGGATGCCACCGCCGGACACGGGGCGGGCGTGGCGGCGCTGCCGGGTCGGACGCCCGCCTCCGTACGCCAGGAGGGCGTCCTCCCCTGCCCCTGCCCGCCCCGCCGTCCCGGCCGTCCCGGACCGCCCGGTGGCCCCGGCCCGCTCGGCCGCGTTCTGGCCCGCGCCGCCGCGATCACCGCGCTGCTGACCGCCGCCGGTTCGCTGTGCGGCCTGCTGCGCGACCAGACCCTCGCGCATCTCTTCGGCGCGGGCCGTGACAGCGATGCGTTCCTGGTCGCCTGGACGGTGCCCGAGACGGCGGCCACGCTGCTCATCGAGGACGCCATGGCGCTGCTGCTGATCCCCGCGTTCAGCCAGGCACTGTCCGCGCGGGCCGAAGCCGCCGACGGCGCCCGCGCGTTGCCGGGCGACGGCCCCGACCCCGTGCGGGCCCTGCTGACCGCCACCTTCCCCCGGCTGTTCGGCGCGCTCGCCTGCGGCTCCGCGCTCCTCGCGCTCGGCGCTCCGCTGCTCGTCCGGCTGCTGGCGCCCGGACTCGCCGCCCCGGCCCCGGCCGTGGCCTGCACCCGGCTGACCGCGCTGACCGTCCTCACCTTCGGTACCGCCGGCTACCTCAGCGCGGCGCTGCGCGCCCACCGCAGTTTTGCCGCACCCGCGGCGATCTACGTGGCGTACAACCTCGGCATCATCGGGACCACGCTGGCGCTGCACTCCGCGTGGGGGGTGCGGGCCGCCGCGGCCGGGGTCGCGCTCGGCGGCGTACTGATGGTGCTCGTACAGCTCCCGGCGTTCGTACGGCAGTTGCCGGGGCGCGAACGACGCCGGCACACCCCCCCACCCCCGAACCCACCCCCCGCCCCCTCCCCCGAAGGGGGAGAGGGGGAGGGGGCGGGGGAGAGCTCCCGGCCCCCGCTCCCCCACTCCCCGCTCCCCCACTCCCCCCTCCTCGGCCTCCCCCTGCTCGCCCCCGTCGTCTGCTTCGCGCTGGGCCGGCAGTCCCAGGTCCTGGTCGAGCGGTTCCTCGGCTCCTCGTTGCCGGCCGGTGCCATCTCGCATCTGAATTACGCGCAGAAAGTCGCCCAGCTGCCGATGGTGCTCTCGCTGATGATCTGCACCGTCACCTTCCCCGTGGTGGCCCGCGCGGTCGCCGACGGTGAGACGGCGACGGCCGGGCACCGGTTGGAGCGGGATCTGACGCTGGCCGGGCTGGTGGTGCTGCTGGGCGGGGCGTATGTGATCGCCTGCGCGCCGCAGATCATCGAAATCCTCTTCCAGCGGGGGGCGTTCACCGCGGCGGACACCGCGGCCACCGCGTCGGTGCTGCGGGTGTACGCCCTGGGGCTGCTCGGCCACAGCCTGGTCGGTGCGCTCATCCGGCCGTTCTTCGCCGCCGCCCGGCCCACCTGGTACCCGGCCGCCGCGATGGCCACCGGACTGCTGATCACCGTCGTGACCGGGGTGTGCGCGGTCCGGTGGTGGGGCGTCCACGGCATCGTGGCCGCCAACGCTGCCGGCATCACGGCCACCGCACTGCTGTTGCTGCGCGGCCTCGGCACCCGGGTCCTCGCCCTGGACGTACGCCGGGTCGCCGCCGGACTCGGGCGGCTGGTGCTCGCCGCCGCCGTGGCCGCGGCGGCCGGTGGCCCGCTCGCGGCGCTGTCCGCCTCGCCGCTGCCCGGCGCGGCGGCCGGTGCGCTGCTGGTACCCGCCGTCTTCGCCGGCACCGCCCTCGCCGTTCGGGCCCCCGAGGTCCGGCAGTTGCTCCTCGCCGTCAAAGGAAAGCTCGCCCATGTCCATTGATCCGGCGCCCTGCCGCGCCGTTGCGCCCGTGCCCGCCGCCCGCCGTGCCCGCCACGGCCGCGGCGCCCCGCCGTGGGTGCTCATGTACCACTCGGTCGCCGAGGCCACCGAGGACCCGTACCGCCTCACCGTCTCCCCCGGCCGGCTGGACCGCCAGCTGCGCTGGCTGCGGGAGCGCGGGCTGCGCGGCGTCGGCGTCGGCGAACTGCTGGGCGCCCGCGCCGCCGGACGGGATGCCGGTCTGGTCGGGCTGACCTTCGACGACGGCTACGCCGACTTCCTGACCGGCGCGCTGCCGCTGCTGCGCCGGCACGGCTGCACCGCCACGGTGTTCGTGCTGCCCGGCAGGCCCGGCGGCGACAACGCCTGGGACCCGCTGGGCCCCCGCAAACCGCTGCTGACCGAGGCCGGTATCCGCGCCGTCGCGGACGCCGGTATGGAGGTCGGCTCCCACGGGCTGCTGCACCAGGACCTGACCACCGCCGACGACACCGCCCTGGCGCGGGAGTCCGCGGCCGGCCGGCGGCGGCTCGCCGAGCTGACCGGGCGGGCCCCGGACGGCTTCTGCTATCCGTACGGCGCCGTCGATGACCGGGCGATCGCGGCGGTGCGCGCGGCCGGCTTCGGCTACGCCTGCGCCATCGACCCCGGCCCGCTGACCGGCCGGTACGCCCTGCCGCGGGTCCACATCGGGGCCGCGGACACCTGCTGGCGGCTGCACCTCAAACGCGCCCTGCACCCGCTGCGGCGCCGTGCGCTGCCCCCCGACGAGACCACCACCCCGGCCGCTACCCCAGGAGGCATCCGGTGAAGGTTCTGCACGTCATTACGGGCCTCGACGTGGGCGGCGCCGAGCAGCAGCTGAGGTTGCTGCTGCGCCGGCTGCCCGCGCACTGCGAGGTCATCACCCTGACCCGTCCGGGCCCGGTCGCCGAGGGCATCGAGGCCGACGGCACCCCCGTCACCCACCTCGGTATGACCGGCAACCGGGATCTGACTGCGCTCCCCCGCCTCGCCGGACTGATCCGCGGCGGCGACTACGACCTGGTGCACACCCACCTCTACCGGGCCTGCGTCTACGGCCGGATCGCCGCCCGGATGGCGGGTGTCCGGACCGTGGTGGCCACCGAGCACTCGCTGGGCGACGCGGTCATCGAGGGGCGCCGGCTGACCCGTGGCGTCCGCACGCTCTACCGGGCCACCGAACGGCTGGGGACGGCGACGGTCGCCGTCTCGGACACCGTCGCCGCCCGGCTGCGCCGCTGGGGCGTACCGGAGGAGCGGATCCATGTGGTGCCCAACGGCATCGAGGCGCACCGTTTTGCCTTCGACCCGGCCGCCCGGGCCCTGGTCCGCACCCGGCTGGGGCTGCCGCTGGACGCGTTCGTGGTCGGCGGCGTCGGCCGGCTGGTGCCCGGCAAGCGGTTCGACGTTCTGGTCCGGGCGGTGACCCAACTGCCGGGTGTGCATCTGCTGTTGGCGGGCGCGGGGCCGGAGCGGGAGATGCTGCGGCGGATGGCGGAACAGTTCGGCTCGGGCGACCGGATCCATCTGCTGGGCGAGCGCGACGGGGCGGTCGACGCCGCGTTCGGCGGGCGAGCGGCGGACCGGCAGGGAACGGACGGGCGAGGAGCCGACGGGGCCGACATCCCCGGCCTGCTCTCGGCCATCGACGTCTTCGTCTCGCCCTCCCCGGAGGAGGCGTTCGGGCTGGCAGTCCTGGAGGCGCTCGGGTCCGGGCTGCATGTGCTCTACGGCAGCTGCCCGGCGGTCGACGAACTGCCCGCCGACCAGGCCCCCGGCGCCCGCCACTTCAGCCTCGGCGTCCATGAACTCGCCACCGCCCTACGGGAGTTGCGGCGTCTGGGACCGGGGCGGCTGCCGGTCCCGCCGGTGGTGCGGCGCTATGACATCGCCCGCAGCGCCGAGGCGCTGATGTCCGTGTACGAGCAGGCGGTGGCCGTCGCCCCGGCGCGGCACCGGAGCCCCGCGGCAGTGCCCCCGCCGCAGGGCCGCTCGGCGGCGCTCCCCGCGGCCGCCGTGTCGCTGCCGGATCCGTCCCGGTCGCCCGACCCGTCCCCGCTCTCGAACAGGTAGGCACCGCCATGGCCACATCCGCGCGGAGAGAGACGCGGGAAGCGCAGGGAGCGGCCGCGGGCGCCGGGAGGGGACGAGGAGCGGCCCTCGGGTCCGCGCCCGGCGCGCGACAGGTGCGCGGGCGCCTCCGGGCCCGGTGGCGCCGGCTGCCCCGCTGGTGGCCACTGCCGCTGTGCGCCCTGCTCGGCGCGGCCGGCGGCGCGGCGTACGGGCTGCTGCAGCCACCGGAGTACGCCGCGACCAGCTACGTCGTGGTGGTCCCCGCCAAGGGCTCCGACCCGGCAACCGCGCTCGGCTTCGCCCAGGCGTACGGCCGGGTCGCGACGAGTGGGGCGGTGCTCGCCGACGCGCACCGGGCCGCGCACGTACCGCTCGGCGCGCTGCGCGGCGGGATCCGCACGATGACCTCGCCGGACGCCCCGATGATCGAGATCACCGGCACCGCACGGTCCGCGCGCACCTCGGCGGTGCTCGCCAATGCGGTGGCCCGTTCGCTGGCCAGGACGGGCAACGAGACCGCCGCCCGCACCGGCGCCGAGCTCCTGGTCTTCTCCCGCGCCTCGGCCCCGACCGACCCGGCCTCGCCGTCCGCGCCGCTGTCCACCGGGGTGGGGGCCTGCGCGGGCGGTCTGCTGGGCGGTCTGCTGCTGCTCGTTCGGCCGTCACGGGAGCGGCAGCGGACGGGGCAGGCCGGGGCGGTTCCGGCACCGGCGCATGCCGCGGCCGCCTCGGGGGCCGTACCGGCGGCCGAGGACTCCGTGCGATGACGGCCCGGCGGACCGCGGACCGGGCGCCCTCGACGGTGCCGGCCCCGGCGCGCCGGCCGGCCCGCCCGGAAACCGCCGGGGCCGCCGGAGCCGCCGGGCGCCCTGAGGCCACCACGGCCGTGCCGCTGTCGACGACGCTGTGCCGGGACCCGGAGCGGTTCGCCGCGCTGGCCGCCGACTGGCGGGCGCTGCACCGCAACTGCCGGGCCGCCACCCCGTTCCAGAGCCACTCCTGGCTGTCGTCGTGGTGGCTGTCGTACGGGACGCCGGGACGGCTGCGCATCGTTCTGGTGCGCCGGGCCGGGCGGCTGGTGGCGGCGGCGCCGCTGATGCTGACGTACCGTCCGCTGCCGGTGCTGGTGCCGCTCGGCGGCTCCATCTCGGACTTCTCCGACGTCCTGCTGGACGACTCCTGCCCCGGCCCGGCGGCCGAGGCGCTCGCCGCCGGGCTGCACCGGGCGGCCCGCGGTGCCCTGGTGGATCTGCGCGAGGTGCGGCCCGGCGCGGCCGCCGAGCGGCTGTACGCGGCCTGGCCCGGCCCGCGCCGCAGGCTCGACGACTCGGTCTGTCTGGAGCTGCCCGGGGTGCCGATGGACGAACTGCTGGGGCGGCTGGCCGGCTCCCGCGCCCGCCGGGTCCGCGCCAAGCTCCGCAGGCTCGACGCGCTGGGCGTCGAGGAACACTCCGTACCGGCCCGGGAAGTGCCCGCCTCGGTACACCACATGCTGTATCTGCACGGGCTCCAGTGGCAGGGCCGGGGCGTGACACCGGAGCATCTGCGGCCCCGGTTCGCCGCTCATCTGGTCCGCGCCACCCGGGAGATGGTCGGCAGCGGTGAGGCGGTGCTGACCGAGTACCGGATGGACGGCCGGGTGATGGCCGCCGACATCATGCTGATGTCCGCCGACCTGGCCGGCGGCTATCTCTTCGGCGCCCACCCCGAACTGCGCGACCGGAAGGTGGACATCACCACCATGCTGATGCGCCATGACGCCCGCCATGTCGTCGACACCGGCCGCGGCGCGCTCAGCCTGCTGCGCGGCACCGAGCCGTACAAACAGCACTGGCGCCCGGTGCCGGTGACCAATCAGCGGCTGCTGCTGTCCCGGCGCGCGCTGGCGCCGGCGCTGCGGTTCCACGCGGCGCAGGTGACCGGCCGGGCGCTGGCCGCCGACGTGGTCCGCGAACGGCTGACCCCGCTGCACGGGCTGCGGGCGCGGCTGAACACCTGGCAGGCGAAGGGCGCGACCAGGCGATGACCTTCCGGTGCACGGGCCCGCGGCGATCCGCCGCGCCGGGCTCACCCCTTCTTGGCGAGCGGCCGGTGGATCGTGTCGACGCGCAGGCCCGCCCCGCGGACGCCGGACGGGCGCGCGATGCGCTCCCCGAGGCCGACGGGAACACAGTCCGGCCGGGACGGCGACGGGGCGGGAGCCGGCGTGGGCGCCGGGACGGTAGTGGGCACCGGCGTGGCCGGCGGGCCGTCGGGCGGCGTGGGGGCCGGGGTGGGCGCGGGCAGGCCGTGCAGCGCCGCGCGAAAGGCCCGGGCGGCGCGCGGATTCTTCCGGCACTGCCACACCCCGTGCGGGCAGTAGTCGGTGATCGTCTGGTAGAGCGGTCGGTGCTCGGCGATCCAGGCCAGCATGCGCGTGACGAATTCGGCATTGTCGCCGTTACGGAACAGTCCCCATTCCGGGTACGAGATCTGCTTTTTGTGCGCGGCCGCGAAATCCGCCTGAGCCTGGAGCCCGTACGGCTGGTGAATCATCTCGTCGAAGGTCTCCCCGGCCGGCTGGTCGTAGGAATCCATGCCGATGATGTCCACCGCCCCGTCGCCGGGGTAGCACGCGGTCCAGCCGATCGCATCCACCCCGCGGGACGGCGCGAAATCGAAACGGAATGCCTGTCCGGGCACCGAACGCATCGCGGTGACGATCCGGTTCCAGTACACCTTCCAGGCGTGCGGATCGGGCGCACAGCGATGGGTGTAGGTGATGCCGTTCATCTCCCAGCCGAGGGTGATCACGGTGTCCGGCACCCCTGCGTCGACCAGATGCCGGGCCAGCGTGCGGAAATGCCCGTCGAAGCGGCCGGCCGCGGCCCGTTGCAGCAGCCGGCGCACCTCGGCATCCGGCAGCCGCGCCTCGTTGCGCGCCATCATCGGCACGTTCAGCACGAACATCCGGCCGGCCGCTGCGCGCCGCCATTCCGTCCAGGGGCGCAGGAATTCCGGCTCTCCCTCGATGTCCGCCCAGCGACCGCCGGGCAGATAGGTGTGGCCGACCCGGACCTCCGTACCGCCGAGCCAGCGCTGCAGACCGGTCAGCCGCCGCACGCCCTGCGCGTCGGATCCCAGGAAGGCGCCCAGCGCAACCGGCGCGAGCGGAACGTCGGCGGCGGGCGGCGGTCCGGGATTCCGTCCCTCCCCGGTACCGCCGTTGCGGTCGGTGGCGGAGACGAAATGGCCGGCGGCGAGCAGACACATCGCGATCGCCCCGAGCGCGGCACCCGTCAGTCTCCGGCTTCGCTGGGACATTCTGACTCCTTCGGGGACGCCCGCGGTCCGGCGCGCTGATCCCACGACGGTAATCAGCAGATAACCCGTACGGGCGGCCCGAACGCATTCGGATAGCCCATTAGCGAATTCCGTCCCCCACACGGTCCATGGAAGTGAAGGGCTCCGCGCCATGTCATCGTTCGACACCGATGTGCCCGTACTGCTGCTCCGGCTCGATACCAACCCCTTTCACCACGGCACCCTCGGCGCGGTCAGATCCCTGGGCCGGGCGGGAATCGAGGTGCACGCCGTGGTCGCATCGGCGCGCGGCCCGGTGGGCCGGTCGCGGTATCTGCACCGGATGTACGAACTCCCGCCCGGACCGGTGGCACACGGCCCGCTGCTGGACTTCCTGCGCACGGTCTCCGAGGGCATCGGCAGGCCCGCCGTCCTCATCCCCCTGGACGACCGGGGCGCGATCGCCGCGGCCCGGCTCGCCGGCCGGTTACTGGGCCGCTATCTGCTCCCCGCCCAGCCCGCCGACCTGCCCGAGCGGCTCGCCGACAAGGCCGAACTCGCCCTGCTGTGCCGGGAACTGGACCTGCCGCACCCGGCGACCGCCGTCCCCGCCGACGCCCAGCAGGCCGCCGACGCGGCGGGGGAACTCGGGCTGCCGCTCGTCGCCAAGTGGAGCCGGCCGTGGCTGCTGCCCCCGTCCGCCGGGCTGCGCAGCACCACCTTGGTGCGCACCCGTGACGACGCCCGCCGGCTGTACGGGCTGACCGAACGCGCCGGCAGCGCCCTGCTGTTGCAGCGCCGGCTGGCCGGCGGCCCGGACACCGACTGGTTCTTCCACGGCTGCTTCACCCGCGGCGGCGCCTGTCTGATCGGCGGCTCGGGCCGCAAGGAACGCGCCTGGCCGCGCGGTACGGGCCTGACCGCGGTCGGCCGCTGGCTGCCCAACCCCCAGGTCGAACGGGCCGCGCTGCGGCTGGCGGGGCATCTGGACTACCGCGGCATCCTCGACCTGGACTTCCGCCGGGACGCGCACGGCCGCTATCACCTCCTCGACTTCAACCCCCGGCCCGGCGCCCAGTTCCGGCTCTTCACCGACCCGTCCTCGGGGCTCGATGTCGTCCGGGCACTGCACCTGGATCTCACCGGCCGCACGGTGCCGTTCGCGCGCGGCGCCCCGGGGCGGCTCTTCCGCGCCGAGAACTACGCCCTGCTCTCCGCCGTCGCCACGGCCTTCGCCGAACGCCCCGCGGCCCGCCCGCCGGGCACCGCACGGGTCCGGCGCCAGGGGGTGGAGCGGGCGTGGTTCGCCGCGGACGATCCGCTGCCGTTCCTCGCCATGACCGGATCGTGGCTGCACAGCGGACTGCGCAAGGGCGCGCACCGCAGGCGCACCACCCCACCGGACAGCACCACCCTCCCCTCCCGCCCGGAGCCCGCCCAACCGCTCGGGGCACCCCAACGGCCTTGAGGGGCGGAGGAACCGCACCCCCGAAACGCACCGCCCCGCACAACCCGCACCGCACAACCCCGCACCGCACAAAGAGAAAGAGCAGGGACCTTCCATGTACGACCTCGTGGTGGTGGGCGCCGGCCCCTACGGACTCTCGATCGCCGCGCATGCGGCGGCGGCCGGACTGCGGCTGCGGGTCCTGGGCCGGCCGATGGCCTCCTGGCGCGACCACATGCCCGACGGCATGCTCCTCAAGTCCGAGCCCTGGTCCTCCAACCTCTCCGACCCGGACGGCGGCCACACCCTGGCCGACTACTGCGCCGCCCACGACCTGACCGCCGAGCACGGCGTTCCGCTGCCCCTCGACACCTTCACGGCGTACGGCAGATGGTTCGGCGAACAGGCGGTGCCACAGGTCGAGGAGGTCACCGTCACCTCCGTACGCCCGGCCGGTGACGGCTTCCACGTCGAGACGGACACCGGCGAGCGGATCGCGGCCCGGACCGTTGCGCTCGCCGTCGGTGTGATGCCGTTCGTCAACCGCCCCTGGCCGCTGCTCGAACTGCCCCCGGACCTCGCCTCGCACAGCAGCGACCACCGCGATCTGCGCCGTTTCTCCGGCCAGGACGTCGCCGTGATCGGCTCCGGCCAGGCCGCGCTGGAGACCGCGACCCTGCTCGCCGAACAGGGCGCCCGGCCCCGCATCGTGGCCCGCGCCGACCGGCTGCGCTGGAACGGCCCGCCGCAGCCGCTGGAGCGCGGCCGGCTGCGCGCACTGCGCGACCCGCACTCCGGGCTCGGCACCGGCTGGCCGAGCTGGATGTGGTCGGAGGTTCCCTGGGCGGTGCGCCGGCTGCCCTCGGCGACCCGGGTGCGTATCGCCGAGACCGCGCTGGGCCCGGCCGGCGCCTGGTGGCTGCGGGAGCGGTTCGAGCCGGCGGTGCCGGTCCTGCTGGGCCACCGCGTCCGGGCGGCGACCCCTCAGGACGACGGGGTGCGGCTCCACCTCACCCATACGGACGGCAGTACCGAGACCCTGGACACCGGGCACGTGGTCGCGGCCACCGGATTCACCACCGACCTCGGGCGGCTGCGGCTGCTCGTCCCCCAAGTGCGCACCACACTGCGGACGGTGGGCGGCAGCCGGGCGCCCGAACTGAGCCCCGGCTTCGAATCGTCGTGGCCCGGGCTGTTCTTCGCGGGGCTGCTGACCGCCCCGTCGTTCGGCCCGTCGATGCGCTTCGTGCACGGCGCGGCCTTCACCGCGGCGCGGCTGCTGCGCGGCGTACAGCGCCGGCTCGGCGACCGGCGCGGCGCCACCACCATCCCCCGCCCGGCGAGGGACAGCGCACCGGCCGCGCAAGGGACGTAGGGCGCAGACGTCCAGCACGTGTAGGGCGCAGGCGTCCAGCACGTCAGGGGTCGTCCGGCACCGGCCGGGCGGCCCCTGTCCGGCTCACTGGCAGCGGTCGACGGCCTCGATCGTGCGGGCCGCCTCGCCGAGTGCCGCGCGCAGCACGGCCGGGTCGGTGGCGGCGGCACCCGCGCCCTCCGGGGGCACCAGCCAGCCGGTGCCGGTCACCGGCGGCTCCACAGGTGACCCTTCACCGCACAGCGCACCCAGCGCGAGGCCCCGCCCGGAGGTCTGGGTACACGCGCTGCCCGGCACGTCCCAGCCTGCGGCGGTACCCGCGGGCACCAGAAAGCCGAGGGTGTCGCAGGGGCCGTCGTGCAGCACCGGGCCGACGCCGTCCCGCAGCCGGAGGATGTCGACGGCTTCCAGCCCCTGCCGGGCGGGCACCGTCACGAGGTCGCACGACTGCTCCGGTACGGCCGGTGCCCCGTCTGCGACGGCCTGGCCCGCGGACCCGTTGCCGCCCCTGCTCACGCCGGTCTCCCACACGGGGAACCCCTCCTCCTGCACGCACCGGACCCTTTACACCGACTTCAACGGTCAGGCGTGTCAACAGCTACGGCGGCGTAACGCTGCAAAGGATGGCAGTTCATGGCAGATCGTGCGCGAGATATCCGATTTGTAGCCAAACTGTGCGTATCGGAGCCATCACAGCCGGTACGGTCATCCCGCCGCACCGCCAGGAGGCGGCATCGCCACCTGATGGCACGGAGAGGGCACGGAGAGGGTCCGCCATGGCGTCGCCAGCAGCAAGTTCAGCGTCGTCCCGCACCGTACCCGTCCGCCCGAACCTCGCTTTCCGACAGCTGCGCGGCCGGCTGTCGCCAGGCGAGTTCGCGGCGGCGGTCCGACGGTCCGCCCGTGAGATCGGTGAGCAGGTCTCGTGCGACGCCCGCTATGTGGGCCGCGTCGAGTCCGGGGAGATCCGGTGTCCGAACTACGCCTACGAGCGGGTGTTCCGGCACATGTTCCCGGGGTTGACGCTGCCCGACATGGGCTTCGCGCCGCGCGAGGCGGTACGCGGACGGGGGGCGCGTACGGCGGCGGTCAGCGCCGCGCCCCTGGCAACCGACCCCGACCACCGCGATACCCGTATCCAGATCTTTGAGGAGAGCGACGTGCTGCGTCGCGCGTTCATCACCGGCGGCCCGGCAGCGGCCCTGGGCTTTGCCGCCCTGCATCCCATCGAGGCCGCTGCCGCCGCCCCGCCCGCCCATGTCCCTGGCCCCCGTGTACCGGCCGGCGGCCGGGCCGGTGCCGCCGAGGCCGCCGCCGTCGAGGAGGCGGTCCGTCAGATCAGACTGCTGGACGACCGGCACGGCGCGGAGGGCATCTACCGCCGCGCCACCCAACCGCTGCGCGCCGCCTACGAGTTGCTGGACGCGGGCGTACAGCGGCGCTCGGTGGCCGACCGGCTGCACGCCGGGGCGGGTGAACTCGCCATCACCGTGGGCTGGTTGGCGCATGACTCGGGCCGTTTCGGCGACGCCCGCTCGCACTACGCGGAGGCGCTGGCCACCGCCCGGGTCTGCGGCGATGCCGGCCTGGAGGCGCACGCCTTCTGCAATACGGCCTTTCTCGCCCGCGACGCCGGCCGTCCGCGCGAGGCGGTGCGCGCCGCGCAGGCCGCGCAGCAGGCCGGCAAGCATCTGGCCTCGCCGCGGCTGCTGTCGCTGCTGGCGCTGCGTGAGGCGGGCGGCTGGGCGGGGCTGGCGGACCGCTCCGGCTGCGAGCAGGCACTGGTCCGGGCGGAGCGGCTGTTCGCGGGCGGGCCGCGGGACGGCGACCCGGAGTGGATGACGTTCTACGGCGAGGCCGAACTCGAAGGCCTGCAGGCGCAGTGCTGGTCGGCCATGGGCGAAGCGGGGCGCGCGGTGGAACACGCGCGCCGCGCGGTAGCGCTGCAGGACCCCCACTTCACCCGCAACATCGCCCTGTTCACCGCGGAGCTCGCGGGCGACCTCGCGGCCAGCGGTGCGCCCGAGGAGGCCGCCGCGGCCGGGGTCCGGGTGCTGACGCTGCTGACGCAGGTCCGTTCGGCCCGTATCCGTACGATGCTCGACGGCACGGCCCGTACGCTGCGGGCGCATCGCGACTGCGGCGCGGTCGCCGACTTCCTGGAGCGGCACGCGGCATCGGCCGCCTCCGAGGACGGGACACCGGTCCCGGACTCCACCTGCTGACGGAGCTGGGCCGGGCGGTTCCGCAGCGGTTTCGGCTGCCTCGGCCGGGCGTTGTGCCCACCGGGCGTCCCCCAGCCGAGGTGCCCGGTGGAGCACCCGCCGACGCACCCAAGGGGGCACCCCCGGCCGAGGCGCCCGGTGGAGCCCCCCGACGTACCCGGTGAAGCCCCCAGCCGAGCCGCCGGCGGAACACCCCGGCCGCCGCCCGACGGAAAAGCTTCAGCCAAGATGCCCGGTGTCGTTCCAGCGCTCGATCGCCGGCTCGCCGTAGGCCCAGCCGAGCACCGACAGGGAGGTCGGCTCCAGCCGGATCCGGGCGCCGAAGGAGATGTCCAGGCCCAGCCAGCGGGCGCCCAGGGCGCGCAGGATATGGCCGTGCGCGAAGACCAGCACATCGCGGTCGGCCGACCGCGCCCAGCCGACGACCTCGTCCGCCCGCGCGGCGACCTCGGCGAGCGTCTCGCCGTCCGGCACTCCGTCGCGCCAGATGAGCCAGTCCGGCCGCCCCGACTTGATCTCGGCCGGCGTCAGACCCTCGTACGCGCCGTAGTCGAACTCCATCAGCGCGTCCCACTGCTGCGCCCGGTCGCCGAAACCTGCCAGCTCACAGGTCTCCTTCGCACGCACCAGAGGGCTGGTGCGCACTTCGACGCCCGGCAGGCCGTCCCAGGGGGCGCGGTGCAGCCGCTCGCCCAGCAGCTTGGCGCCGCGCCGGCCCTCGTCCAGCAGCGGGACGTCCGTACGGCCGGTGTGCCTGCCGGACAGGGACCACTCGGTCTGCCCGTGTCTGGCCAGGAAAATGCGCGCTGCCATGGTCGTACCTCTCGCCGACTTCTCGGCTGGTCGTTGCTCGGTGCGGGCGGCGTTGACCGCGGGCTTTCCATCATCGCGCATCGGGTCGATTTGTCCCCGGGCGGGAGGCCGTCACGCCGCTGACCGGGGATGCCGCCCTCCCGGCAGGCAGGGGTGCGGTCCGTCCTGGGCCGCCCGGGACGTGCTGCCGTACGGGGTGGGGCGCGCCGGGAGCCGCCGCGGCCGGAGGCCGGTCCGTGGGTGGTCGCCCCGCATGTCAGTGCCGGATGCGAGACTTCGGCGGGTGAACGTCTTCCGCGACAGTCGACCCGCGTCGGCCGCCCCCGTGGCGCAGCAGCCAACGGCGACGCCGAGCCTGCGGCATCGGCTCACCGAGCTGCGCGGCCCCGGCGTACGTCCCCGCTCTCTCGACGCCCGCGCGCTCGCCGCGCTGGCCGCCAACCCCGGCTGCCGGCGCCGTGCGCTGCTGGACGGCGCCGGCGTCGACAAGGGCGCGCTGGCCCAGGCGCTGGGCTCGCCCGCGGCGTACGGCCGGTCCCAGTTCGCCATCGTCCGCGGCAATGCCTTCGAGTCCCGGGTGAAGTCCGACGGCGGCACGGAGTTGCTGCGCCTGCTGCACGAGCGGCTGGCGCCCGGCACCCCGCCGCCCGCGCCCGAGGAGATCGCCACCCCGGATCTGTCCGCGGCCGGCCCCGAGGGCCGTACGGCGCGTACGGCACTCGCGCTGCGCGAGGCGACCGCGGCCGGCGGCTGGGCGCTGCTCGACCATCCGATGCTGGCCGTCGAGGTGGCCGGCTCACCCGCCTATGTGGAGCCGGATGCGGTGGTGGTGCATCCGGACGGCAGCTGGACGGTCGTCGAGATCAAGTCCTTCCCGATGATCGACGGTTCGGCGGACGCCGCCAAGGTGGGCGCCGCGGCGCGGCAGGCGGCGGTGTACGTCCTGGCCCTGGAGCCGGTGGCCCGGCACGTCGGCGCGCGCACCGGCCGCGCGGTCCCAGTCCACGACCGGGTGCTGCTGGTGTGCCCGAAGGACTTCTCCAACCTCCCCACGGCCGCCGCCGTCGACGTCCGCAAGCAGCTGGCCACGACCCGGCGGCAGCTGACCCGCCTCACCCGGGTCGAGGAGATCGCCGCCGCCCTCCCCGCGGGGACCACCTTCGACCTCCGGCTCGCGGACGACGGGAAGACGGCGACCCGAGCACCCGAGGAGCTGGCGGCGGCCGTCGAGGCGGTCGATGCGGCCTACGCCCCCGAGTGCCTGGCCGCCTGCGAGCTGGCCTTCCACTGCCGTCAGCGGTCCCGTCAGGACGGCGCGGTGGAGGTGCTGGGGCGCGGCGTACGGGGCGAGTTGGGCGGGCTGCACACCATCGAGGAGGTGCTGGCGGCGGCCGGGAAGGAGTCCCCCGCGGACCCGGACGACCCGGCCGTGGCGGCGCTGCGCCGGGCCGCCGCGCTGCGCGCCGAGGCGCTGGCCGGCGCCGCCGTGCCGGGACCGCGGACGGAGGAGCTGGGATGTCGCTGATCGAGACGCTGGCCCGGATGGAGGCGGTCGCCGCGGGCCGGGCGCGGCCCCGGTGCACGGTCCGGCACCGCCATCTGTCCGAACGGCCGCTGGTCCTCGTCCCGCTGACGACCGCGGGTGAGGCCGGTGCCCCGCTGGGCGCGCTGGTCGGCACGGACCGCGAGAAGCCGGTACTGCTGGCCGTTCCGCAGCCGCGCGACCGCGATCTGCGGTTCGCGTTCCTCGCCGAGCTGGCGGAGACGGTGCTGCCCTATGTGGACGGCTTCGCGGACGCCATCGAGTGGGAGGAGCGCAAGGAGACCGACCCGGAGACCGGCAAGAAGGTCCCGGTGCAGGTCGAACTGTGCGCGGACGCACCCCAGTTGATCGTGCCGAGTGCCGCCGGTATCGAATTCGTACGGCTGCTGGGCCGCTCGATGCGGTTCCGGCGGACGGCCGAGCAGGAGCCGGAGACCCCGTACCCCGCGCCGCCGCATGTCCCGCTGCTGGGCCGCTGGCTGACCCATTTCGGCGAGCGGGCGCGCGTCCCGGGCGCGAGCCTGCTGCTGCCCATGACGGGTCTGCTGACCCGCCACTGGGCGAGCGGCCAGAGCGTGCTGGAGGACCAGCATCTGGGCGCGCTGCTTGCCTGGATCGACCCGCCGCCGGGGATGTCCGGCCGGGAGGCGGCCGAGCGCGCGGAGTCGGCGCGTGACGCGGACGGGCAGCTGCTGTGCCCGCCGGCCGGCCCGGCCACCGACCCGGCGTTCGACAACCGGCTGCTGGCCCCGGCGATGGCCCGCTACGACGCCGGGCTGCCGGGCGCCGAGGACGCGCTCCGCGCCCTGGTCGAGGGGCAGTTGCGGCCGGCCTGGGACGCCGTCTGGCACGGCCTCGACCTGCTGCGGTCGCTCCCCGTCGGCGCCCGGGTCCCCGACCGCTGGAAGCGTGACCGCTGGTCGTTCACGGCGCACCGGGACCGGGTGCGCGCCGGGGAGCCCCCGCAGCCCAAGCAGGACGACGCGGTCACCGCCGCACAGAAACTGTCCGCGCGGGAGACGGCGCAGGCCCAACTGGACGCCCAGGAAGCCCTGGACGACCCCTTGGTGATGGCGGGGCGCCGGCTGGCCGGCGAGGCGTTCCAGGGCACGGTCACCGCCGTCGAGATGGCCTTCTCCGAGGGCAAGCGGCCGATGCCGCGCCCGCTGGTCACGCTCCGCACGGCCGACCGCCCGCAGCTGTCCGAGGGCGGCAAGCTCTACCGCCCCTTGCCGGAGGGCAGGACCCAGACCGCCGAATACGTGGCGCCCGTGACCGAGGAGCCGGGTGCGCTGGTGGTGCGGCTGACGGGCGGGATGGGGCGCGGCAAGACACCCGAGCCCGGTTCGGTGCCGGAGCCGGACGAAACGGTGTGCTGGACGCTGTTCGAGCACGCCCCGCGCGGCGGCCCGGAGCTCCCGGACCCCGAGGACACCCCGTGGACCCACGGCGGCCCCCCGCCCGGCCCCGCGGACGCGCCGCACCACACCCCCGACCCCGTGACCACGGAGGACTTCCTGTGACCTGCGCCCGGCACTCGACCACCCCGGAGAACACCGCCGCATGACGGCCCCTCAGGATCCCCACGCCACCACGGCCAGGACCTTCGATCCGGCCGCCGCGGCCGCCGCCGCGACCGAAGCGATCCTGCACGACACGCTGCACGGCTCCCGGCGCGGTGTGGTCGTGGACTCCCCGCCTGGTGCCGGCAAGTCCACCCTCGTGGTGCGGGCGGCGCGCGAACTGGCCGCCGCCGGGCGCCCGTTGATGGTCATCGCGCAGACCAACGCCCAGGTCGACGACCTCGTGCTGCGGCTCGCCGAGAAGGACCCGGAGCTGCCCGTCGGCCGGCTGCACAGCAGCGAGCCCGGCGCGTTCGACCCGGCGCTGGCCGAGCTGCCCGCGGTCCGTACGTCCGCGAAGGCCGCCGATCTGGCCGGGATGGACGTCATCGTCTCGACGGCCGCGAAATGGGCGTACACCAAGGTCGACGAACCCTGGCGGCACGCCATCGTGGACGAGGCCTACCAGATGCGTTCCGATGCGCTGCTGAGCGTCGCCGGGCTCTTCGAGCGGGCGCTGTTCGTCGGCGATCCGGGCCAGCTGGATCCGTTCAGCGTGGTCGGCGCCGAGCAGTGGGCGGGGCTGGCGTACGACCCGTCCGCGAGCGCGGTGTCGACCCTGCTGGCCCACAATCCCGATCTGCCGCAGCACCGGCTGCCGGTCTCCTGGCGGCTGCCCGCCTCGGCGGCGCCGCTGGTCTCCGCCGCGTTCTATCCGTACACCCCGTTCCGCAGCGGCACCGGCCACGGCGACCGCCGGCTGGCGTTCGGGGTGCCGGGTGACGGCTCAGGTGTGGACCGGGTCCTGGACGAGGCAGCGGAGTCCGGCTGGGGCCTGCTGGAACTCCCCGCCCGCCGTACGCCGCGTACGGACCCGGAGGCGGTCCGCGCGGTGGCTCGGGTCGTGCGCCGGCTCCTGGACCGCGGCGGCGCCGCGACCAGCGAGGTCCAGCGGGATGCGGACGGGGGGCCGGCCGTCCCCGTGCCGCTCACGGCGGCCCGGATCGCGGTCGGCACGGCCCATCGCGACCAGGCGGCGGCCGTCCGTGCCGCGCTCGCCGAGCTGGGGGTGAGCGGGGTCGCGGTGGACACCGCCAACCGTCTCCAGGGCCGCGAGTTCGATGTCACGGTCGTCCTGCACCCGCTCTCCGGCCGCCCCGACGCCACCGCGTTCCATCTGGAGACCGGCCGGCTGTGCGTGCTCGCCTCCCGCCACCGGCACGCCTGCATCGTGGTCTGCCGGGCGGGCGTCGCCGACCTGCTGGACGAGCACCCCTCGACCGAGCCGGTCCGCCTCGGCGTCACGGTCAAGTTCCCGGACGGCTGGGAGGCCAACCACGCCGTCCTCGCCCACCTGGCCGAACACCGGGTGGTGTGGCGCCCTTAGGGGGAGGAGCCATGGGGCGCCCGGGCTCCGCCCCTGCGACGAGGACTCGGCCCCGGCCGAAAGGGGAGGCGGCGGACGGCACCACACACGGCCCCCTTGCGCGGGGCGGGACAATGGAATGCGGCACACGATCTGGAGGTAGGTACATGTCCGAGCCGCGACCGGCTCCCGACCCGCGTGGTACGGCGCCGGGACCACGGCGGATGAAGCCCGCGCAGCTGCTCTTCGAGCCGCCCGAGGCCGTCGCCGACCCCGAGCACTTCTTCGACCTGGAGTCGATGGAGGACCCGCGCGAGCTGCTCGGCCGCGCCACGGAACTGGCCCTCGCCTTCCGCGCCGCGGCCGACCGCGCCACGGAGTTCCAGGCGCTGGCCGCGGCCCAGCTCGCCGACCCCAGCCGGTTCGACCGGATGCCGCTGGCCGTGCTCGCGGAGCAGGCCGAGTGGACCGAGGACTATGCGCAAAAGATGATCGATTTCGGCCGCAGCCTGATGCGCAGCAGCAGCGCACTGCCGGGCGACATGGACTGAGCGCCCCCGATCCCGCCGACCGCCCCAGGAGTCACTTCCGCACTACGCGCCCCACTACGGCTCATGGTCCATGACCATGGGCCGCTGGCATATGCAAGGAGCGCAAGATACCGGCTCCCGCACCGGCCCGTCCCGTTTTCCGGCAATCAGCTCAGCCCGTACGCGCCGGGTCGGTAGACCTGTCCTCATGAGCGACTGGCTGCCTGAGACCCCCCGCACCCTGGCCTTTCCCACCGCGGCGTATGTCACCCTCGCGGGCGCCGACTGGCTCGCCTCCGCCAGCCCCCACCCGGACGAGCTGCACACCCTGTGGGCCACTCGGCCGGCCGTACCGAGTGTGCTGCCGTGCGGTACCGCTTTCGACGTGATCAACGCCCCGGCGCTCTTCGGGCGGCGCATGGTCGACCGTTTATGGTCCGACGGTCCCGGCTCGGGGCCGGTGGCGGCGCACCGCGGACGGATCCTGCTGTTCGCCGCCCCGGGCACGGCCCAGCGGCTGCCCGCGCTGCTCGTCTGGGAGGAGTGGGCCGCCGCCGTTCCCCCGCTGCTGTGCCACGGCAGCGGCGACGCGGTGACCGTCCCCCCGCTGCACCCCCGCCACGGAGCCGCCGGTGGCGCGGACTCCGCCCCTTTCCTGGCCGCCGAGGACCCGGCCGGCCCGTCCGCCTCCCGCTGGCTGGTGGCGCCGGACGTCCGCAACCCCTGGCTGCCCGGTCCGGACGTGCTGCTGTGGGCCTGTGTGCGCGCCGCCCGCTCCATGGCCGGTCCCGAGCGGGAAACCGCAGCTCAGCACCCCGTTTCGGCGCTGATCCCGGGCTGAGACAAACCGATTTTTGTCCTCCCCGACCAGGATGCTAATGTTTTCCCCGTCAGCAGGCGCCGCTAGCTCAGTTGGTTAGAGCAGCTGACTCTTAATCAGCGGGTCCGGGGTTCGAGTCCCTGGCGGCGCACAGACAGTCGAAGGCCTCCACTCCGGTGGGGGCCTTCGTCGCATGCCGGCCCCTTCGCGCTCCTTGCCGGTCGTACGCCTCTTCTTGGGCCGCCGGCCGGCGTCAGCCGCGTCCGACCTTGACCGCCCAGTCCCCGTCGGTCGTCCGGCCCGCGACCTGGATGCGCACGCCGTCCTGGGCATCGTCCATGCTCTCCCCCACGCCCAGCGGCGCGTCCGCGAGCGGCGGGTAGACGGAGGCGCCAAAGCAGGCCGAGCTGCCCGGATGCCCGTCGAGGACCTGCACGGGCCCCGACCCGGAAGGGGTCTGGCTGTGCACGCGGTAGACCAGGACGCCTTCGGTGCACAGGGAGCGGTCGTTGCCCATGGCACCGCGTGCCTCGATGGCCAGTGCGCTGTCGGGCCCCGTACGGACCACCAGGAGCCGCGGCCGGCGCTGGGCCCGGGGCTCCTTGGGGGCGGACAGCGTGCGCAGCGAGTGGAGGGCGGGGTTGGTCAGATCGACGCAGTCAACCTGGTTGTCGGCGATCCAGCCGAGCTTCCACTTGTGCCAGGCGAAGGGGTCGGGCGCCAGCCCGAACTGGCTGCCCATGAGGTCCCAGTCGCCGACGTAGGTGTCCCAGTCGCCCTTGCCGCCCGCCGGCCGGTGATAGAGGTCCGGCAGGTCGAAGACGTGCCCGGTCTCGTGTGCAAGGACATTGCGGTCCGGCGGGCTCTGCTCGAAGACGGTGACGAACCGGCGCAGATCGCGGTCGTCGGCGTGCATCGGCTGCTCCAGGTTGACGACCTTGGTGGCGTCCGAGTCGACGCCGGGGGCATCCGGGTCGGCGACGAAATAGACCACGTCGTAGCGGCCGAAGTCCACGGAAGGGTCGGCGGCGGCGACCGCGTCGTGCAGATAGGCGGAGCGCCGGCCGGCGTCCCAGTCGCGCTGTATTCCGTAGGAGACGGACGGGCGCGGCATCCGGACCCAGCCGCGGTGGACGTCCGGACGCAGCCGGAACTTTCCGTACGAGGCGCGGTCGAAGAAGCCGGAGGTGGCGGGGAAGTAGGCGCGGGAGAGCTCCTGCGGGGTGGCGGACGGCCGGGCTTCCGGGAAGGACAGGAAGATCATGACGGCGTTGAGCGGACGGTCCGGGCGCGGATAGTCGCCGTTCCAGCTGTCGACGCCCTCCGAGTGGTGCGCGTCGGTGCGCCCCAGGGCGCAGGGGAGGGTGGCCTCGGAGGCGGTGGCGGGCCCGGCGACGATGGACGTCGCGATGAGCGCACTCAGGGAGGTGGCGACGGCCGCGACGCGCCGCAGACGGCGACGATCCACCCCGTCGGGTGTCCGGGCGCGCGGCACATATACCTCCAGGGACGGATGCGGAGACCTCACCTACCCTGTGGCGATTTAATGCTATTCGTCCTGTTTTGCAGACCCGGAAGAGTGATCGGCGCGTCTTCGCCGCCCCGTAACGGAAAGTCACAAACAGCCAATGGGGCATTCGGTACGAACAGAGCCGGGCAGAAATGGCTGAAGTTCCGTCATGCGAGCGGACGATCACGGCTGCGTCGCTGGCTCGGCCGTTGCGCCAGCCTCTATGATCGCCACACTTTCCAGCGCGAGATCCACCCTTCATCACGAGACAAGCGCCATGCGGGAGCGAGCAGTGAGCGGACACCCCGACAGTCCGGGCCGCACGCCCGGAGCGACGCTTCCCTCAGTGACGGAGCGTAACGGTAAGACCAAAGAATCCGCCGACGCCCGGCACACCCCCGCCGGCCGCTGCGACGACACCGCGGCCTCGCTCGGCGACTACCGCGCCACCTTCTACGCCGCGCGGCTGGCGATGGCCGTCCTCAATCGCGACGGCCTGGTCCTCGCCGCCAACCCCGCCTTCGGCGAACTGGTCGGCGCCGACCCGGCCGAGCTGGTCGCCGCCACCGCGGCGGACCTCACCGACCTCGGCGCCGACCCACGGGTGTGGACCGCCTACCGCGAGGTGCTGTGCGGCCGTAGCGACCGGCTGCGCTGCACCCGCCGCCTCAAACACCCCGAAGGGCACTCCATCTGGGTGGAGGTGACCGTCGAGCCGCTCACCCCGGAGCCGCTCAGCGGGGAGGAGCGGATGCTGCTGTCGGTGGCGGACATCAGCGACCGGCACGATCTGCTGGCCCGGCTGCGGCATCTGCAGATGCACGATCCGGTGACCCGGCTGCCCAACCGTGCGCTGTTCTTCGAGCGGCTCTCCGCCGCGCTGGAGACCGCCTCCTTCGAACCGTCCGGCACCGGCCGGATCGGGCTGTGCTACCTCGACCTGGACGGCTTCAAGGCCGTCAATGACACCCTCGGGCACCGCATCGGCGACCGGCTGCTGAGCGCGGTCGCGCAGCGGCTGACGCGCTGCGCGGAGAGCGCGGCGGACCGCGGACCGGGCCGCGCGGGGCATCTCGTCGCGCGACTGGGCGGTGATGAATTCGCTCTTTTGGTGGAGGACTCCACCGGCACCGACCAGCTGGCCGAGCTGGCCCAGTGCGTCCTGGACGCGCTGCAGCGCCCGTTCGACCTCGCCGGGCAGCGGCTGTCGGTGTCGGCGAGCATCGGCGTCGTGGAGCGGACCGCCACCGGCACCACCGCGACCGGCCTGATGCAGGCCGCGGACACCACGCTGTACTGGGCGAAGGAGGACGGCAAGGCCCGCTGGACGCTCTTCGACCCGGAGCGCAACGCCCACCGGATGACCCGGCAGGCGCTCTCCAGCACCCTGCGGCCGGCCGTCGACCGCGGCGAATTCACCCTGGAGTACCAGCCGCTGGTCGGACTGGGTGACGGCCGGGCGCAGGGCGTGGAGGCGCTGGTGCGCTGGCGGCATCCGCAGTTCGGGACGCTGTCGCCGAATCGGTTCATCGCCCTGGCGGAGGAGAACGGCGCCATCGTCGAGCTGGGCCGCTGGGTCCTGGAGCGGGCCTGCCACCAGGCACGGGCCTGGCAGCTGGCACATCCCGGCCAGCCGCTGTTCGTCAGCGTCAATGTGGCCGTACGTCAGGTGTGGGACTCCGACCTGGTCGCGGATGTCGCCGGGATTCTCGCGGAGACCGGGCTGCCGCCGCGGCTGCTGCAGCTGGAGCTGACCGAGTCGGCCGTCATGGGCTCGGCAGGCCGGCCGCTGCAGGCCCTGCAGGCGCTCAGCGACATGGGCGTACGGATCGCCATCGACGACTTCGGCACCGGCTACTCCAACCTCGCCTACCTCAGCCGCCTCCCGGTGTCCGTACTGAAGCTGGACGGTTCCTTCGTCCGCGGCTTCCGCTCGCAGGAGCATCCGAACCCGGCGGACGAGATGATCGTGGAGGCGCTGGTGGCGCTGGCGCACCGGCTCGGCCTCACGGTCACCGCCGAGTGCGTGGAGAGCGCCGAGCAGGCCGAACGGCTCCGCCGGATCGGCTGCGACACCGGCCAGGGCTGGCTCTACTCCCGTCCCGTCGCCCCCGACCGGGTCGAGGCGCTGCTGGACGCGGGACGGCGCACGGGCACCTGAGGGCGCCGCCTGGTCAGCACACCTACGGCCTCGGCAACCCGTACGCGTCCGCGATCAGCTCGTACGAGCGCAGCCGGGCCGGGCCGCCGTGGGCGTTGGCGGTGATCATCAACTCGTCGGCGCCGGTGCGCTTGGCGAGGTCGTCCAGGCCCTGGCGGACGGCGTCCGGGGTGCCGTGGATGACGTTGCCGAGCCAGCTGTCGACGAAGCCCCGCTCCAACTCGTCGAAGCGGTAGGCCTCGGCCTCCTCGGGGCTGGGGACCAGGCCGGGGCGGCCGGTGCGCAGCCGGACCATGGAGAGTGCGCCGGTCATCACCTGACGGCGGGCCTCCCGCTCGTCCTCGGCGGCCAGCGCAGCGACCCCGATCAGGGCGTACGGCTCGGACAGCGCCTCGGAGGGGCGGAAGGACGCGCGGTAGAGGTCCAGCGCGGGGACGGTGTTGGCCGCGGAGAAGTGGTGCGCGAAGGCGAACGGCAGACCGAGGGAGCCGGCGAGCCGGGCGCTGAAGCCGGAGGAGCCCAGCAGCCACAGCGGCGGCCGGTGGGCGGACTGGACGCCGCCGGGCGAGGTGGCCTGGACCGGGCCGGGGACCGCGTGGATCTTGGCGTAGGGGTGGCCGTCGGGGAAGGAGTCGTCGAGGAAGCGGGTCAACTCGGCCAGTTGCTGGGGGAATTCGTCCGCGCCCTCGTGCAGCCGCTCGGTGCGGCGCAGCGCGGCGGCGGTGGCGCCGTCCGTGCCCGGCGCGCGGCCCAGGCCCAGATCGATACGGCCGGGGGCCATCGCCTCCAGGGTGCCGAACTGCTCGGCGATCACCAGCGGGGCGTGGTTGGGGAGCATGACGCCGCCGGAGCCGAGGCGGATGCGCTCGGTGTGGGCGGCGAGGTGGGCGAGCAGCACCGCGGGCGAGGAGGAGGCGACGCCCGGCATGGAGTGGTGCTCGGCGACCCAGTAGCGATGGAAGCCACGGCGTTCGGCCGTACGGGCGATGTCGACGGCCGTACGGACCGCACCGGAAGCGGTGTGGCCGGCGCCGACGGTCACCAGGTCGAGCACCGACAGGGGAACCGGGGCGCTGCCCAGGGCCGCGCCCCGTATCCCTTCGCCGCTCTCGCGGATCGTCTGGTCGCTGCCCCGGGTGGTGTCGTTCTCGCCGCTCACGGTGCGGGTCCTCCTCGCGTCGGTGGTCTGCGAGGAGGACAACCGGAGTGGTTCTCCACTTATTCCCGGGTCAGTTCCCCGACCGGCACCGGTGGGCCCGGTCGTGCGCCGTCCGCGAGACACGCCCTAGGCGTGCGCCGTCCGCGAGAAGAGGGTGCCGAGCACCGGGCAGGCAATCGTGCGGTCGAGCAGCCGCAGCCCTTCCCATGCCGTCACCTGATTGGCGGTGAGCACCGGCTTGCGCAGCTCCGCTTCGAGGGCCGGCAGATGTTCGGCGGTGTGCAGTGCGGTGTCGGGCAGCAGCACCACCTCGGCGTCGGGATGGTCGCCGGCCCGGGCGAGCGCCAGCACCTCCTCGCGGCCCCAGGTGCCGACCTCGGCGGCGGTGATGATGCCGCTCCCGCGGGTCGAGACGACCTCCGTACCGGCGGACTTCAAGAAGGCGTGGAAGCGCTCGGCCACCTCGTCGGGGTAGGTGGCGGCGATCGCCACCCGCTGGGCGCCGAGTGCCTGCACGGCATGCGCGAAGGCGAAGGACGTACTGGAGGCGGGCAGGCCGGCCGTGACGGACAGCTCCCGGACCTGTTCGTGGGCGCCCTCCCAGCCGAACACGAAGCTGGCGCTCGTGCAGGCCCAGACGACCGCCTCGGCGCCGCGCGCCTTGAGATCGTCGACGCCGGCCGCCAGCCGCGCGGCGGAGCCCATCTCCAGCAGCGCGTCGACCCGGTGGGCGTCCTCGCCGATGTCGGTGTGCACGAGCGGCAGGCGGACCGCGCCGCCCAGGAGTGTTTCGAGCCGGGGGTAGTCGTCCTCCGCGGAGTAGCCGGGGTAGAGGAAGCCGACCGATGCCATGCAGGTCTCCCTTGCGTGTACGACTGCGGGTGCAGGGGTGTTCGTGGGTGCGGGTGCGTTCACGGGTGGTGCGGTGAGGTGCGGAAGGGGCGCTGCCGGCGCGTGGGGTGACGCCGGCAGCATCCGGGGCGGGGGCCGGGGAGAACCGGCCTCACACCGGGGGCAGACCTCCGGTGTCCTCGGGCGGATAGGGCGGGGGTTCCAGGCCGTCGAGGGCCTCCCCGTCCAAGGGCGCGGGGGATGCGGCGAAGGCGGCCTCGGGGGTCGCCTCCGGCAGCCCTGCTCCCGGTTCTTCCGGTTCCGATCCGGTCATCGCGGCCGGGCCGCGGCGCGCCACCGGGTCGAGCAGCGCCTGGTACGGGCCCACCGCCTGGACACCGATGGCGCGCAGTGCGGCCCACATCGTGACCTGGTTGGCGGACAGTACCGGCATCCGCAGCTCGGCCTCCAGCTGCGGGATGACGTCGTAGGTCGGCAGATTCGTGCAGCTGATGAAGAGGGCATCGGCGGAGCCGACCACGGCCGCGCGGGCCATGTCGACGACGTCGCGGTAGGGCACCTTCCAGATGTGCCGGGTCAGCCCGAGGTAGGCGCGACCGGTGACCGTGATGCCCGCTTCACCCAGGTAGTCCTCCAGGGAGTCGGTGACCGATTTCGTGTAGGGCGTGACCACGGCGATGCGCCGTGCGCCGATCTCGCGCAGCGCTTCGATCAGTGCGCCCGATGTCGTGAGGGAGGGAACCTCCCCCGCCTGGGCCATGGCGGCGCACATGGCTCGTTCGCCAGCCACCCCGGCGACAAAGCTGCCGGACGTGCAGGCATAGGAGATGACCTGCGGTGATACCGCACACAGCGCCTGGACGGCGGCATGCAGCGTTTCGTGCTCGCTGACCAGACGGGCCAGATCGAGGCTGACCTCGACGGGCACAAAAGGGGTGCGGGTGAGGTGGAGGGACACGTCGTCGGGGACCCACCGCCACAGCTCCCGGTCGAGAGCGAAGTCGAAGGGAGCGACGACACCCACGCCGAGCTGCGGCTGTGGGCCACCCAGAAAAGAGACGTCCATGAAGGCCCCTAGAAGAAACGAAGGGCTGGAATGGCCAGGCCAGTGGCCGGGGATGAGGTGCAGCCGGATCAAGCCGGGACGTCGGGACAGTGCCGTTGTTGACACGGTAGATACGACTTCTTAGCGTGGTCAATCCTCGCATCTCAGGCATCTGTCGGCGCCCCTTTCCATGGAAAGGGACTCATGTTTCAGAACGGTTTCTGGCTATGTCCAAAAGCACCGTCCTCGTCCTCGGTTCCGACCCGCCGCCGAAGCTCGACCGGCTCACCGGCCGGGCGCGGGTGATCTTCACCGATGAGGACTCGCTCGCTGACCGACTCCCCACCGCCGATGTGCTGTTGGCCTGGGATTTCACCTCCGATGCGATCCGCAGAGCCTGGCCGGAGAAGGGCCCCAGGCCTCGCTGGGTGCACACCGCGAGCGCGGGTGTGGATCAGCTGCTGTGCCCGGCGCTGATCGCCGACGACACCTTGGTGACCAACGCCCGTGGCGTCTTCGAGCAACCGATCGCAGAGTATGTGGCCGGGCTGGTGATCGCCATGGCCAAGGACTTCTACGGAAGTTGGGAGCTGCAGCGGCAGCGGCGCTGGCAGCACCGCGAGACCCTGCGGCTGGCCGGCAGCCGGGCCGTCGTGGTGGGCTCCGGACCGATCGGCCGGGCCATCGGCACCACCCTCCTGGCACTGGGTGTCAAAGTCGATCTGGTCGGCCGCCGGGAGCGCTCGGGCGACCCGCAATTCGGCCTCGTACACGCGAGTGATGCGCTGAACGGCCTGTTGGCCCAGGCGGATTGGGTGGTCTGCGCGGCGCCCCTGACCGACGCCACCCGCGGCCTGTTCGACAAGGCCGCGTTCTCCCGGATGCCGCCGCGGGCCCGGTTCATCAACGTCGGGCGCGGGCAGCTGGTCGTCGAGGACGCGCTGATCGCGGCGCTGCGCGAGTGGCGGATCGCGGCGGCGGCACTGGACGTCTTCGAGCAGGAGCCGGTCGCCGCGGACAGCCCGCTGTGGGACGTCCCGCATCTGATCGTCTCGCCCCACATGAGCGGCGACACCCTGGGCTGGCGGGACGCCCTCGCCGAGCAGTTCCAGGACAACTTCGACCAGTGGTCGGCCGGCAAGCCGCTGCACAACCTCGTCGACAAGCGGCTCGGGTACGTACCGGTGCAGTGACGGCGCCGGCTGCCGTCCACGGCAGCGGCGACCCCGCCGCCGTCCCGCCCGGGGCGGCCAACGCTCGGAGGACGCATGACCACCGAACCGACCCACCTCGCCGACCTCACCGCCACCCGGCTCACGGCCGGGTACGCGGCCGGCGAATTCTCCCCCGTCGAGGCGACCCGGGCGGTACTGGAACGCGCCGAGGCCGCACAGGCCGCGACGAACTGCTTCACCCGGATCGACGCGGACGAGGCGCTGTCGGGCGCCAAGGAGTCGGCGGAGCGCTGGCGGGCCGGGGAACCGGCCGGGCCGGTGGACGGGGTGCCCGTCACCGTCAAGGATCTGATCCTCACCCGGGGCGTCCCGACGCTGCGCGGTTCGCGGACGGTGCGGGCCGAGGGCCCATGGGAGGAGGACGCCCCGTCGGTCGCCCGGCTGCGGGAGTCGGGGGCGGTGTTCATCGGCAAGACCACCACGCCGGAGTTCGGCTGGAAGGGCGTCACCGACAGTCCACGGCACGGGGTGACGGGCAATCCGTACGACCCGGGGCGCACCGCGGGCGGCTCCAGCGGCGGCAGTGCGGCGGCGGTGGCGCTGGGCGCCGGTCCGCTGAGCCTGGGCACGGACGGCGGCGGCTCGGTCCGTATCCCGGCGTCGTTCTGCGGGATCTTCGCCCTCAAGGCGACCTACGGGCGGGTGCCGCTGTATCCGGCGAGCCCGTTCGGGACGCTGGCGCATGTCGGGCCGATGACCCGGGACGCGGCGGACGCGGCGTTGATGATGGAGGTGATCGGCGGCGCGGACTGGCGGGACTGGTCCCAGCTCGCTCCGGCCGCCGGCTCGTTCCGGGAGGCGCTGGCGGGTCCGGTCTCGGGGCTGCGGGTGGCCTACAGCCCGTCACTCGGCTGGGATGTGCCGGTGGCCCCGGAGATCGCCGCCGCGGTCCGGAGGGCCGTCGACACGCTCGCCGGGCTCGGCGCGTCCGTCGAGGAGATCGACCCGGGCATCGCGGACCCGGTGGAGGCCTTCCACACGCTGTGGTTCAGCGGCGCGGCCCGGGTGGTGCAGCATCTGGACGACGCGGAGCGGGCGCTGCTCGACCCGGGGCTCCAGGAGGTCTGCGAGCAGGGCGCCCGGTACAGCGCGCTGGACTATCTGACCGCGGTCGATACGCGGATGGCGCTCGGTCAGGCCATGGGCCGCTTCCACAGCGCCTATGACCTGTTGGTGACCCCGACCGAGCCGATCACCGCGTTCGAGGCGGGCGTCGAGGTCCCGTCCGGGTCCGGCCACACCCGCTGGACGGGCTGGACGCCGTTCACCTACCCGTTCAACCTCACCCAGCAGCCGGCCGCGACGGTGCCCTGCGGGGTGGACGGTGACGGGATGCCGATCGGCGTCCAGCTGGTCGGTGCGCGGCACGCGGACGCGCTGGTGCTGCGCGCCGCGCACGCCCTTTACGAGGCGGGGACCGCGGAGATCCCCGCGCCTGCGGCCGCCAAGGGGTGACCGCGCCGGTCCGTCGCCGGCCCGTGGGGGCGGGCGACGGGCCGGCGCGGACGGCCCAGGGTGTGTCCTAGGCCCGCCGGAAGTTGAGGGTCTCCCCCAGGGCTCCGGCCCGCCACAGGTCCTGACAGGCATCGGCCATCCGGTCCAGGCCGTCGACGACACTGCCCCACACGATGCCCGGCACCCAGCCCGCGTCACCGTTGATCAGTAGATTGTTGCGCTCGTAGAACAGCGCGAGGTCCACGACGGTGGTGCGGCCCTGGTGCTGGGCCTGGGTCTCGTAACCGTAGGACTTCGTCCCCAGTTGGGTGTCGGTGAAGGTGAAGTAACACAGATCGCCGGGGATCGGGGTGATCGTCGGATTCTCCAGCGGCGGCTCCTCAGGAGCGAACGGCGCAAGCAGGGCGTAGATCTCGTTGCGGGCGTATTTGGCGTGATAGACGTCGGCGCCTAGCGGGAGGGCATCCCATACGGCGTTGCAGGTGATCGGCGCGCGGTCGTCGAGCAACTTGGCCGTGCAGCTCACGCCGCGCTTGTCCAGGGAGACTTCGATGAAGCGATCGGTCATGCCCCGATCGTAGGTGGGCAATACCGGCGTACGGAACAAGTCCGAGGCGGTTGCATCAAGGGCCGGAAACGATCGGCATATGTGCCAGGCGTTCGGGTAGTCGCGCGCCCATGGCTCCACCACAGGAGAACACCAAAATGATCAAGAGAAAATTGGCAAGCGGCATTCGCCGCCGCTCGCTGCTCGCGGGGGTAGCGGCGCTCGGCGCAGCGGGTGCGGTGGGAACGGCCTCGGGCTGCTCCCAGGTCGATGTCTCCGGCGCGACAGGCGGCGGGCATCTCCTCGACGACCTGCGGAAAAAGGGCACCGTCCGCATGGGAATCGCCAGCGAACCGCCCTACGCCTCCATCAACAGCAAGGGCGAGTTGACCGGCGAGGCCCCCGCCGTCGCCAAGACGATCTTCCGGCGGCTGGGCATCAAGAACTTCGAGCCGGTACCGGTCGAATTCGGTGCACTGGTGCCAGGCCTGCATTCCTTCCAGTACGACGTGATCGTCGCGGGCATGTTCATCAACAAGGCCCGCTGTGCGGCCGTCCTCTTCTCCGACCCGGATTACGAGAACAAGGACGCCTTTCTCGTACTCAAGGGCAACCCGAAGAAAATCCACTCCTATGCGGACATCGCCAAGGGTCACTACCGGATGGGCTCCGGCATCGGCTATGCCGAGATCGACTACGCGGTCGGCAACGGCGTCAAGAAGGGCACGATCCAGACCTACGGCGACCAGATCGCCGGCATGGAGGCCCTGGAAGCGGGCCGTATCGACGCCTTCGCCGGTACGGCGCTGACCATGATCGAGGCGCTGAAGACCGGTAAGCACCCCAAGGTGGAGATGACCGAGCCGTTCACGCCGGAGGTCGACGGGAAACCCCAGCGCGACGGCGGCGGCTACGGCTTCCGGATCGGCGAGACCAAGCTGCGGGACGCCTTCAACCACGAGCTGCAGAAGATGAAGAAGAGCGGCGAACTCCTGCGTATCGCCAAGCCGTACGGCTTCACCAAGGAGTTCCAGACCGACCTCACGGCGAAGGAGCTCTGTAAAAAGTGACCGGCGCTCTGTGGGAACTCTTCTTCAAAGGGCTGTGGATCACCGTCCAGTTGATGATCTACAGCGCCGCCCTGGCCGCCACCGTCGCCTTCGGTATCGGCCTGGCGCGCACCTCACGGTTCTGGATCATCCGCTTCCTGTCCGGTGTCTATGTGGAGTTCTTCCGCGGCACCTCGGCCCTGGTGCTGATGTTCTGGCTGTTCTTCGCGCTGCCGCTGCTGGGCTGGCAGCTGGTCGGTATCTGGGCGGGCACCCTGGCGCTGGGCCTGTCGTACGGCGCGTACGGCTCCGAGATCGTCCGTGGCGCCGTCCAGGCGGTGGCACCCGCCCAGCGTGAGGCGGCCATCGCGCTGAGCTTCACGCCCTGGCAGCGGCTGCGGAAGGTGATACTCCCGCAAGCCGTGCCCGAGATGATGCCGCCCTTCAACAACCTGCTGATCGAGCTGCTCAAGGGCACCGCGCTGGCGTCGCTGCTGTCCATCGGCGAACTCACCTTCCAGGCCAAGCTGGCCCGGCTGTCGACGGGCGAGAGCGCCCAGATCTACGGAATCATCCTCGTCCTGTACTTCGCGGTCGCGTTCGTGATGACCCGGATCATGCGGGTGCTGGAGCGCCGCGCCAAGGCCTCGATCGGCCGGGCGGTCCCCAAGGGTGAGGGCTGGTTCTCCCGCAAACTGCCCGTCGAGAAGCAGGGCCCCGAGGCGCTGGCCACCGGAGGAAAGCCGTGAACAACTGGTCATGGAGCTACGTCGGCGAGATCATGCCCGACATCCTCAAAGGGCTGTGGATCACCGTCCAGGCAACGATCTACGGCTCGCTGGTGTCCTTCGCGCTCGGGCTGGTGTGGGCGCTGGCCCTGCGCTCGCGCAGCCGCTGGGTGACCTGGCCGGTCAGCATCTTCGTCGAGTTCATCCGCAACACCCCGCTGCTGGTGCAGCTGTTCTTCCTGTTCTTCGTCCTGCCGGGCTGGGGGCTGGCCTTCTCGCCGCTGACCACGGGCGTCATCGGCCTGGGCCTGCACTACTCGACGTACACCTCCGAGGTCTACCGCGCCGGTATCGAGGGTGTGCCGCCCGGCCAGTGGGAGGCCGCCACGGCGCTGAACCTGCCGCGCCGGCGCACCTGGACCGCGGTGATCCTGCCGCAGGCGTTCCGCCGGGTGGTGCCCGCGCTGGGCAACTACGTCATCGCGATGTTCAAGGACACGCCGCTGCTGGCCGGTATCACCGTCGCCGACATGCTCTTCCAGGCGAACAGCATCAGCGCCACCACCTTCGACTACCTGGAGCCGATCACCATCGTCGGCATCCTCTTCGTGGTCATCTCCTACCCCACTTCTCTCCTCCTGCGAGCCCTGGAGCGTCGTCTTGTCCGCTGACAGCACCCCCGCAAAAGAAACGGCCAACCCGGCGGTGGACGGCACCGAGCTGATCCGCTTCGACAAGGTCACCAAGCGGTTCGGAACCAACACCGTTCTGGACTCCCTGGACTTCACCGTCTCGTCGGGCAAGCACGTCACCCTCATCGGCCCGTCCGGGTCCGGCAAGACCACGATTCTGCGGCTGCTGATGACGCTGCTGAAGCCGGACGAGGGCACCATCAAGGTCGGCGGCGAGTATCTGACGCACGAGGAGAAGGCCGGCAAGCTCGTCCCGGCCGGGGAGAAGCACGTCCGGGAGGTCCGCAAGAACATCGGCATGGTGTTCCAGCAGTTCAATCTCTTCCCGAACATGAAGGTGCTGCGGAACATCACCGAGGCGCCGGTGCACGTCCTGGGGCTGGACAAGGACGCCGCCGAGGAGCGCGCCCGCGAACTCCTCGACCTGGTGGGCCTGACCGAGCATCTCGACAAGTACCCCACCCAGCTCTCCGGCGGCCAGCAGCAGCGGGTCGCCATCGCCCGGGCGCTGGCGATGCGCCCGCAGGTGCTGCTGCTGGACGAGGTGACCTCCGCGCTCGACCCGGAGCTGGTGGCCGGGGTGCTGGACGTCCTGCGGGACATCGCGCACACCACGGACATCACCATGCTCTGCGTCACCCACGAGATGAACTTCGCCCGGGACATCTCCGACGACGTCCTGATGTTCGACGCGGGCCGGGTCATCGAATCCGGTTCTCCGGAAAAGATCTTCACGGAGCCGGAGCACGAGCGCACCCGGGAATTCCTGAGCGCCGTGCTGTGAACCGCGGCCGCTAGACGCCGAGTCCGGGTGGTGCCTCCCCTCCGGGGGATGCACCACCCTTTCTCATTTCCGCATACCGGCACCATCGCGGCCAAATTCCGGAATATCGCCCCGCACCCCTGGGCGGGATGCGGGGAATCCCGCACGCGGCCGGCCCGCCCGCCCGCCGCATGCTCAACAGTTCCTCAAGTCGATGACCCATGGCTGAAATCAGGTCTACGGTCTACCGTCTGTGTACGGTCTGCGGACGCGCCTGACACCACCTCATGACCAGGGTGGGGGCGCGGAGTCGGGCCGTACCGGGTGTCTTGACCGGGTGCCCACCGCAGGTGTCGTACCTCAGGTTTCACGCCACAGAATTCTGTCCGCGAGCACAACAACGGGGTCCCTTTTCCATGGGAAGGACAGTGGAGACGTGAACGTCTCATTTTTTGCCACGGAGTCAGCGCATTCCGGAAAACAGTCAGAAAGGCGCGCCCGGCACGGCGCGTTTTCCCTCCTGGTACATCCCTGAGGAGCTGATGCGCGTGCATACTCAGGAACCGCCGCTTCGGCACCAGGACGCCTACGCCGTCGTCGTCGCGGACACCGTCGACGACATCGAGCAGCTCAACGAACTGCTGCACAGCAATCTCCCGGTCCTGCTCGTCCGCGATCTCGACCAGGCCAGACGCCTGATGGACGGCGAGCCGTCCGGCGCGTCCGCCGCGGACACCCCGCGGCCGGACCCGCTGCGGGTGGGCCGGCTGGAGATCCGGCCGCAGGAGCAGCGGGCGCTGTGGTGCGGCGCACCGCTGGAGCTGACCGCACAGGAGATCGGCCTGCTGCGCTGCCTCGCCCGGCACGGCGGCAGCGTGGCCTCCTTCCAGGAACTCGTCCAGGACGTCTGGGGAGCGTCCTGCGGAGTGGACACCACGGTGATTCACAGCGCCGTACGACGGCTGCGCCGGAAGCTGGAAAGGGCCGGTGTCGACGTCGGGATCGAGTCCGTCCGCGGTTACGGTCTGCGGATCGCCCATGAGGGTCGGCAACCGTCAGCGAACTGACATCAACCTGACATTGGCCGCCCCGCCGGATTCCTCAAGACTATGAGGCGATTCACCGGCGGGGACGCCTTTCCGGACTCCTGACATACCCGCGGCCGGACGGCGTCTTTCGCTTCATGAAGACATTCGAACGGGAGGCAGCATGCGCGTACACAAGGCATCCCGCGCACTTTTGGTGGGTGCGGCGGCCGTGAGCATTCTCGGTACGACGGGAATGGCTTCCCCCGCTACGGCGGCCGCCGATCACGGCCCCGCCGTGCTGAAGAAGACCTGCAAGGTCTCCGCCTATACCGACCGCGTCGACCGGAAGACCGACAAGTTCGGCAACGGCGCGATCGAGTGCAACTACAAGCCCGCCTACACGAAGCTCGTCGTCACCCTCTACAAGGGCAAGAAGAAGGTGGCGAAGGCCAAGTGCGGTAACCACAAGAAGACTTGTTTCGTCGCCACCAGGGCCGTCAAGGACGATATGCCCATCCAGAAGTGGCGCACCAAGGTCACCGGCGCCTGGGGCTCCGGAAAGCACAAGAGCGTGTGGAGCAAGGCGCTTCGCGGCTGAGCCGGACCGCGTCCCGCACGCTCACCGGCCTCGGTCCGCCGAGGCCTCATCACGCCCACGACCAGCAAAGGCAGATGCGTATGCGCTCCATGATCGCGCGTGGCGCGGTGGCCGCTCTCGCCGCCACCACCCTGGCCGGATCCTTCGCGGGTTCCGCCTCTGCGCAGCAGACCGTGCACACCAAGAAAACGGTGCACAGCCAGAAGGCAAGGGCCACCAAGAAGTCCCCCAAGCTCGACGGCGGCTGCAACTTCATCAACAACGGCCGCAAGACGGCGGGCGTGGCCTGCTTCAAGAAGAAGGGCGACCGGGTCTGGCTCCGTGACAAGGCCCGCGACGGTATGCGCATCGAGGTGCGCGGTTCGGTCAACAGCAAGGGCCAGCCCGGATTCCGCTGCTACGGCAACTACAAAGGCGGCTGGAAGGTCTGCAACTTCGACCGCAAGATGGCCGAGGGCCATGTCTTCCTCTGGTACGTCTCCAAGTGGAAGGGCAGCAAACTGAAGGGCACCAGCGGCGAGAAGATGATGCAGACGTCCTGAACGGACGTCGCCTCGCGGAACCGGCCACCGATGTGGCCGGTTCCGCACCCTCCCCGGGCCCTCCCCCGCGCCGCACCAGGGCATCCCGGTGCGGCGCGGCGCAAAGTGCCGGGCCATCCGGAGCCTCATGACCTTGGCATATGCCAAAGTCTCAAGCCCCAGTACAGAAACGCCGGGCACGACTCTTTTCAGTCAAGACCCCCTCCGTCGAGGGCCGTTGACCGCTATCGTGAGAGCACGCCGTTATCCGGGATCGGCCGCCCAAGCGCCGGCCGGGACCACCAACGACGGTCCTGACGCAAGCGGTAACAACCTGCTAGGGGGACACCGTGGCGCTGAAGCCCGAGCCGACCGCGCCGTTCCATTCGGTGCAGTACGCCCTTCGCGTGCTCGAAACGATCTCCAGGCACGCCGATGGCGTGACCGATGCGCAGATCGCCCGCGAAACGAGCCTGTCCCCGGGCCAGCTCGCCCACATGCTGTCGATGCTCCGGCGCGAGGGCTATGTCGAGCAGGTCACCGACGGGGCGTACGTCGTCGGCGAATCGCTCCTGCTCCTGGGAACGGGCGGCGACCGCGACCAGGCCCTGCGCGAAAAGCTGCAGCTCACCCTCGACCACCTGCGCGACTCGGTCGGCGCGGCGGTCTACATCAGCCGGTACATCGACGGCGAGGTGAAGATCCTGCACTACGCGGACGGACCGCTGGCCCCCAAGGTCAACGAGTGGGCGGAGTTCCACCGCACGGTGCATGCCAGCGCGGTCGGCAAATGTCTGCTGGCGCAGCTCGACCACGACGGCCGCAAGGACCATCTCTCACGCCACAAGACCGCCCGGCTCACCT